>MGXX01000057.1:2008-6389 GCA_001801515.1 Gammaproteobacteria bacterium RIFCSPHIGHO2_12_FULL_38_11
AAAACCTGCTTTGGCGCGCGGTGAATTGCATTGTGTGGGTGCAACGACGCTTGATGAATATCGCAAATACATTGAAAAAGATGCGGCATTAGAAAGACGTTTCCAAAAAGTATTAGTCGATGAACCATCCGTTGAAGAAACGATCGCCATTTTGCGCGGGTTAAAAGAAAAATACGAAGTGCATCATGGTGTGACGATTACGGATCCTGCAATCGTCGCAGCAGCTACATTGTCACATCGCTACATCACTGATCGACAACTACCAGACAAAGCAATCGATTTAATCGATGAAGCAGCCAGTGAAATTCGCATGGAAATTGATTCTAAACCGCATGAATTAGATCGATTAGAAAGAAAATTAATTCAATTTAAAATCGAACGTGAAGCATTAAAAAAAGAAAAAGATGAAGCATCAAAAAAGCGTTTGCAAACTTTAGAATCAGATATTAAAAAAATAGAAAAAGAATATAGTGATTTAGAAGAAATTTGGAAAGCAGAAAAAGCCAATTTGCAAGGCGCACAAAAAATAAAAGAAGAATTAGATCAAGCGCGCATGCAATTGGAAGCAGCGGCGCGTAAATCTGATTTAGCAAAAATGTCTGAATTGCAATATGGCCTGATTCCAGAGTTAGAAAAGAAACTACAGAAAGCAGAAAGTGCTGAAAAATCACTCGAATCAAAAGATAAAAATAAATTACTCCGTTATAAAGTAACTGATGAAGAAATTGCTGATGTTGTTTCTAAATGGACGCACATCCCTGTTTCTAGAATGTTAGAGGGCGAAAAAGAAAAATTATTGCGTATGGAAAAAGTATTACATGACAGTGTGATCGGACAAAATGAAGCAGTAAATGCGGTATCCAATGCGATTCGCCGTTCGCGCGCTGGTATGTCTGATCCGAATAAACCAATCGGTTCATTTTTATTTTTAGGGCCAACGGGCGTGGGTAAAACAGAATTGTGCAAAGCACTTTCTTTGTTTTTATTCGATACTGTTGATGCGATGGTGCGCATCGACATGTCTGAATTTATGGAAAAACATTCAGTCGCACGATTAATTGGTGCGCCGCCAGGATATGTTGGTTATGAAGAAGGAGGCTATTTAACAGAATCCGTGCGTAGAAAACCCTATTCACTTTTATTATTAGATGAAGTGGAAAAAGCACATCCGGATGTTTTTAATATTTTATTGCAAATATTAGATGATGGCCGTTTAACTGACGGTCAAGGTCGTACTGTTGATTTTAAAAATACCGTTATTGTCATGACATCGAATTTGGGTTCTGACATTATTCAGGAATTTTCCGATGAGGGTTATGACAAAATGAAAGACATGGTGATGGAAGTGGTGCGAAAAAGTTTCCGTCCCGAATTTATTAATCGTATTGATGAATCGGTTGTCTTTCATGCGCTCACGAAAAAGGACATTGAAAAAATTGCGGCAATACAAATTCAGCGAATCAAACAGCGTTTGCATGACAATAATTACAAAATTGAATTGTCGAAAGAAGCAGTTGCGTTTATTGCCAGCGCAGGATTTGATCCGGTCTATGGTGCGCGTCCATTAAAGCGTGCCGTGCAACAATATTTAGAAAACCCACTGGCGCAGGACATTTTATCCGGCAAATTTATGCCGAATGATACGATTGTTGTCAATTGTGAAGCCAACCAACTGATGTTTTTAAAAAAGTCGTGAGGTTGTAATGAAAAATGATATTAGGCGGTCTCAGCCTGACATTCCCCCGCGATCCCACCAAAGAAATTCAATCGCGCCTTATTAACGACTGAGCGGGAACTACTGGAAAAATTCATCTTTGCACAGGACAAAAATTTAAATTTTCTCTGGTGTTAGTGAGGTAACTCGCTGATTTCACATTATTTTCATATAATAGTTTTGTATAAGCTCTTTTCACGGCGACCTCCTCACCCCGCGGATTATATGGGGAATTGTATAGAAGATTATAAGCAGAATGGAAAGTAGGCGTTTGCAACGGGCACATCAGGCATATGGAATTATCAAGAACTCTCGAATGCGTATATTCAATCTTGTTGGGATCCGACGGCGGCAACAACTGCGGCCGCCGCACTTCAACAACAGCGAAATGATTTCATTGAACTAGGCAGCTGTGAGTCGACTGCGCCCGCCGCGTAATAAGTTCTGAAAGCTTGCTGTTTTTGTTCGACATAAATTTTGAACTCCCACAACCCACACCCCCAATACGAGCAACGCTCCGGCTGACTGGTGCTGCCCCCGAATTTATATCCAATACCATCAACAAGCGAAGAAACAGAGACATCAACAAGCGAATTCTCAACATGACTAAAATTAGGACCAGTGGTATTAAAACCAGATTGTCTCGTGCGGCGGATCGCATTTTTTCCTGTTAAATGGTAATCACCCGCTTCATCTTCTCCTGTTAAATAGCAAGTACCTTGTCGAATATCTTGTTTAACGGGCTCCGATGCTAACCGCTGCGCAAAGCCGCATAATTGCGAGAAAATAACACTGCGTTTGTCATTATTGGGATCTTGTCTATCGGGCAATGCAAACCATACGTCTGCATTCGCTTTTAATCCAGTCAAAATATGGTGGGGATTAAAAATAATCTCGCGCTGCAACTGTTCTGCCAATTTTTCTCTGAATCGATTTAATTTTTGAACTAACGTCAGCTCATTAAATGGCTTGTTGCGACAGTCCTCTGATTCTCGTGGTGCAACACCTGTGCGCGTAATGACAGCTTTAGTTTCTTCTTCTGTCTTAGCATTGATGAGCGTCATGACATCATCTAATTGTGCCTTTTGTTCGGTGTTTCTCAGATTAATAGCAAGAATGGCATCAACGTAAGGTTTAAAATCAAACGCATTATCTGCTTGTGCTTTTTTGTGTGTTTCAAAAAGCATGTTTAAATCGTCGCTGCGTAATGCTTCTGCATAAGCATGTAGATTTACTTGTGCTTGTCTCATTTTCTTATTAATGCCAGTTTGTTGTGGATCGTTATCTGGTAATTCACCACCGAGTTTACACAAACGTGCAATTTCCTTTTCTTGCATACCGATATAAACACGCAAACTTTTTTCGTATAGTTCGCGTACTTGTTCTTTAAATATCGCGTGATAATGTTCTGAGTCAAATTCTTTTAATTTTTTCAGTATGATTTCAACGGTACCCGTGCTGTTTTTATTGGGTGCAATATCATCAGCGGCAATAGCAGCTTGTAATGGCGTTCCTGTAAATGGACGTTCTTGTAAATCAATTGCCGTGCCTTTTTTTAATAATAATGCCGGTGCTGCATTAATTATAACGCACACCATTTTTTCATCGCCATGCAGAATGGCCTCGATGAGTTGGTCAATATGAATGGAGATTACTCGAAAAAGTAGTGATGATGTCGCCGGTTGTAATGAACGACATTGATTGCGTGATGATAGGTTTGCAGCGGATCGGCTCATTTTGTTCCCCAAAGGTTTTGTTCTTTGGGCGGATTATACAGAAATTGATGAAAAAATAAAAATTAAGGCTGGCTTAAATGCAGGTTAATTTGCTTTGCACAGGACAAAAATTTTGTTCTGGAACAAGGCGCGATTAGATTGTTTGTCACAAGTATTGATGGCGTTGTTTACAGTTCGTACAATAAACTTGAGCGAGCTAGCTGTTGCTATGATAGCTCGGACTGAAATTTCTTCGCGATATAAACGACTGCAGCGTTTTTTTCGTCATTTTCGAATTGATTATAACGTAATTGCAAAATTTATTTTTAATTTATTTTTTTCAGGCAAGAAAGTTTATCTTACAATTGATCGCACCAATTGGTTTTAGGGGAAAGCAAAAATAAATATTTTAACGCTTGCAGTAGCATATGAAGGCGTTGCAATACCAATACTTTGGTGCTTGTTAAACAAGGCTGGTAATGCGACTGCTACAGAGCATCGCGCGATACTGGTGCGTTTTATAAAATTATTTGGCAAAGAAAGCATTGTTGGTGTATTAGCTGATCGAGAATTTGCAAGCGGTGCTTTGTTTGGGTTTTTCAACAAAAATAATGTTCCGTTTTATATTCGCATTAAGGAAGGATCGCAAGTTAAAATTAAAACTACTAAATTGCTGAAAGAAAAAAAATTGTTTTCGCACTTAAATTTAAGGGAAAAATCGGTATTTTATATGGCAATCTGGCTCTATGGACAAAAAGTTTATTTGGCTGGTTCACGCTCTGAGCGTGGTGAATTAATGATTGTTGCTACCAATCAACACCCTAAAAATGCGATTGAAATTTACCTTCGGCGATGGGAAATAGAAACATTGTTTTCTTCTTTGAAAGGACGTGGATTTCGTTTTGAAGAAACACATTTAATTGATAGGCCTCGTATCAAAAAGATGATGGCA
>MGXX01000057.1:6461-8889 GCA_001801515.1 Gammaproteobacteria bacterium RIFCSPHIGHO2_12_FULL_38_11
TTTAGGAAAATATTGGCGTTGTTTGACACAGAATTAATCACTCGGAGGTGCTGTTATGAATTTTTGTCCTGTGCAAAGAAATTCATCGTTATTCCGTTATTTAATAACTACTTAATATTTATTTAATATTCTCGTGTCATTCTATGCTAAATGGATATTTCTGATGTTGATAATAAAAGGGACATCTTCCTTTTGGGGTTATCCCGCATGTGAAAAGACATGATTTAGGGGGGGGGTGGAAATTACTACATAACCAATTAAAAGAGGTCGTTCATGCGCATTAATATTGATATTAAGAAATTTCCAACAAAAATAGAACCATTGCAACAGTCCATGACCCTTGGTGATGCCCATGGTAACTCGGTATTCATTCTTTATTGGTTGATCCAAAATTCAGTGGTAACTCTGAAAGAGAAGGCGGATTATGAAAAGTTTGTACAGGCTCACAAAGTTATTCTTGAAATGACGCAAACTGCTTATGCATTGTCGCACGATTCTTATAAGGGAGGCCTTTCTAACTTCGACTTCGACAAAACACCTAACTTCGCATTTGATCCTGCGCGGGCACAGGAGCATATGTCAGGATTGTGTTCAAATGTCAAAAATAAAAAAAGGCTTACCGATGCGTTGGATACAATAGGAATCATTATTGATAATGCAACAGTTACTACGCAAAAGTGCATAATAAGGTTTATAGGAGATATGTTGGCAGACAGAGGTTATTGCGACTACCCCACTTTATTACTGCTGCAAAAGTTGCATGCAGCGGTAGGAGTAGAGAAGAATACAGCTGGAGAAGTAGAGAAGAATATCGATGTTCGTATTTTATATTCAAATCATGATAAAACCTTGGTTGAGCATTATAAATTCTCTCGTGATTCCAAATTTAACTTTAATCCTGAGGTATTGGGACTTGCTCAGCAGGCGTCACTTCAGACAATGATCGCTTTTCTTGAGCATGGAATGTTGGATCCAGACAAGATCAATGGGATTATTTCGGAATGTTATTTACCAAAACTCAAACTTATTGATATCTCAGATAATCCTGTTCCTGGTCATCCTGATAGACTCAGGTTTTATACGCACGCACCTGCTGGTAAGAATGAACTGAATAAACTAGCAAAAGCAATTTTAGGAGATCAACAGAAAGAGTTTTCATCCCATGCTCAATTTAGAAGTATGGTTGGTGATATTAATAACCATTTTCAACAATTCTTAATGAGGACGATGGATGCGCTTAAACGAAAAGTTGCAGATGCCGCCATACATGATTTCGTTTGGACCAGAGCAGCTAAGATGGATGAAGGGTGGCGAGACACTCTTGCTACTTTAGGATTAGAGTGTTTTCACGGTCACGATGGACTTTTAAACGTTAAAAACGGTGACTTAAACCATGTTACAGGTCAGATCCAGTTAGATGGGCTACTACAAAATATAGCACAGATACTTTATGACTACCCTGATGAGCCACTCGATGCGCGCAGGCAATTCGTAGAGCGGGAGTTCCGCCGTGTGGGGATTTTACTCCCTGTCTCTGGCCCTGACATACAGGCCACCGGCTCAGGAGGACTAGCTGCTGCAACATCATCTGCTGGTATGTTTGCAGGTCCAACAACAGTAAGTGCCACACCTGCATCATCAGCGGCAGCGGCAGCGGCAGCTAGCCCGCATTATAGTGACCCCCACAATTTAGACCACACTTTTTTAAAAAAGTAGGAGATAATAGCCCTCGAACGAGAGGGTAAAATGGGTAAACAAAGCAAGTGGTCAGCGTCTCAAAAGTTTGAAATTGCGTTATTAGCACTTAAGAACGAAACGACAATTAATGACATCTGCAAAAAATATGAAGTCGCACCCAGCCAAGTTTACGAATGGAAAAAACAATTACTGGAGCAAGGTGCCGATTTATTTGGTCGGAATGATAAATCAAAAAAAGTTGCCACTGTTAATGATGAGCGAGAAAAAAATAAATTATATGCCAAAATTGGTCAGCTAACGGTTGAGCGAGATTTTCTAAAAAAAAGTTTGCACAAGCTCCCATTTCATTCAGACGAGGATTAATTGAAGAAACGCCTGATGATGAGATAAGCGTTAGAATATTATGTGATTTACTGCAAATAAATCGAAGTACGCTGTATTACGATAAAAAGTCTGCAGATATAGACGATATTGATTTACTGAATCATATTCGTGATGTGTGGAATCGATATCCATTTTATGGTTATCGCCGCATTACGAAAGAATTACGGATGAATGGCTTTAACTCGATCGACCGAAGCGTTTTGTAGATCATTTTTTATTTTTGGCGTGCCATATCGTTAGTCCCTGCAACGCCTCAGTTGGCTCGCAAGCTCGCCTCCTTTAGCCACGTTAATTTTTACGGTATTGACGAATCTTTTAATCACTTTTATCATTCATCGCGTTTATA
>MGXX01000058.1 GCA_001801515.1 Gammaproteobacteria bacterium RIFCSPHIGHO2_12_FULL_38_11
AATTTTTTAAAAATTCAATGCATATTCAGACGATTAAGCCTCCGCAGCAGGTTTCAACTGCCGAATCTAGGATGATGGCCGCATGATGAAAAAAATAATTATTTACAGCCTAATATGGTTTTCTGCAATAATGAGCACATTGGTTTTGGCCAATGAGCAGCATTATCAACAAATCAACATTACTATTAACAACCAAACACCTTATCCCGTTTTTCTAACACTGGTTTATTTAACAGGTAAATGGACTAAACCTTTTTCCATTGGCGAAAAAATAATATTAAATCCAAAAGAAGCGTATAAAAATAGTTTGATTAGCAAACAAAAAGACGATGATTTAAGGAGTTTTGCTAGCATGGAAGTTGCGCAAGTTACCAATCCACATGAAAATTATCTTATTTTTGCTGAAGAAAGTAGCAGTAAAAAACAATTTATTTCTGAACATATTTTTGATGGATTGGGCAGTATTTTTGTTGGTAGTGTCACCAATCATTGTGACAGTGGCAAAACAAATGGATACGTAAATTGTGATTTGACTGTGCAAACATCTGATCACTCGTTTTAAGCCAGATTTAGCAGTTGAGTCTTAGACTGGACTTTGGCCATTTTAATGTAATCAAAAGCGTTGGATTCACATGTTATTGGGGGAAAAGTCGATCTAAAAAGTGGCGGTAAGCGTAAGATGAACTGGTCTAACTTTGGTGATTTGTTAAAGCGGTTGCATTATCCAGAATATTTTAAAACAGCATCCATAGTGTTTTTTATTGAGCCATTGATTATTTTCTAAAAAATAAGCGCAAATGCCGAATCTAGGTTAAATCAAAATAATTCGCTATGTGACCCAGTTCTGGCCAATACTAAAATAAGTTGTTCTTTTGGTTTTTCATAAATCAACAACCAATCAGGCTTGATGTGGCATTCGCGAAAACCTTTCCACTCCCCTTCTAGCCCGTGATCGAAGTTATTTCTTGGTAATGGTATGTCACGTGCAAGCTTATCCACCACATCCAGGAAATCGGAAATATTATATCTCCCAGATTTACTCAATTTTTTAAAATCCCGCTTGAATTGAGTGGATCTTACGATTTCCCGAATTTTACTCATTCCAATCCTTTTCTAACTGCTTAAGAGACGTTTTTTTTAGTCGTTTTGGATGATTCCTAATTTCTCGTAGTGTTGCAGCAGTTTTTGAATTTGGAATGTTGACATGAAATGGTAAACCTTTTTCTGCAATGCTCTGATAAAGAAATAAACGAATAGCATCGCTCATGCTCAAACCCATATGTTCAAAAAGTCGAGTGGCTTTTATTTTAACATTCGCGTCAATACGAGAACGAATAACAGCATCAGTCATTGTAGCCTCCTATAAGTCTATTGTAGCTACATTGTAGCGCACATACTGGGTATACGCAAGTGGCTTTTTTCATACCTACCACCTGTTTTTTGATATATAAATCAGTATAATTAAGACATTTTCTGAAGAACCAATCCCGAAGCATTTTCCTCAAATCTCTGCGCTGCTTCGATATATTCCATGACCGTATCAACCTGTTTCCAGCGTCCTTGTCGCATAATTGCCGGTATTGAAACACCATCACGACTCGCCGTCGTGGCGAGCCCGCGACGCATGGAATGGTTGCTAAAATCAATGGCATTTTCGATTCCCGCGTCATGCGCGTGTTTTTTTAAAATCTCGTTAACTGCAGCAGCCGTTAAATTCACATCACTGACGACATCACCTTTATAAATATGAAAAAAATAAATCTGTCATTAATTTTTGCCTGGTCGATCCATTGTTTTAGCGCACGTACAGCACAAAGTTTTTCATTACCGTTGGGAATCGCACAATATTGCCCCGTATTTTTTTGATCCGTTTTCGATTTTGGAATTAATATTTCAATACCCTCTGCTTGCCAATTAATATGATCAACGCAAATTGCAACCAATTCACTGCGACGAAATGCACCTAAAAAACCTAATTGTAAAAGCGCATTATCACGCATTGATGCCAGTGTATGTTGCAGAAATTATTTATTTTTTCCAGGCGCGTTCACGTTTTGGTTTATCCTCTTTTGGAAAGGGTAATCTTGTAGCACCTCTGTTACTGCGATCATTTCTTTCGAATTTTTCCCTTCTTTCAGGTCGAACATAATTACCATTTTTTTCTGTTCTTTCAGGTCGTTCGCTACGAGCAAAACCAGCTGATTTGTATGCATCATTCGGTGCGCCTTTTCTATTTGAGCTACCTGATGAACTACCAAATTTTTTGCGAGCAAAACCCTCTGCTCTGCCTTCTGGTCGACGATCACCACCACGATCATTACGGCCACTGTTACCACGACCTCGATCACCGCGATCACTTCGTTGATCCCGATTGCTATCGCGTGATCTTTCTGATGAAGCGGATGTTGGAAAAGAATCCGGTGCTGCCACTTCTTCTTCATTTAAAAACATCAATGCTGCTGCAACCTCTTTTGCAGAACAAGATTCTTTCTCTGCCAGAGCCATCACAATGTCAATATAAGGAGAAATTTGTTTTTCTTTTTTGCGAATCACTGCCATGATTTTTTCATTTAATTGCGTAACCCGTTTTTCACGAATCAGTTTCAATGAAGGCGGTTCAATTCGTTTGATTGGTTTTTTGGTATAACGCTCAATGTCGTTAAATAAACGCATTTCTCGCGGCGTCACAAATAAAATTGCTTTTCCAGAACGCCCCGCTCTACCCGTTCTACCAATGCGATGCACATAC
Organism: Gammaproteobacteria bacterium RIFCSPHIGHO2_12_FULL_38_11; assembly: GCA_001801515.1. The sequence goes on from MGXX01000058.1 coordinate 2,750, forward strand.
GATTCAACATCATAAGGAATATCGTAATTAATAACGTGCGTAACACGTTCAACATCAATTCCACGAGCCGCAACATCTGTTGCAATCAAAATATCCAAATCACCTTTTTTTAGGCGATTAATTGTTTTTTCACGCGCTGCTTGACTCATGTCGCCATTCAATGCGGCTGCCCCATAACCACGCGCTTGTAATCGCTCCGCTAACTCTGTTGATTCATTTTTTGTGCGTGTAAAAATAATCACAGCTTGGTTTTCTTCAACCTCTAACAAACGTGTTAATACATCTAATTTTTGATTTCGATTTGACACACTCACATAACACTGTTCGATCGTATCAACGGCATCAACTGACGCTTTAATCTGAATTTTCTTTGCATCTTTTAAATAACGTTGTGCAATTTTTTGAATAGATACGGGTAAGGTCGCCGAAAATAAAGCCGTTTGGTGAGGGTGTTCAATTTGACCTAAAATCCATTCAACGTCATCAACAAATCCCATTTTCAGCATTTCATCAGCTTCATCCAATACCACTGTTTTTAATGCATCAAGGGGTAATGTTTTACGACGTAAATGATCCATTAAACGACCCGGTGTTCCCACAATCACTTGTGCACCACGCTTAATTGAACGTAATTGAATGCCGAAATCTTGGCCGCCATAAATAGGCGCAACCAAAAAGCCTTTGATATGTTTTGCATAACCTTGAAAGGCTTCTGCTACTTGAATAGCCAGTTCGCGCGTTGGCACAATAATCATGGCTTGTGGTGTTCGTACTGTGAAATCAAGGCGTGACAAAATCGGCAACGCAAAGGTTGCTGTTTTGCCCGTGCCTGTTTGCGCTTGCGCTAATAGATCTTCGCCATTTAATAAGATGGGAATACCTTGTTCTTGAACAGGCGTTGCGCTTTCATAACCCAATTCAGTAATGGCAGATAAAATAGATTTTTCAAGCCCAAAATGAGCAAATGCGTTTTTAGTTGATGACATAAAATAAGTTCTTTGAGTTATATAATAATAAAAACCTCGCGCAAGGTAATATTATTATACAAGCACAAGGACAATACGCCTGGTTGTCAAAAGTGGCGTAACTTCTCCTTTTTGACTCCTTGATCGCAAATTCATTTCGCGTAAAACGCTCTGAAGGGTTTTTTTACCCTCATGAAATAATTAGCCTCTTCTGTCGTCACTGTTTCGGTATGATGAGCGATCATGACTGTTAGGACGCCTCGCGCCACCTGTAGGACGGCGATTGTCATCTCTTGCGATATTGACTTTCAGCTTTCTACCACCCATCTGGTAACCGTTGACCTTTTCAACCGCGTTTTCGCAGTCTTGACTTGAAGCATAGCTAACGAAGGCAAAGCCTTTTGAACGACCTGTACTGAAGTCGATAATCAGTTTCACTTCAGCAACGCTACCGTATTGTGAAAAAAGGTCACGAAGCTCGTCTTCTGTCGTGTTGTAAGACAAATTTCCAACGTAAATTTTAGATTGGTTCATGTGTATTTAATCTCTATTCAGTAAGGAACATGTACGAAATAACTTGGACGCCAAGTTTTCCAAGTTATTTCGTACATGTTCCTAAGTTAAAACGACCCTGATCATACGGTCATTTTGGCAAGTTGTCATCTCATTTTCAGAAATTTATCAAGACGTTTCAGCTACTCGCGCATCTTCAATAGGTTGTTGATACAAAAGTTTATTTTTTGATCGCACTTTTAATTTAATCAATTCCTTCTGCGGCTTGCAGTACGTTTCTTTGATACATAATAAACAAATCAAAAATGCGGTTAAATATAAAATCGGCATACTAGACAGGCCCAGCATAAAATCCTGCGCAGTTAAGTGTGTTAGATTTTCATGTGAAGCAAAACCAACACACACACTGACAATTAAAGGCATGAACACACCAAACGAGGTAATAATGGCATTATTCAATCCTAAACCAGTTGCTCTGGTCCTCGTATCAACGTGTTCACTCATTGTGGCAAAACCAATATTTTGTCCTGAAGCAGCGATACCTAAACAGAAAAACAAGATGATATACATCCAATGATCGTGCACAAATGAAATATAATTAATACTGCATGTAACGAAAAAACCCATCAATGCAGAAAATAATAATATGGGTTTTCTGCGATGAATTGCATCAGAAATAAAACCTAGCAAAGGGCAACCAATAGCATATCCTAGCCATGCAAATGAAATCATATCGGCTGAGAAACTTTGCGAATAACCACGCGCTTCTAGATAGGCCGTCCCCCACACTGCACCTAAAATTGCAATCGATACATACAAGGTGCCAGAATAAAACGCAACGCTCCATGCTTGTTTATTTTTCATCAGGCGTTGCAGATGTTCTTTCAGTGTTTTTTTCTGTTCAAGAAAAATTAAAGTATTTTTTTTGTCACGTGGTTTATTTTTTACAAATAAAATAATCAATATTGCTAGCAAAAAACCAAAAAATGCAATATCACTCAGTGCTTGTCTCCATGTGACATGTAGATGTGCCATGACCATAATTAAAGGTCCAGCTGCCAATAAGGGACCCATCGTTCCAACAAATTGCGACATTCCAGAAAAAAAACCAAAATATTTTTGTGGGAACCAAGTGACAGCAATTACCAACAAACAGACAAACGCAAAAGATGATCCTATGCCCATCAAAAAACGACTTGTTGTTGCAGTAATAAAATTATCTGCGTGAGAAAATAAAAAAGTAGCGCCCACGCACACCAGCACCGCAAAAAACATGATATATTTGACGCCATATTTATCAACAAGAATGCCAACGGGCACTTGCATGAGACCATATGCTAAATAATAAGCAGAACCCATTAAAGCAAAGGAAGTGGCAGTAAGATGCAATTGCGGTATCAGTTGCGATGCAACACTCCCTACAAACGTTCTTAAAAAAAACTCATACAAAAAAAACAATGCAGCAATAAACCAAATTAAAAATCTTAAAGAAAAAATTTGTTTTTTAATAACTGAAATAATCACGATATATTTTCCGTTAGGAGCTGTGCAAAAATAACTTACCCTTTTTAGCGCTCAGTGTGATGGCAGATTGAAATGTTCTGACTGAAAAAATGCGTCGGAATACAGGTGTATTTCAAGCATTTTTGAAGGAAGAACATTTTAATCTGCCGAAACAATGAGATGCTAAAAAGGGTAAGTTATTTTTACACAGCGACTTAACTCGGTATGCTTCTCTTCCCATGATTCCAAATGCGTTGCTGCATAATGCATTTTAGAAAAAACGGCCAATTGAAATAATGCTTCGCCTTCATGCACCAAGGGTAAATTATTTTTCCCTACAATCACTGCTTCTTCCGGACTCTTTACAACATAATCTGCATCACTGCCAAATGGATCTTGAATAACACATAAAATTTCATCTTTTTGTATATGCTGACCCAGCTGATATTGGGTATGACTTATTCCACTTTTAGCAGCACGCAACCATAAATTTTTTTCAGAAAAAAATGATTTAAGCTCTGTGACTTTCTGAACAGGGTGTTCTGCAATCATTTCTAGGTGCTGCATGATATTTAAAACACCTGTTATTCCTGTGCGAATGGCATGTTCATCAAATCGCATTGCTTCACCCGCCTCATATAACAAAAACGGCTTTTTTTGATTACGCGCTACAGTTCGCAACATTCCTTTCTCATAAGAGATATTTGAAATAACAGGCGCATTGAAAATTTCTGCAAGTTTTTTTGATTTCTCATCTTGAAAATCAATAAAAACTTGTGGCAGATTTGTGTAATTGATAAATCCAGTCTGGAAATCAATACACATATCAGCTTTATTAAAAATTTCAGTTACGAACAAATCTGCCATACGTGCGGCATGAGTTCCCGTACTTGAGCCTGGAAAACATGAATCTAAATTAATACCACCTGGTAAATAACGCGAGCGATTCATAAAACCATATACATTTAACACCGGAACTGCAATCAAGGTCCCTTTAATGTTTTTTAGTGCTTCTGACTTTAAAAGACGATTAATAATTTCCGTTCCATTAAGCGCATCTCCATGCATAGCCGCTGTTAATAATAGGCAAGGACCCGCTTGTTTTCCATGAATAATTTTAATATTCATATACACAGGTGAGCAAGTAAATAATTCTGGCAATGGTAATGCCAATGATAGCGATTCACCGGGATGAATTGTTTCGTTACAAATTTGCATAGCAGTATTATTCATATTTATTATCACTAATTTTTATTGTTTAACTGCATGAAAAACAAAATGTATTAAAGAAAAAACAGTGCGAACATATTCGAAATACAAAATAGAAAATTTCAATACGCCCGCTATTATAAACAATTTTTAATATAAAATCAAATTGCTAAAAATATATGTTTTTTTGTCAACTGGGAAAATTTCATATTTTGATGAAGATATGTTATTATTTGCATTAATTTTTACCACGATAAAAAGAGATATTTTATGTATAATCCACTGGCTATCAATAGTGAGCCAACGCAATTTAATTTTTTTTCTAATTATTCTTTATCAAAGAAAATGAAAATTACGCTTGCTATTTTTAATGCAATATTATTTTTCACGATTTCAAAAGTGGGTGCAGATAGCGCAAAGAAAATTCAAGCATTAAACACCAATACGGGTGACAATATTTTACTAACGTCTGCTATTTTTTCGGCTGTTTATTATGGTGTGTTTTTTTATCTTACATTGGGCATAATGCAACTATATCCAAAAGATAAATTAGAAAAAATATTAACATTTTTTGCAATTATATCGGCAAGCGCCTTTTTTACCGCAGGAAAAGAAGGGGCTGAATCACTGGGAATATCTGAGCCAATTGCATTTGCAAATGGTTTTATTTTATTTTTATTCCGTATTGTTAATTGTGTTGATAGCGCAGTTCAACTGCCATCGCGAACCATTGAGTTAATACAGCGCGTTCAAAACTCAGTTGATCGACGACACACTACTGCAGAAGTGGTAAGATTATTTTTTGCGCTTATATTGTCATTAGAATATAGCGCTGCTTCAACTGATTCAATGTTTTCAGCCTTTAGCGCTACTTTTGATTTGTTGGCAATTCCGATGTGCTTAACAAGAACAATTTTTGAATATTTTTTTGCTTCTGTTGGTGCAATTGGTACACTATTTTTAACCGCATATTGGATGCATCGCGGTATTGCTGAGTGTACATTTGGAAAACATCCCGATGCAGCCCCAACTGACTGCTATATCCTTTTAGCGGTAATATTATGTATCCCAACTACTGCCGGTGCGCTGGGTCCAGTGTCAGCAAAAACTGCTGTTATGTTTTCCAAGGGAGGTGAAGGATTAAATTGGGTTACTGTGGGCGTTGCAGCTGTGTTTTCGTTTATGGGTTATGCACCCGGTGTAGCAGGCATTTTACGTTCCTGCCATTTCAAACCAGCAGAAAAAAATAGGGAGGAAGATCACCTCGTCGACAATACTTCTTTAAGAAGTTTTGCTGCTTGCTGATCAGAATAAATTAAATCCGCATTGTTCGATTGCAACATAATGCTGTTATGACTTTTTACAATTTCAATAAGTTATTATCGATTAACTGTGACAAGACGGCAACCGATTCCACTTCCAACTGCAAACGCGCCTTGCCCTCCTTTGTAAAAGCAATTTTAATATCAGCAGAATATTTGTCTCGTAATTTCTGCTGCCAGACCGTTATTGCTTTTTTCAATTCATTCGTTATTTCAAAATTTATTTTTTGAGACACTTTATTTTCAAGCGCATTTTTGACGAGCTCCTCCGTTTGTCGCACAGACAATCCACGCGAGATAATGAACGCAACAATTCCTGTTTGTTTATCTTCCGGTAAGACTAAAATCGCTCTGGCATGCCCCATCGAAATTTTTTCTTGAATTAAATAATTTTTAACGTTAACAGGTAAGCGATTTAAACGCAGCATGTTCGTCATATGCGAACGGGATTTTCCTATTTTTTCAGCCAATGCATCGTGTGATAATTTAAATTCAATTAATAGTCGCTCATAAGCAGCCGCTTCCTCAATCGGATTCAAATTTTCACGCTGTATATTTTCAATCAACCCAAACGCCATCGCAGTAGCATCATCAACCGAACAAATAATCGCTGGGATTGTTAATTTATGAAGCATCTGCATCGCACGTAAACGACGCTCACCTGCTAGCAATTCATAATGTGTTTCATTTATTTTTCGCAAAATAATCGGTTGTAATAATCCATGTTGTGAAATACTGGATGCCAATTCTAGAATAGCCGATTCGGAAAATAATTTACGCGCTTGAAAAGGCGAAGATTTAATGTGTGTAATGAGAATCGAATTGACACCCTCACTTTTAGCCCTGACCTCATTGGTTTTTGCCGTCGCCGAAAAAATGGCGTCAAGGCCCATCGCAATGGATGTTCTTAATGGCACTTCATCCATAATTCACCTGCTTATAAGCTTCTTTTACGCGTGTCACTGTCACAAAAAAATGTTCATCAATACACACATCTGGATTGAGAAATCCAATTTTTACCAATTCAAAAAAAGCATCGCGCACATTTTCCTTAAAATGTTTTAAGCTTTTTGTTTTAGAGCCGGACAAAGCCATCAATCTTAATAAATGTATTGGCTCAGGCTCTGCATGCGAGGAATAAAAAGCATGTAACCATTTTGCCAAAGGTTTTAACTTTTTTCGTTGCTCCCAATGAATTTTAGAATACATTTTTCCCAATTCACTGAATAGCTTCATTACCTCAGGTTCTAGCCACACCTTCCAATGGCTCAATTGTTTTTCATTTCTATCATCGTTATGCCATTCAAATTTTCGCACCAATGAAAATCCAATCCCTTTTTCAAAATGGTGATTATAGATTTCAAGTGTGGTTGCCGACATGCGTGTTAATGATACTTTTAGTCGATCACGATATTGCGTACGTTGTGCCCAGCCAATATGAGACAAAAAAGTATAGGGTTTAAATGAAATTTCATTTTTTTGTGCCAGGGCAGCAATATAAACTAATTGTAACCAAACATCTTCATCATCTTGTCGTAACTCTTCGCCAGTATATTTAATTTCCGTCGAACGAAATGAGCAAACTTTTTGATTTTTCAAATAGGTTCGGGGGCAATTATGATTGGCGATTGTAAAAAGGGATGAACGGATCATATCATTCGGAATAATTCGTTTATCATTCGGAATATGAGGTAGCGCGAAGGGTTGATCAGTAACGGCTTCCATAGCAATTGAGTGCACTGATTACTGCTCCTGTTGCAAATACATTTTTAAAAAATCGCCAAATTTCGAATGAAATATTTCTAATTCTGCAGCATTAATATGTTGTCGTTGAATTAAAAGTGATACATCTCCCGTATTTTGCAATACTGTTTTAAATATTAATTCACCCGATGTATTTCTTTTTTCAAATGATGACTGAATTAATTTTTGTTTTCGAACACCCGGTAATAAAAAACTTTGGATGTGTTTATCTAAAGTAGAAGTTGTGATTGATTGATCGCTAATTTTAGGTGCTAAATGTATTAACACATCGAGTATTTCTTTGTCTTTTGAAAGTGCGGCTAATTTTGTTACCATTTTTTTTGATAAATTTTTAAAATTGCTTATCCCTTCGCGCAATAATTCTGGCACGCGCAAATAAGCCATCAAATCATTCAATGCCTGTTTACTAATGCAAAGAAATTTACTGAGTTCTGCCTCATTTTTATAAATGCCACCATCAATTTGTGCACGATAACTCATTGCTCTGGCATAATCGCTTAATTCTTTGCGATTTTCATTTTCTTCTTTCTGAAACAAGGATGCTTGCTGATCACTGACGTCTTTGCAAATAGCAAGTAATTTTATTCCTGCTATTTGCGCAGCCCGCCACCGACGATTACCAAAAATAATTTCATATTTATGATGATTATTTTTCCTGTTTTCACGTACTAAAATTGGTTCTTGTTGACCATGAACTTTTAATGATTCAGCCAAGGCATGAATATCGCCCAGTTCATCTGAAGGCCTGTCTGAAAACGCCCACAATACGCAATCATCGGGATTAACTGTAATTAACTGATCGTTACTACTTACTTTTTCAGTGCTAAAGGTATTTTGTTCGACAAACGCTTTTGTATAGGAATTCATAATATTGGCTTTTGTTGTTTCAACTGCCTCTTTATCCCATAAATTTGCATCCGATGATATCCGTGTTTCTGCTAAGACAGGTACTTCGGTGAAATCTAACAACGCTGCCATCGCTGATTGTGGTTTTTTTCGAGACATTAGCTAACCTCACTGTAATCCGTTACTGTTTTACTTATTTTTTCAGCTGAGTTCCAAACCATCTTTAACAATAATTCTAATTCTTCTGTCACTTGATTTGCATGATCTGTTGCGCGTTTAAATGTTTTCTTATCATTCGGGTGCGGTTCCACTTCATAAATTGTTTTCATATCTGCGGAGGCTTTTGATACCGCTTCAGTTTCAATCATATAATTTGTCATAACTGATGAACCAAATACTTGACGAATTGCGCCTTCCATTGTTTTTGCTTGCATTGATGATGGTTTATGTCGACTAATTAACAAGCGAACAAATTGATAATCAATTGGTGGTAAACGATTTAAAGATTCTTGCGCCATATTTAAAAATTGAATGGTACTGCAATAATCTACTTCAGAAGGCAACAAGGGAATCATTAATCCATTAACGGAAAACAAAACATTTAAAGTAATAAATCCCAATGAAGGCGGGGTATCAATAATGATCACATCATAATTAGAGGCAACTTTATCCACACTGTTTTTAAGACGCGTGTAAAATGGCAACACTTCACCTGTTTTTTGTCGGTGTTGATAAATTTGATTGGGAATAATCATTTCCGCATTGTAAAGCGTTAGGTTTGCCGGAATTAGATCTAATCCATCCCAATGGGTTTTGATAATGCAATTGGCTATTTCATCTGATTCACCGATCAATACATTCAATAATGTTTGATCTGATTTCACATGTAAATCGGGAATTAACCCGCCGCCTTGATGAGTGGAGGTTCCTTGACTATCGCCATCGATCAATAATACTTTGTAACCTTTAAGTGCGAGTGATTGCGATAAGGTTAATGAGGTAAACGATTTTCCCACCCCCCCTTTAAAATTAACAATGCCAATCATAGTAGGATTTGTATTTGCGGGTTTTGATGGGCGCAGCTTAAAAAGTTCTCTAATTTCATTAATTTCTTTTAAACTGTAAACGCGTTCAATACGCTTTCCATTTTGAATTTTTTGAGGTGCTTTGATTTTTCCGGATTCTTCAAGATTACGTAATGTTTGTGGTGTTCTACCAATCATGGCAGCAGCATCAGAAATACCCCATTGTTTTAATATTTTAACATCATGTGGTGTAACAGCACTTTTTCGAAGAATTTCAAGAGATCGTGAACCTTTAGCATAAAGTTCTTGTAGTATACTATTTGCAGACATCAGTACTTCCTTTTGCCAATTCCGTTTGATTAAACTTAAAATAACAAAATTTATAAATATTTGCAAATAATTATCCTGTGAATATGTGGGCGCATGCTTGCGTCCACATATTCACAGGATAGTTAATTACAGTTAGTTAGTTATACTAGTTATATATGGTCGGTCAGAATGTAGTGCTTTGCCGGTCAGAATGTAATATTTGGTCGGTCAGAATGTAATAATAGGGTCGATCAGAATGTAATGATTTTTAAATTTTTATGCACATATCCACAGGGTTTTTTTATGCCTATCCGGTTGTAACATTCCAATATTGCGAAGGCTAATGTCCATTTCTTTTTACGCGCGAAAAATGCGCCATCCATGGCGCGGTCCCGAAACATCTTTTGTTTCTACGCGCTTCAAAAGAGACGGGAACATCAGCCTTATTCGCAATATTATGTTACAACCGAATAGCTAGGTTTTTTTGTCCGGAGGTCCGGATAAGGAATATGTTTCTTAGTCCAAAGTCTCAGAACATTCGTCTCAAATTAAGGCAATTTTAATCTGCATGCAATGCATGATGTTTTATTTTTTTGCAGTGGAGAATAAATGCTGAAATCACGTTGCTAGTACGCGAGAAATTCTCGCCGGGTTTTTTGCTACCAATTCATGTTCCCAGGCACTGTTGTTGCCCGAAGCTTTATTTAAATATATTTATCCGGACCTCCGGACGATATTTAAAGTTACATATTGACCGACCAATCCATTTTGATTTATTGTGTCCGGAGGTCCGGATAATTTGTCTGCTTTAAATTTCAAAGTGATATAAGAGGAAGGTGATGGTGTGATATTCTAATCGCTAACACCATTATTTTTCATTAAATTAAATGCTCGTTCGGATTGATGTTTGCAGATTCATTGTTATTTTCATTAATAAAGCGTGATAAGCTAATTTTTTTGCATTAGTAAATAAATACGGAAGCCTGCACGCCTTATACTGGGTGGCGAAGAATTCCGTAAGATTTTTTTCACCCGCTAACGTAGAGGCTTTTTTAATAATTCACTAGCCTACAATATAATTTTTTAAGTTAATGGCAATGAGAGTAATTGCGCGCAATCTTTCAGAAACTGTCCGGACCTCCGGACAGTGCATAATTTAGAGAGTTATCGACTAGCGTTGCTCGCTTATATCGTGTCCGGACCTCCGGACAAGTAATTACATAATGACCGGCCATGAAATAATGATTTTTTATAATGCATTGAAAAATAATAATTTTTACACGTATTTTTGATTATAAATTGTTCGACAGGAGTTATCAAGGGTATTTTTGACAGGGTATTTTTGATCATTTCCGATTACTATATCTCTCAAATGTTCCACGTATTATCAAGGGTATCGTGAAATTTGAACAAAAATATTTTTTGTTTAATGTCAAAGATTGCTATTTTATGCTATAGTTTGACATACGAGATTAATGACTTTTCGAGGTGCCTATGAATGTTTCACTAACGCCCGAACTTGAAAAATATGTTCACGACAAGGTGAATGGCGGTATGTATACCTCTGCCAGTGAAGTAGTAAGAGAATCATTACGCATCATGCACAGCTATGAAGATTTACAGCAAAAGCGTATCGCTGAACTGAATGACGCAATTGGAATTGGCATGAGGCAATTACAAGTTGGCCAAAAAATTGAAGGCAAGGTCAGCCGTCAAAAAATGAAAGCAAAAATTGATTTGATCGCTAAAGGAAAATAATGAGCGCATCTTACTTTATATCGCCCATCGCGGAGCAAGATATTGATGAGGCAATCACCTATCTTGCAAAAGAAAACCCAAAAGCAGCGCATGATTTTGTAGATGCATTGTATGATTCATTTGAAAAATTAGCCGATAACCCGATGCTTGGGCATTCGCGTGAAGATCTTACAAAACACGCCGTTCGGTTCTGGACATTCAAATGGCATTACTTGATAATCTACAAACTGAGTAAACCAATCGAAATTGTGCGCGTTTTAAGTGGCTATCGCGACATTGCAAATACGCTATAAGCATTGTCACATCTATCTTAATGATTTTACATCAAATTTTAATAATCTCCGTATTGATTAAATCTGAATGATCACATAGATCTAGTTTTAAATTTCGCCCAATAACCGCTGAGTTGCCTCTGCAATTAAAGCCGAACGACTTTTATGTTGGTGATGAGCAGCATCATCAACCGCATTGAGTAGAGCTGTATCCATGGTGATATTAATCCGTTGCGCTTTGCCGGCTGGTGCAACAACTGAGATAAAGAGAGGGATGCAGCCTTTAGATTCTTCTAATTTCATAATGTTATCAAGTGATGTTGCATGTGGAATAGGGAGTCTCTCTTCCAACATTAACTCAATATGTGGAATCAATCCTTCACGTGCGTTTTTGCGAACTGCATCAAGTGTGTTGCCTTCTGATCCAAAACCAGGAAAATCTGGAACAAACACGGTATATCCATCACTTACTTTTTCAGCAAGAGCAACATATTCAATTAACATATTTTACCTCTTTAATTTCGCTTGCTTTAAGATACTGTTGTACAACCCTTTACCCAGCTCTTTTTTAGGATGTGGAACAGTCACAATGCCGGGCTTTGTTTGGTGTTTGAAGTGGTGATGACTACCTGTTACCCTGACTTCAAACCATCCGTTTGCTTTTAGCATCTGAATCACATCGCGGCTGCTGTGCGTCTTGCTCATAAATTCCCTGTGTTTTTTAATTATACACAATTTTAGTGTGTATTGTATGGTATTGGTCTAAAAAATTCAATTTCGATTGCTATATCTCTCAAATGTTCCACGAGGAACATTAACTGCTTATTTTTAATGCAACAATAACCGACTCCAAGCTATTTTTTACTTTTTATTCATTCAAATTCCAACGAGATTTGGCATAAGCTCGGCAGTCGTTGCGGCTTGAGAATGAACATTAGGCGGCGGCGCAGGTAATAACCCTATTTTTCCAATAGCAGATGCATGGCTATATTGTTGAAAAACGCAATAAGTGCGACGCATATCATCTTCGGTTACCGTAAAAAGCGTGGGGATTTTATCCAGATCAATACTCATCGCTAATGCTCTTGTAAGAACATCACAATCATTTGTTGGAAGTAGAAGATAACATCCAGCATTTACTCTTTCTTGTTTTCTTAAAGCTAGGGGAGCGACTAAGTTAATACCTATAAATTTTTCACCATTATGTTTGTTTATATAAAAAGAGGGGTTTTGAATTAATTTTTCTAATACCGCTCTAAGCTCAGTTTGCGATACATAAAAATCATATCCATCTTCTATGTTAAAAGGCCCAGAACTATATATATTAGCAAATGCTATTTTTAGCACAGCATTTTTGTGCTCTGCATTATCGGGTTTCTCTCGGTATTCTTGTACCGCTAACGTTAATGCATCGATATGTTCTTCAGAACATTTAATCCATCCATCTAATCTAGGTTTCTCTACATTTCCTTTTGCACTAACGATCTGCACGCTATCTGGATCATCAACCATAAACGCCCTTACTTTTTTAGGAAGAGCGCTGTACCACCGAAGCACTTCTGGAGTCGACATAATGGGTTCTGAACACACATAGTTAGCATTGACATGACTAGTCAAAACAATATGCTGGCTTTCTATCACACCTTTTTCACGTAACAAGCAAATCGCCTCTTCACATTTTTCTTTTGTTGAAAATTCACGAATATCAAAAGTGAGTTGTTCTCCTGGTTCATAGATATTCTGTTTTTTTTCTCCACGTTCTGTTGTTTTTATCATTTTTATGCCATTTGGGAATTGTTCACGAAATTCTTCAGTAGAGATAGGAGGTGTATATACCCACAAACCATGCGTGTTTCTCACGTAGTCAACACCTTGCTCAACAAGTTTGCAAGCTGTATCAAGGCATTTTTTTTCATCAAATCCTACGGCATGCGTAGATATGAGATCGTTAGTTTCTGATTTTGGATTTCGTAGTCTTTCTTCTATCGCTTCTACCAATACAGTTAATTCTGGTGATTGATGATTTAATTTTACGCTGTTCTCAATCAATCCCTGTAAAAAGAAATCCACGTGATTATCTGCATTCAATTGCCGCTGAAGCCGCTGCCAATCCATGATCTGTAAAGCATAGTTTCCATCCAGCTCTTTTTGCAAACAAGCGATTATTTGTTGGCCATCATAAAATTGAATTGTCATATGGTCAGTATAATTTAAAATAAATCGTGCTGTAGATTTTGGAGTATGCCCCCATAAAGTGGATTCATTAATAGCAGTCAGGCGAAGATCTGCTTTTTGGAAATATTCAAGCATCGCTGAGATATTATAAACATCAGGCTTTTGGGTTACGCCAGAAAATTGAGCAATCACGGGCATGGGCTTATCAAAATCTACACTTGTATCATAAAATGTAAAATCACAACCTGCGCGCATCGCTTCTAAATTAGTTGAAACCTGATATTTATGATATTGGATGAGCTGAGAGGTCGGCATATAACGACCTGTTTTGACTCCTCGGTCGAAGGATCGTTTTAGTGCTTCCAAGACTGCTAGTAGCGGAGAATGCACCTCAATCTGAGTGCCTACACTAAGCTTGCCACGAATCCAAGATCCGGCAAATGCAACGTCAATTAAGGTGTGTGGCGCGGATCCGTTTTCGGCTAGCTTACCCCAATAATCAATCAAACTATCAAATATAATAGAGCTTTCTCGATGAGTACGTGATCCATGCTTTTTAATTTCTTCAGGGTCTTCGCCCAGGGGTAATAATAATTTTTTGTATAAATCAGGATCAAGCACTAACAAATCCCCATCAAATCTTTTGAGCTGTTGATCTGTTACCCTGCTTTTACCAGAAGCAGGGCCGCCAACAACAAGCACTGATCGCCTTTCGGCATTCGTATAAAATGTTTTTGGCTTAAGCGCATAATCTTTAGCTAACACATCATCACGCAGCAACGGCATAGGTTGTTTTGCCTGTTGTTCGAAAAGCATCATTCTGAGTAGCTGAGTGATATGTTGTTGCACTATTTGTGTGGTGACTGCCTGCTTAATAATAAAATCTTTATTTTTTCTTGCTTCGGGAATGAGTTTGGCTAAACGATCACGATCCTGCCTTTCAGCAGGGGTAGGTCTTACTGCGCCTGGTTCGGATGCATTATAATGATCAATTTTATTATTTAATTTTTCGTAACGCAGACGGTTTGATTCTAAAATACCAATAAAAGATTTTCGAGCAAGCAAAATATATTTTTCGATATCATTCGGCTTATCAGAGATGATTTCATGTTGCATTAATTGCACTACTTCCTCTGCTTTCTTCTGCGCAATTGCGGCAAATTCAGAGCGCTGTTCTGTTATGAAAGGTTTAACCCTCTCTTCATATATACGACGAGTAGTGTTTTCAAATTCCTTTTCATCAGACCATTTATAATATAGTGAGAGCGCTAATATGGTTTCATGCAGCGCAAGACGCTCTGAAGAAAAATTAAATGTCTCGATGCCAGTCATCTGCTGACAAAGCGTTATATCTTTTTGCAAATCTTCTGAGCTACGTTGCTCATTAAAGCAAAAAATAGGTCTATAGATTGTTGCGTCCGCAGGTATTGCTTGATCAGAGACCATGACGTACCAGGAAGCCGGCTCTTCTTTTTCTTTTTTACTTATTTTAGATTCAACTAAGCGATCGAAAGGTGCACGTTTTTGCATGCGCAACGTTGTGATAAATCTTCCTACATGACTAAAAATAGGCTGTTTTTCTACTTTACCTAACGATTGCCAAAAGAATTTTTGAGTGCTGTTTTCTTCTTCAATCTGTTTGACGGGTATCATTTGAATTTTTTTAATACCTTCGCTGAGTTGCGGACGGAATTGTTTTTGAAGCGCTTGAATTTCTATAAAAGTTAGCGTGCTCAGATTTATTATGATTTGCATGGTCACTGTAGTTGCGCAATTAGTTTCTTTACTTAATGGGTCAATATCATCAGAGGAATGAACTATTATTTTGACACGTTCCTTAGCAATAAACTGGCTGAGATCAACGCCTGTTTCTTCATGCAATTCTCGAAATGCTGCCAAAACACAATGCGCTTTTTCAGAATCAACGCCCTGTACAACGTTTAAAAAAGCTTGGTTTTCTTCCTTAGTTAACTCATCGCCATCAACCCGACCAATCGGAACATTCCAATTTCGTTTATCGTTGATGAAAAGAATATGATCTTCACCTTGAGGATCTTTAAAGCAAACATAAGCAGCTGCATTGAATACTTTTCCTGCAGAGACAAAAAGGGTTTGTTGATAGAAGCGATCGCGTCCGACCTCTAGTGTATCCTCTACATCAACAACGGTAACGTTGAAGCTGCCATTGATTGATGGCACCGCTTCTTTTCCAACAAGCAATTTTTTGTCTGCAGTAATCTGTGCCCACTGTCGAGGACGAGTGCGTAACAAATAAAACCCAGGTTCACGATCGCTAAGATACCGTCTAGCCAAAGTTGTTATTTCTTCTGCGGAATGGAAACGCTTGTGCTCAAGCTTAGTTTTCTTTTCATCTTCTGAAATAATTGGTTTTCTCATTATATTTACCTCTTTGAAACATGTACAATTCAGCTGTTTTTGCACGATAACTTATGGCCATCATTGTAATATAAAAAAATAAATAGTACATAAAAAATATTTTAATTTTAATTTGGACTGTACATTAACTCAGATTATTTTTATGGTAATATTCAAACCGAATTGTTGTATGCGGTTTCAAACAGGTTAATTTTAAAATTATCTTAAAGAGGACTTTTAAATGAGTAGATCAACTTCATCCGCTTTCTTTATCTCAAACAATCAAAAAAAAGAAATTTTAAATTTTTACGACGTCATAGAAAAAATTGAGCGTAGTGTTGGCTATAAAGGCGCTCCAGAAAGCGATCAAACCCTGCCATACGTTGGCGAAAAACCGGGTGGTAGCGATGTAGGACACATCGTTCTTATGAACGATGGAGGATACATTGTAAAAACTGGCGTGACCTTGAGTTTGCTTGGTCAAGCATTGAAAAAGTTTGTAGAAAAAAGACCAGATAAAGAACGCCTATATCTGAGCTTTATCGTGGGTAACTTTACACGAATTGTCGGAGACGAAACTGCAGATCGTCAACAACTCGCTGATAAATTAGGACAGAAGCATGGGAAAACATATGAAAATATTACGCAAAAAGAAATAACAGAATTACTCACGAGTGAAATATTAACAACCCTAAATCAATTTAAAGAAACTGTCGCCGGAAAAGCGATACTTGAAAAATTAAACGAAAATACCTTAAATACCAATGAAATTTACAATATTTATCATTACATTGTGACCCAAAATGAAATATTGCGCGATGTCATTGGCCTTGCTGCATTTGCAGATTTAGTGAATGGCGCTTGCGGTCAATTTTTCAATAATGATTTTCAAAAGCGTTCAACACCATCTGCAATGTTAGACGACCATCGTTTGTTGTTAGAGTCAAATGGTAGCAAAGCGACTTATATGGCTTCCCGTTTTAATACAACCGCAGAACCTTTTGATAAATTTTTATTAGAACCTTTTCGCACAAACAAACGTGATAATTTTGAAAACACAGAAGCTTGGATAAGACAATGTCAGCAGGATCTGTCCAATAAAATTTTAAATATACAAGGCTTATGCTCAGCAATATTAATTCGCCATATCATGGGTGAAAGCGCTGATTTAGGTCCAGATAATATGTTGATTGCTTTAAATAACGATATTCAGCACATTATCAATATTGATGTTACTGGTTTTCGTTATCCACGTCGCAATGGTTTTCACGATCCAAGAAAAAATGAAACACGCTTAGGCTGGGAAGATACATTGAAAACCGATAATCCTAATGACATTATGAATTTTTTATTTGATAAGACTGTATTTAGCGACAGATTTGTTTCAGACGCATCAGATATTGATAAAACGCTGAAAAAAAATGTTATCGATGCAATTATGGAAACATTAAAAAGTAAAATTGATCCAAAAAATGCATATAAAGAAGTCTTAGCTGTGCGTCAATGGCTACAACAACAATCATCTGAATTTGTTGTTAGTTCGTTAAATAACGCAATAACAGAAGCGTACAATGCATTAAATCCTATCGTAAAACCACAAAGATATTATTTAGAAAAAGTACTTAAATATAATGAGCGTTTTATTCAAGATAGTATTCAGGTCGCAAAAGAAAGCTTGGAATTACAACAGGAACTTACCGTGCCATCATTTTAAGAATAAGAAGTAATGGTGATTTGGGCGATATAGTTATTTCGTACATGTCCCTAAATTTATATACTTCTGTTTCTTTCATGTGATACATAATTTTGTTAATTGAATCCAGTAAGTAGGCAATTGCTTTTGAATGACTTGCTCAGCCAATTTTGCTGAATTCATATCATGAAATAAAGCAAAGCAAGTAGGGCCACTGCCACTCATGCGCGCGAATGCACAGTGTTTTTGTTGCTTTAAAATAGTTAAAAGTGTTTGAGTATCGGGTATTGATTTTATTGCCGCCGATTCTAAATCGTTGTGGCTTTTTAGAATAGTAGAAAAATCAATTTCATCGTTTAAAGGCGCTGTAAAAGATTTATTTTCTTTTTTATATTGCTGAAATATGGCAGAGGTTGATAAAGACTGGCAAGGATTCACAAGTAATATAAATTTAGGCATAAAAGACAGATCAATTGCATTAATATTTTCACCAATGCCAGAAACAAAAGCAGATTGGGCCGAAATACAAGCGGGCACATCGGCACCCAATGTCAATCCCAATTCCATCAATGTCTTCTTATCAATATTTAAATTCCAAAATTGATTTAATCCTTTTAAAACAGCTGCTGCATCGGTAGAACCGCCGCCTAATCCAGCGCCGACAGGAATATTCTTAGTTAAATAAATAGAAGCACCGGACGCTATGTGATATTTTTTTTGAAGCAGTAGGGCGGCACGATACGCTATATTATTTTCGATTAACGCATCAGATAATCGTGATTGAAATTGACCATCGATAGTGAATGATAGGGAGTCTGATTCAAATATGCTGATGAAATCACCAAATTCAGTGAAAACAAATACGCTTTCTAATAAATGATAACCGTCATTGCGACGTCCTGTAATATGTAAGAATAAATTTAATTTTGCAGGGGCTGTGACTTTCATAAATAGTTTCATATCATTGCAGGCATTTGTACACTCACGCTCACCATCGCTGCAATCCCTTCAGAACGCCCTAAAAAACCTAATTTCTCAGTTGTGGTGGCTTTTATATTGACGCGATTGCACTGTAATAATTGTATTAAATTATCACGCATCACAGATTTAAAAGTAAATATTTTAGGTGTTTCACAAATCACGGTTATATCAACATTCACTAAAATCGCTTTTTTTTTGGAATACAATTGCAAGGCGTGTAAAACAAATTTTGATGAATCGGCATTTTCCCAGCGAGAATCAGTGGGTGGAAAATGCTCACCAATATCACCAGCACCGATAGCCCCTAATAATGCATCAACCAATGCATGCAATGCGACATCGCCATCAGAATGCGCAATCAATTCATATCGACATGGAATTTTAATGCCACAGAGCACTATAAAATGGTCATGATTAAGCGGTTTTAATGCGTGAACATCAAAACCTTGGCCGATTAAAAAAACGGATGAATTTATCATGGCAATGACCTATCATGGCAATAAATAACTGCGGGAATAGTAACATGAAAACAGTTCAATGGGCAGTCATCGGTGCGGGACCCGCTGGCATTACGGCTGTCGGATTATTATTAGATGCAGGCGTTTCACCTAAAGAAATTTTATGGTGTGATCCGCATTTTCAAGTGGGTGATTTCGGGCGCTTATGGCGTGAGGTAAATAGTAATACGCGTGTTGCGTTATTTCAAAAGCAGCTACAGTCTATTAGCAGTTTTGATTATGCAAAAAAATCACCGCAATTTGAATTGGATGAAAAAGATCCAGATGGCTATACAACATTAAAAGTAGCAGCACAACCTTTGCAGTGGGTGAGTGATCAATTATGTCAAAAAGTAATAATTCAAAAAACGCTTGTGAAATCATTATCAATTGAAAAGGGTGCATGGCAGTTAGAAACAGAAACTAAGCAATTTTTCGCGAAAAAAGTGATATTGGCAACGGGAGCAGAACCGAAATCATTAGATTACCCGGGGGTGCAAAAAATTGATTTGGTGACAGCATTAACACCCAGTGAATTAAAAAAAACAGTTAATAAAAACGATGTGGTTGCTGTGTTTGGTAGTTCGCATTCTGCGATGATTTCAATACGTAATCTAGTTGAAGCAGGTGTGCAAAAAATTGTGAATTTTTATTTGTCACCACTGTGTTATGCAGTATTGCTAGATGATTGGATTTTGTATGATGATACGGGATTAAAAGGTGAAACAGCTGCCTGGGTGCGGGAAAATATTTCCAAACAGTGTTTGTCGCAAGTGTCGCGTTATCTGTCGATCGCTGAACATATCGATGCGCAGTTGCCGCACTGTAACAAAGCGATTTACACAGTGGGTTTTAAGCCGCGTCATATTCCCACTCACGGGGTTTCTCTTGCCCATTATGACGTCTCAAATGGCATTATCGCACCCGGCTTGTTTGGTGTGGGTATTGGATTTCCCCTTGTCGTCATGGATCCGTTTGGCCGAAAAGAGTCGAATGTGGGTGTATGGAAGTTTTTTAAAAATTTGAAACGGACATTACCGTTGTGGCAACACTATCCTCTTTAATTAACAAAAACTTAAGGTAGATTAACGGGGGCTTAATTACTGAAAAACTTTAAAAATCGGTTTTCAAACAAGGTTTCTTCCTGTATCTTGTGCTTAATTATGTTCAACAATAACTCAAATACAGGGTGTGATGCTAGCCGGTAATTTTTCACAAGCTATCAACGGAGATGAAACGGGCTTGCTCACATCTAGGGCATTCTCTGTTCCCCATGAAGTTTATGAAATTATTCATAAGTTACAACCGAAAGCAGAAAAAAAGGCTGCACAGAGAGAACCTGAACTTTCGCGCCATAGCTCAACCTTGTCGATGCAATCTCTTGATGTTGGGGCAGTTGCCGTTAATATCAAATCAGAGTCAATACCCACACCACAGCATCAAACCAAATTAATTATTTATATAAAGTTAGGTGTTGCCTATGGATTACTCGTAGGCAGAACACTGTCTTGTTTATATCGTTTCGTTACAGCACAAGATGCAGTTGAGTTGTTTTCAGAATTACCTTGGATAGATCAATGGAAATCTTCTCCAAACATACGCATTATTGCTGATAGCTTCGCGGGGACGGTAACGTTCTGCGACATGATTCGCACCATTGGTAGCTCGAAAGGTCATGTTATTGAACTGTGCA
>MGXX01000059.1:0-55656 GCA_001801515.1 Gammaproteobacteria bacterium RIFCSPHIGHO2_12_FULL_38_11
AGTTTTTGTTTTATTTTAGATGCCGTACGGTTGATCTTACATTTAGAAATGCAAAATGCAACGGGGTTTATTAATTTAGGCAATCCAGAAGAAATTTCTATTTTAAATTTAGCGAAAAAGATACACGAAATAGCTGGAAAAAAATTTAAACCTGTTTTTTTACCCGAAAGAGCGCATGACCATCATCGGCGCTGTCCGGATATTTCAACATTATTGTTTTATGTTGGAAACCCCAATTTTACGTCATTAGATATAGGGCTTTCTATTTTAAATAGCACAGAAGCGTTGCCGGAAGGCTGTGCGCGGGTAACCGATGAGAATAATTCAGCGCGAGGTGCTTTGTGAAATTCAGCATCATTGTCCCAACGTACAACGAAGAAAATGACATAACGGAAACGCTGGAATCGCTCGTGTCCCTCGATTATCCAGACTACGAAGTGTTTATGGTGGATGACTCTACCGATTCAACGCCTGAGATTATTCTCTGTTATCAAGACCGTGGCATTCAGCTTGTTAAACCAGGTGGTGGTGGCCGTTGCGAAGCGCGAAATAAAGGCATTGCGTTGGCGACAGGTGATGTGATTGTTATTTTAAATGCCGATGTACAGTTACCTAAGCATTTTTTAAATAATATCAAAAAATATTATGATTCAGGGTTTGATTTATTAAGTGTAAAGTCAAAAGTGCTAAATGATGATCGATTATTTGCACGTTACGTTGGCTGTGTGAGTTTGCTTGAAGAAGACAAAAACCCAAAAGATGGTCGTTTATTGTGGACAGAAGGTTTTAGTTGTCGCCGCAAACTGGCATTTAAAGCAGGATTATTTCCAGCTGGTTTTCCTGTTGCCATGTATGCGGGAGAAGATGGCTACTTTGCAGATAATTTAGTAAAAGCGGGCGGCAAAAAACACTTTGCATATGATATTGTTGTGACGCATATTGCACCCGCTTCTTTTAAAGAATATTGGACTATTCGCACATCTCGTGGAAGAGCTTGTTCACAATATCGTCGCTATATTGATCATTGGTCAATGTGGAAAATTGCAGGATGGAATTTCATAAAGACCGGATTTAATGCACTTAAAACATTCACATTTATTCAGCCATTGTATTTTTGCTGGAAATTGACGCCTTTTTCGAAAAAGGGGCGCAAAGATTGGTTGCCGCTATATTACGCACACACGCTTGAAACAGTGGCGATGACGTATGGATTGTGGAAAGAGATGATTGTAATTAATATGAAAGAACGGAAGCGTTCACGTTAGGGGTGCGAATATGAATTGCTTTATACTTTTAATCACCCCCTCATGTTAGTGGATGTGAAGAATCTTGCGAGAAAACAATTATGAAAGTCACCCTAACCTCCCACGCCGCAAATCATTTATTACGATTAGCGCAGGGTTTGCAAGCACAAGGCGTATTAAATCGTTTCTATACGATCTACCCCCAGTTTAAATTAGTACCCTATCAAATCGATAAAAATTACGTCAGCTCATTTCGCAGTCTCGCTGCAGTTACTTTTCTAGCAAGAAAAATGGGTATTATGATGTTGCCTGAAAAAGTAAATTCTGCTTTATTTGATGCTTATGCTGTAATGATGTTACGTTTTGATCGCACTAATTCCACTATTGTTCAGGGAAATAGCGGATTTTGCTTGGAAACACTTCGCGTTGCAAAAAAACGAGGCATAAAAACCATTGTTGACAGGGCATGCCCGCATATTGATTTTCAATTGGCGTTATTAGATGAAGAAGTAGAACGATTAACGGGAAAAATAAAGCAATATTCAAGCCAGCATAAATTACGAGAAAAAATGCTTTTAGAATACGCAGAAGCTGATGCGATTATTGTTCCCTCAACTTATAGTTATAAAAGTTTTATTGATAAAGGATTTAGCGAAAAAAAATTAAACCTTGTGCCCCTAATGAAAGAAAAGAATGTCACGCGTTCTGCTGAAAATAATAATGAAAATCCATTTACTGTGTTAGCAGTGGGATTTAATTTTTATCGCAAGGGGTTTTATTATTTATTAAAAGCATGGCATGAATTAAATTTACCAAACACGCAACTTATTCTCCGTACCACTGTTCCACAAGAGTGGGCACATTTAATTGATCACAAAACCATTAAATCCATCAATTATCATTTATCAACACCTGATTTAATTCATTTATATCAGCAATGTGACGTATTTTGTTTGCCATCTGTGGATGAAGGTTTTGGTATGGCTGCAATGGAAGGCATGGCGGCTGGAAAACCGATTATTGTGACAAAAAATGTCGGTATGACAGATTTAATTACAGATAAAAAAGAAGGTTTTGTTTTGCCGATTCGAGATAGTAATGCAATTAAAGAAAGTATTACCATGCTCTATGAGAATCGTGACTTAGCGAAAGAAATGGGAGAAGCGGCTTATCAATGTGAGCAGCAATATTCACAGGCCAGATATATTGAAAATATCATGGCAGTTTACAATAAATTAACAGAATAATGATATGTTACAAGCACAACAAAAAAAAATTAACCAATATACAAATGCTACGCGCCTTTGCCGCGATTCATGTGGTTATTTTGCATGTTCTTGCGGTTGCCAATGTATATCATTTCAGCACCTTTGATACATCATCTCCTATTCAAAACTGGGGAAAATGTGGTGTGGATATTTTTTTTGTTATTTCCGGTTTTATCATGGTATATGTGCAGTATTATAAAAAATATTCGCCAACAAAATTTATTGTTAATCGGTTTATACGAATATTGCCTTTATATTGGGTTTTAACCGCCGCTGTTATTGGCATGCATATTTTTATGCCTAACGCATTTTTGCAAACCCATTTTTCAATTAATTGGGCCTTAAATTCCTTGTTTTTAACAAGCCAATTTCTGGAAAAACAACGACCAATGTTATTTGATGCTTGGACGCTTGAATTTGAAATGGTCTTTTATCTGCTGTTTGCAGCTGCTTTGATAATACCTAAAATGCGGTTTTCTTTTATTGCTACCGCACTATTAATTATTACACTGGTTATTACCAGACAAGCCAGCCTCATGCTGGAGTTTTTATTTGGCATGATAGTCGCTGTGATATCGCTTTATAAAGAACCCAGCGTTAGAGTAACATTTTGTGTATTTCTATTAGGTGTAATACTGCTATTAGCAAGCGCTATTTTTCAATTAGAACAAATTAATCGCGTTATATTATGGGGAATGCCGGCGGCATTGCTTGTTTTTGGATTGGTTAATTTGCCACAGTATAAAAATGCACTTTTAAGAAAACTGGGTGATGCATCCTATAGCATTTATTTATTTCAAGTGTTTGCCTATTTACTTTTTTACAAAGCATTGACGTATATGCACGCGCCACAACGATTTGATGTTGTTTATATGGTTTTATGCACGCTTTTTTCAATTTTTTTGGGTTATTGTGTATATTTTTTTGTGGAATTACGATTAACCCATTTTATTTTTAATGTTAGAAAAAATCTTGGCAAAATGAGTGGAAGCGCTAGTGACCGGGTGATCGACTAACTGTGTCAACAATATTGGGAATATTTTTTTGATGCCGCAGTATTTTGAAATATCGTAACACAAAGTTATGCGATGGATTTTCAATATATTTATTGAATAGTATAGCGATAAAGAAACTGATTAGAATGCTGGCATAAGGTGCAGCCCAAATAAATCGTGACAATAATTAAAATGTAAATCCCGCAATCATTAAATGTGTCAAATACCAAGAGTACGATATTTTTCCGCAAAAGGTTAGGAATTTTGATGATAAATAGGTGTTGTCAGGAAAGTAAGTGGCATAGGCACACAGTAAAAATAATAAAATAACAAAAGATCTGTAAATACTGACGTTTAAAAGGGGGTTGATCTGATTTATATTGCCTATCACTCCAGGCAAAAAAGCAGTAAAAATAAGTGCAGAAAACAGCAGCATATACACAATAGACTTTGACCAACCTTGACTAAAAGCCCTATGTAAATAAATGCCGAATATAAATAGTGGTGTATAAGCCAGAATAAATAGATAACCTATTTTAGTCATCATAGAATGCGGTGGTACATAACCTAAAAAATATATCATGTCCCATGCAAAAGAGAATACCAACCATGCCACGAAGATTTTATGTTTAGAAAATTGACCAAAATAAAAAATGCATGCAGCAAAAACATAAAAAGTTAATTCAAAAGATAAGGTCCAAAATACGCCGCTGACATTTTGAAAGTGTAACAAATCTTGGAACATTAAAAAATTAGCCGCATATTCAACCAGATTCAGATGGTCTCCGGCAATGAACACTAAAAAAGCGGAGAAAATAATAGCAGCCCAGTAGGCTGGGTATAATCTTGCAAATCGTGCGATGGCGAATTTTTTCACGTCATTGTATTTATACAACGTAAAAGAAATAACAAACCCGCTGATAATAAAAAATAAATCGACACCAAGCCAGCCGTATTTAAATAATTGCCCAGGATAGTGTGAATCAAGGCCGGGTAACATGGCAAAACAATGATGAAAAACAACGCACAATACAGCAATACCGCGTAAACCATCAAAACTGGCAATTCTATTTTTTTTCACGCCCAGCCTTTTTAGTTTTTAAATAGAATTCGTTCTTATGTATCCGAATTATTTTTCATAGCAAACATACGCACGGCTATATGCATTGAAGTTGCAATAAAAGGAAACACCAATTTTAGGATTATTTTCAACCCACTCATCAAAAGCACGTCGAACGCCGAGTTTTGGATCACCTCTATAACACCAATAATCGTCTATCAATAACCAACTTCCTGTTTTTAAAATATTTGTAAGAAAAGCAAAAACATCTTTGGCTGAAGAGTAAAGATCGCAATCTACCATCACGCAAATAGGAAAACCTTTATCTTCTAATTCTTTTGTATCGAACTTTTTCAATGTTTCAGAAAATAGTCCCTCATACAGATGAATATGATTTTTGTGTAACATCGTAGCAGCTGAGATGTTAGTGCCACAAAATTCCTTACTAACTGCTGAATAATTTCCTTTATAAAAATAAGGGGCAAATTCGGGATGTATCTTATCCTCATCTTTTTGCTCTGGATGACCTGTAAAAGTATCAAAGCCATAAATGTGCTCAACATAACCCCGAAGATTTCTATAAGCAGCAATTGACGTATCACCATTCATAATTCCAAATTCCATATAATAACCATTTTGGATATTGGAATAACGAACAAATTCACGAATCAGACGAAACATATTGCTCTTGCCAATGAAGTCGCCCCCTAAACCTTGAACATAATTTGCTTCTGGCTTAACCTGTGTCATATATGAATCCTTCTATTTTTATGTGTCGCTAACTGTTCACGCAAAGTTGGAAAACCCGGCATGTTGGTTGTAACCTCGCGCTTAGTTACATCACTTCGATCTACCATTGCTATAGCAACATACCATCTACCAGCAATAAATTCAGGTAAATCAGGATGGGTGGCAACGACCGGATCTATTATTTCAACACCATGGCAAACGCTAGGTAGAAACCCAATCATAGAACCAAGCTCAATTTTTGGGTCAACGCGCAAAAGTGTACCATCATTCATTCCAACGGCAAACCCCCCTTCATTATAATCCACACCGAACTGGGTTAAATTTACTGTAAGGGCAAACCTTGTAAAACAAATTGGATCTTTATGAAAAGCTATCCCACCTCTAATTGGTGGATAATGATTCGACTCTATTCGATCTATAATCTGATTATCTTTGGTTTTTCGTAATGTAATGGCATTAATTGCATGAAGAAGTCGAAAAGGCTCGTCGAAAAGTTTATATGCTCCTACTGGGTCATCATTCCACCTGTAAAAATGAATCATATCGTAGGTTGAAGAGTAACCAAAACCATAATCCTCAAAATGCCAATTTCTCGTTGACACACTATCAGGAGCGTTATCTTTCATGCATGGCTCAGTAAACACCTGCTTTTGAGCCCAATCAATTAACTGTTGTTTAAATGTATCCAATGTTTCTTTTTGATAAACTTCAGTGAAAACATACACATTTCCAATATAAAATGAAAATACAAAATCTCTTATAAAATTTTTATCTTCACAATTTATTCGCTCAATAAAGCTATTATAATTTATACTTTTTAAATCTTTTGCAAAATTTGCTGGGGCGCCTAACTCTTGTCTTGCTGCATTCCAACTCTCTTCAAAAATCGTTTCTATCTTGCTTGTGTTTTTGATACTTAGTCGCACAGCCCACCCCTTACACCTAAATTTTTATTTTCACATGGTATTATATATATCAGTCTTAAACAAGCGAAGCGAAATTTATGCATAGCCAACCAATAATCAGCCCATTTAAAAACCCGATGACGAGTTTGTAAAATTAATTTGTAGAATTAATACTTGGCGACGACCTAAAGTGTCGTTATAATGCTGCATAGTTTTTATACAATAAAATCCAATTGTGGCGCATTCTCTTCCATAACCACCTATCGTGAAATGAAAATGCGGCTCAAATTTTAAAATCGTGAAAAAGGCATCTATGTCTATTAATTCAAAACTTACTATGTTTCTAACGCTAAAAGATCGCCCGAATTATACAAAGCGATGGCTTGCATATGCCAGTGCATTCAATTGCCCTTTTCATATTTTAATTGCAGATGGAAGTAAAACATCTGAAAATGAGGATATTATTAAATCATACTTATCTAAATTAGATATCGAATATTGTCGTTATCCATATGATGAAAATTATGAAATGTATTATCGTAAAGTTGCTGATGCAGCATCAAAAATTAACACACCTTTTGTAATTCAAGTTGACAATGATGATTTATATGATTTTTCAGTTTTTTCTGAAGGCCTTGAATTGTTGCTACAGGATAGCTCATACAGCTCATGCTGCGTTCAACGTCTCGTATTTACTGTGAAAAAACCTTTTTCTATTTCTTTTTCCCCCGAGATGCCAGAACCTAGTATCAAACTAAAAAATGCACATGAGCGCCTATCATATTTTCTTGATGGGTCGCGACGAGGTGTTTGTTATAATATACTTCGCGTTCCTTTTTATCAAAAAATTTGGCGCGATATTGTAGGTTTTGATTTTCACGATATTCGCTCCTTTGAAACATTAATTAACGTTGCCGGTTACGCAACGGGCAATGTAATTGCGACATCATCTTATGGCTTTTTTCGTGAGTGTTCTGGGCAAGAAAACTCATCTCAGATAGAAACAAACACACTGAAAGAAATAATGAACCCAGCTTGGATACGGGATAACACTATCATTGCAAATTATGTGGCTGATATTTTAATGCGCCAGGATGGTTTTGATAGAGAAGATGCTATCAAATTGTATTTTGATGGTATGCGCAATACTTTATCTCAATCAATAGTGAGGGATCTTTTAAATGATCCTGCTTTAACAGATAACAGAAAAAAATTTATTAGATCGACAGTGCTAAAGGATGTAATTTCAAATTCATTACTCAATAAGCCAGCAAGAAAAATTTATGAAAAATTGCACAGGATGAAAAAAAAAGAAGTATGTTCCTTGCCAATTTTGCCTTTTTTAGAAGAATGGTACGCAGAAAATACATCCGGATTTAGCATGAAATCATAAATCAATTTTGGTATATGTGTGCGACATTTGAAATATTTAGTTGTGATATAGATTGCAAAATTATCGCCAGAGTTCATTCGTCACATTGCTGCATGCACAAGCAAGCATCGATGTCGGCATTTAATATCTATACTGCAATACCAAGCTTCCGCATCCATTATATTTGTATTTTAGCCAAAAAATGGCTAATATATCCTTGTATTTTAGCCATTTAATGGCTATAATGGGTAATAAGATCAAACAGGGTAACATAGACATGTATCGCGATATTGAGGAAAATCTACTACGGTGGAAAAATCAGCAAGATCACATGCCGCTTTTGTTGCGAGGCGCAAGACAAGTCGGAAAAACATTTGTTGTAGAGAAATTTGGAAAAGAACATTTTGAAAGTATCGTGATGATTAATTTTGAGCTACAACCTGAAATGATTCGCTGTTTTGACAATCTTGATCCTACTGAAATTATCAACGCAATTTTTTTAACAACCAACCAAAAAATCACCCCCAAAAACACATTATTATTTCTAGATGAAATTCAAGATTGCCCAAATGCTATTCGGTCACTTCGTTATTTTAAAGAAAAATGTCCGCAATTATATGTTATTGGTGCAGGCTCATTATTAGAATTTATTTTGAATGATGCTAATTTCCGTATGCCGGTGGGTCGAATACAATCACTTTATTTAAAACCCCTTTCTTTTAAAGAATTTTTAGTAGGCGGTAACAATCAACAATTAAGAGAATTCATAGAGCAAGTTAATATCGACACAAAAATTCCAACGATGGTGCATGAAAAATTATTAAAATTATTGCACGATTATATGATTTTGGGTGGCATGCCATCTGTTTTAAAAAAATATTTTGCAACGCAAAATATGAGTGAGTGCCAAGAAATGCAAACGATATTATTAAATACTTATCGACAAGATTTCGGAAAATATGCCAAAAAAACAGATCATCGCTATTTGCAACGTCTTTATGAAAAAATTCCGGGATTAATTGGCGAAAACTTCAAATATAGTAAAGTAGATCCCGATATACGATCGCGCGATATTAAAGATGCGCTATATATGCTGCAAAACGCGGGGATAACTTATCCCGTGTATTGCACCGCTGCATCTGGCGTACCGCTTGCAAGTTTTGTGAATGAGAAAAAATTTAAAGTTTTATTTTTAGATATTGGTTTAATGACGCGTGCAGGAAAATTAAATATAGAAATTTTACGCAATGAAGATATTTTGTTAGCAGATCGCGGCATGCCTGCTGAACAATTTGTCGGACAAGAATTATTAGCTTATGGGTCACCATTTGAAGAATCCAATTTGTATTTTTGGTCGCGAGAGCAACGCAGCAGCATGGCAGAAGTTGATTTTGTAACAACGGTTGATGCAAACATTATACCTATTGAAGTAAAAGCAGGAACAACGGGCAGATTAAAATCACTGCATTTATTTATGGATGAAAAAAAATCGTTGTGCGGAATTAGACTATCACAACACCCTATTGGTCGCGTTAATAATATTATATCGTTACCGCTTTATATGGCTGCTGAAATTAGCAGAATAGTGCAGACGTTACAGATTGGATAAGGCAGGGTATGGTAATCCTTGCAAATTACACAACCGAGCTTTAATGATTGCTAGACGTTTAGCATGCATTCAATATCGCCCAAAGCTGAAAATTCTCCAAGATTCGGGTTCAGCGGGAATAGCTGATGTTTTTAAATAAGGCGAGTGTTTCTGCAACACTTTTTTGTAAATCACCCGTGGGTTTAAAACCCAGTGCATTCATCCGCGTATTTAATACTTCATATGACAGCTGATTCATAATTTGATTATCAACAAAATTAATTTTTAAATTAGGGCGATGAATTTTGATAGATTCAACAACATCAGCGACCGTTGCATTGACAGAAACAATATTGTGAACTTGCCCATTAAAAATATTTTTCCCAATCATAAAAATAATCGCTCCCGCTGCATCATCCAACGCTAAATAAGGGCGTTTTTGATGGTAGGCTGTTTTCCAAACGGTTAATGGCGAACCCATCACTGCTTGCCAACAAAATTTATTCACGGCCGTATGAAAGCGCATACCCGGTGAAATTCCAAAAATTGTGCCGAATCGAAAAATAACAGCTGCTAAATTTTCATTGGCACATTTCTCTTGAACAAAGGCTTCTTCTGCTAATTTGGTTGTTGCATAAGGGCTTTGGGGCTTTAATTCATCGGCAGTGCAATTTTCATCAACTGTTTTTTCTTGTGTACCATAAACGCTGGTTGAAGACGCCATAATCATGCGTACTTTTGCCTTCACACAAGCAGTAGCAACATTTTTTGTGGCATTTAAATTAACACGCTCCACTTCATCAGCATTGTCAAAACTGGCTGCTGCATTGGTAATGGCTGCTAAATGAATAACGACATCGGCACCATGAAATAAATGAACTAATTTTTCGTTATCTTTTGTTACATCGGCTTCAATAAATTCGTATTTTGCATTTGATGGCAAATTAAATAATGCGGCATAACGTTGCGTTGATAAATCATCAATCATCACAATTTCAGGCATATCAAAAAAATCGGGCAAACGACGAATTAAATAAGAACCGATGTGGCCGAGTGCGCCGGTGATGATGATTTTCATTGTTTGATCTCTTTATATGAACCTGGTTAATCATAATTTTGTTGCTGAACCAATAATAAGCTTCTGAACCCTGTTTTGACATATGAACCATAAAACGGCAATCTCAGCCCAACTGGGGTACAAATTGTACCCCAGTTGGAATTAAGTACTATCAATTGAAAAAGTTTTGTCAATTGATGAATTTTATACAGCAATATTCAATTGATAATGTTACTTTGTCACCTGTTCGTTTCGTACATCATCACGAAACCTTAAAAACACATCATAATCCCGAATATAATCCGCTTCATCATATTCCGCATCGCAAGCTACCAATAATGTCGTGTCTTTTTCATGATAAATCTGTTCCGCCCAAATACCCGGTGGAATTAACAATGCTTGATTGGCTTGCGTTAAATGAAATGTTTTTTTTGTTTTTCCATCATCGCAAATTACTTCGCAAACGCCATTAACACAAATTAACAATTGCGTCAGCGTTTTGTGTGCATGTTCTCCGCGTTTAGAACCCATTTCTGGTTTAACGATAAAAACACGTTTCATTTCACGTAATGAAATTTTATTTATTTCCAAAACCGACAATTCAGCATCTGGCGATTGTAATGAGATGATTTGAATATTATGAATAGTATTCATTTTAGGATAATAATACCCTTCGTAATGCGTTACAGTATTGTGCAATTTGATCTTCAGTAATATTTAAAGCAGAAGGCAAATTAACACCTCTGTTTGAAATATCATAGGCAACAGGATTGCTTTCACGCCCATTTTTTTCACGCCCTGGAAAAGCCGGCTGCATACTCAACGGAAAGAAAAATGGCCTCACTGGGAATCCTAATTCACTTAAACGGTGCATCATTTCTTCTTTGTTGAGGGTGTGTTTTTTACCTAATACAAGTGCGGTGCACCAAGCAGAGTTATAAACATAGGAAGGTTCTGGATTAAAATGTAAATCTGGAACATCACTTAATAGTTTTTCATAAGTTTTTAAAACCCAGTGTTTTTTCTCCACTAATTCATCTAATCGTTGAAATTGTGCATAACCTAATGCAGCCTGTAAATTAAATGGCATGTATTTAAAACAGGCTTCATCTGCCCAATATTGAATGGTTGAACTGCGTCCATGATCACGCAAAAATTTGCAGCGTGCAAATGTGGCATCATCATCTAGCAATAACATGCCACCTTCTCCGGTAGTCAATGTTTTTGTGCGATGAAAACTAAAAACAGAAGCAAATCCAAATTTACCCGCGCGAATGTTTTTATAAATAGAGCCAATCGCTTCTGCAGCATCTTCAATCAAAATAATATTATGTTTATCGCAAATCGTTTGTATAGCATCGATATCAGGCATATTGCCATAAAGATCAACCATAATAACGGCTTTGGTTTTTGGCGTAATATTTTCTTCTAATGATTTAGGATCAATACACCAATGGATTGGATCAATATCGACAAAAACAGAGTTAGCGCCAACTTGTTTAACAGGTGATGCAGAGGCAATCCATGTGCATTCAGGTAAAATAACCTCATCATCCGGACCAATATTCAACGCATAAAGAATTAAATGAATAGCAGAAGTGCAATTGGGCGTCATCAATGCATATTTGCGATTGTGGTATTTTGCAAATTCCGCTTCAAATTTCTCAACATAATAATATGTATTTTTTCCATACCAACCGTTACGCATCGCGTCTAACACAATTTTTTCTTCATGTTCGGTAATCCATGGGCCTGCCATATAAATGTCATTCATAAAATTCTTTCCTCATCTACATTCTTAATAATTTTTGTGGGTACACCGGCTACTATAACGCGTTGCTCGATATTGCGGATAACGACAGATCCTGCGCCAACAACAGAATATTCACCAATTGAAACGCGTGGTTTGATTGTAGCGCCTGAACAAATCCAAGCAAAATTATCAACACGGACACGACCACAAAGTATTGCGCCAGGTCCGATTTCAACGCCATCACCTAAAATATCATCGTGTTCTACAATAGCACCTGTATTAATAATACATTGCTTTCCCAATACAGAATCGACATTAACAATTGCATTTCGCATAATTTGAGCGCCAGGCCCAATTTGCACGGAGCTATCAATGTTTGCGGATGGATCAGCAAATGATACAGGACATAAGTTTTGTTTCACGAGAAAATCATGGAGTTTACATCGTATATGACCAAATGGATTACCAATGGTAATTACAAAACCATAATTTGAAGCGCGTCGGCCAGATAACCAAGGTTTAAAGGTATCCCAACCCTCAAAAATGGCGACATCATCAAAGGGTGAAGCTAAATTAGGGGTGTCATCAATTACTGCGCATACATCACTTCCAAGCGACTTTATGATGGGTCGGATCACGCGTGCTTGATCTGCCCCACCATAAAATATCAGTTCTTTTGGGAGATCATTTAACTCACAGATATTTTTTTTTATCATAATGACTCTTGTAATGCATCAACTACCATTTCCTGCTGATCTGATAGCTCAGGATAAATCGGCAAACTCATCACACAATTTGCCAGATTTTCACTCACAGGCAATTTATTATTTTCATTAAAATAAGCCGGCATCTGGTGCACCGCTTTTGCATAGTGCACACCCACGATAATATTTTTTTCACGCAATTTCTTTACCAAATCATCTCTGTTTTCAGATTGAATCACATAGAGATGATAAGCATGAAAAACATTTTTGCGCACAGCAGGTAAAATGATCGGACAATTTTTTAATACGTCATTATAATACGCCGCAATTAAATTTCTTTTTTTTGTGCCCTCATCCAAATACGGTAATTTCACACGTAAAATCGCGGCTTGTAATTCATCCAAACGGCTATTAACACCCGGAAATTGGCTGCTGCGCTCTTTATCCCAACCATATTGCGCCAACATGCGAATGCGAAGGGCTAATTCTAAATTATCCGTTGCAACTGCACCACCATCCCCCATTGCTCCTAAATTTTTAGTGGGAAAAAAACTAAAGCAAGCCACATCCGAGAAATTCCCAATGGATTTTTCATGATAGCGTGCACCCGCTGCTTGCGCACAATCTTCAATTAATTTCAAATTGTGCTCTTTTGCAATATGCTGCAATGTTTGCATATCTGCCGGTTGACCATAGAAATGCACAGCAATAATCGCTTTTGTTTTGTTTGTTATTTTTTTTAAAACAGATTGTGGATCTAGCGTGTAATAATGCGCATCTATATCGGCAAAAATAGGGGTTGCGCCAACCTGGTTGACAGCAGCAGCCGTGGCAGTTGCGGTCATTGCAGGCAAAATTACTTCGTCCCCTGTACTGATATTTAATCCCCTTAATGCAAGCGTTAATGCGTCCGTTCCATTGGCAACACCAATGACTTCATTTAGTCCTAAATAAGTTGAAAATTCTTTTTCAAAATAACTTACTTCTTCGCCGAGAATATAAACGCCCTTTTTTAAAACGGATGAGATCACGGCATCGATTTCTTTTTGATGTGCAAAATACTGAGCGCTGGGATTAGAAAATAAAATCATTTACACTTCCATTACCGTGGGAACATAAACTAAAAAGCGACCGCCATTTTCAACAAAGCCTTTTTCTTTTTGCATGATTTCATCGCGATGATTCCAGGCAAAAAGCAAGGCAGTATCGGGATGATTATTGGCGAAATCTTCATAAGTGCGGACAGGAATATGTGTGCCGGGTGTAAAAGTATTTTGTTTTAAAGGCGTTGTATCGCAAATATAATCAATTAAATCAGGACCGATGCCGCAATAATTTAATACTGTTGTGCTTTTTGAAGTAGCTGCATAACCGACAACGCGACGATTTTCTAATTTGCATTTTTTTAAAATTGCCACTAATGCTTTTTTTGAAAGCTCGCAATTTGCTTTAAATTGTTGATATGTTTGTGTGGAGCATAATCCTTGTTTTTCCTCCTTCGCCAATACTTGCGCAACAGATGCTTGAATTTCCCGCGCGCCTTTTTTTGCTAAAATATAGCGCATTGAACCACCGTGTGTTGCTTGTGGTTTCACATCGATTAATTCAAATCCTTGGCGACCAAAAATATTAGCAACTGCGTGCGCTGAAAAAATATAAACGTGTTCATCATAAATTTGATCGTAAGATGTTTTTGCAATCATATCGCCCAAATAAGGATCTTCAAAAATCAAAACGCCTTGTGGTTTTAATAATTTATTGGCAGCGACAGCAACTGAATTTAAATCAGGAATATGACACATGACATTCGCTGCCATTAATACATCAGCTTGACCGTATTCAGCAATAATTTTATCAGCTAAAGCAGGGCTAAAAAATTCGCTGATGGTGTTGACACCATATTGTCGTGCTTCATCAGCAACATTGGCAGAAGGTTCAACCCCTAAATGTTGAATGCCGTCACGTGCAAAATTTTCTAATAAAATGCCATCGTTGCTACCCAACTCAACAACAAACGGTTTTGTATCGGATAGATAATTTTGTTTAACCCAGTTTGCATATTCTTGGAAATGGATCACCATGCGTTTTGACGTGCGGGAAAAAAAAGCGTAATGATCATGAAACATTTTTTCAGGGTCGGGCTGTTCTGCAATTTGAAATGTTTTACACACATCACAAAAAATCGGTGCTAATTCAAAAAAGTATTCATCAGTGGGTTTTGGTGAAGGTAAAAAACCATTGGCAATAGGCATTTTTCCAAAAGTCATAAAGGGCGCAACAGTGCTTTTACAGATTCGACATTCCACGATAATTCTCCTGACAGTAAAGTATCAGGAATTATAACGACAGTTGCGGTAATCGCCAAGCGCTAATCTCAGACAATGTCGGAAACGTATTGTCTCTTTCATTAATCAGTGGATTTGCAACAGGCCATTCAATGCCGACTATCGGATCATTCCAGAGTAAACCACCTTCGTCATTTGGATCATAATACCCTGCACATTTGTAAGTCATCTCATTTTCATCTGAGAGCGTACAAAAACCATGTGCAACACCTGCTGGTAAAAATAAATGCTGTGGTTTTTCAGCTGATAATTCAACACCGCACCATTGTCCAAATGTCGATGAGTTTTGGCGTAGATCAACACCGACATCAAAAATTTTGCCACGCAAAACAGACACCATATTGGCTTTGGGTTTTTGAATTTGATAATGCATGCCGCGCAGCACATTTTTTAACGAAAAAGAACGATTATCTTGAACAAACTTATCGTGAATACCGAACTCGGCAAAAAGTGATTCGCGATAGGTTTCAAGAAAAAACCCCCGTTCATCACCGTGCTTTTCAAGTGTTATTAAAAACATGCCAAGAATTTTTAATGGTTCTGCTTTCATGTTGCTACTTTGGCCAATCGTTGAAAATTGTTATTACGTAAAATTAATTCTTGATAGGAACCCATATCCTGCACGATGCCCTTATTTAAAATAAAAATTTTATCACAAGCAATTAATGTGGATAAACGATGCGCAATGATAATCAGTGTTTTTTTACCAGATAAATTATAAACGGCTTGCATAATTTGTTCTTCAGTAACAGAATCCAATGCGCTCGTTGCTTCATCAAACACAAGTAATTGTGGGTCACGATACAGTGCTCTGGCGATACCCAAACGTTGTCGCTGACCACCACTTAATCGCACACCCCGTTCACCCACTTCTGTTGCATAACCTTGTGATAGTTCATTTACAATAAATTCATGAATTGCGGCCATTTTTGCTGCTTGTTTAACGCGATTCATATCGATTTCTTCAGGGTTCATGCCAAATGCAATATTATGCGCGATGGTGTCATCGGACAAATAAATATGTTGTGGTACATAGCCTAAATTTTGCTGCCATTGTCGCGCATTGATTTCAGTTATTTCAACGCCATCTACCACTATCTTGCCAGAACAGGGTTGTAATAACCCTAAAATAATATCAACAACAGTTGTTTTCCCAGCGCCGGTTTCGCCAACGATACCAATACTTTCACCCGCATTAACCGTAAAATTGATTTTATTTAAAATAGTTTGTCGAGACTGCGGATAAGTAAACTGTATGTCTTCTAATATCAATTTTTCGGTGAAAGGTAAACGTTCGTTATTGATAGGCAAAAGATTAATTGATGTTTTTTGTGTGTTGAGATCTTGATATAAAATATCAAGCCCGTGCGCATGTGCTCTTATCGACGTTAATGCGCCAAAAATCGCCTGAAGCCCCGGCATTAAACGGTAACCTGCAAAAGCATAAATTGCCAGCAATGGCATGATATCACCCACGGGGTGATTGGTTGCCAATAAATATAAAACAATTAATACAATGCCGCCAAAGGCAATGACTTCCAAAGCATAACGTGGCAAATCACAAATAATTTGCCCTGTTGCTACTTGTTCTGCAAAATGGCAAGCTGGTTTTGCATAGGCATCTAAAAAAACGTTTTCGCAACCTTGTAATTTAATTTCCTTAATGCCACCAAAAGTTTCGCTGGCAATGCGATATCGCTGTTCTTTTGCTTTCGAATGTACGCGATCAACTTCGCTCAAACGACGACGAACAAATGCATAAATAATAGCGTAGGCACCGCCTAAAATAACAGTAATGCCAACTGCTAATATAGGATTAACGATAAATAATAAAATAATAATAAATAGCATTGCGACAAATTTCGCAGACATTTCAAGCAAATGTTTGAGAATATGTGCAACAACGACATCCACCTCCGATAAAATATTTTTGCTAAGCACAGCGCTATTCTTATCTAGAAAATAAACATAAGGTTGCTGTAAATAATTTTCTAATAAACGTTTAGATAAAGTAAAGCTGCGCATATTGGTAAATTTCAACATTAACCATGTGGTAAAAGCACTGATACCATTCCCAATAATTAAAATAATAAATACCAAAACACCTAAAAATAATAAAAAAGTGTGAGTGCTGGTAAAATGCAAATAATTATACAACCAGGCAACTTTTGAATGTGTGTTAATCGAGTCTGGATTGGCAACGATTGCAATAAAAGGCGCAACAAAGGCGATTCCCATTACGTTAGCAATGGCAGCAAGCACCATGGGAAAAAATAACAGAAAAACAGAGCGACGTTCTGCTTTAGTAAAGATAACATAAAATTTTTTAACGACAGAAAACACTTATCTCCTCCTGCTGTACATATATTGCGCTCGATTGAAGGGCAAATTTTCGTTATCATACCGCAAGATATTCATTGGAGCATTGTAATTATGAAAGGAATTATTCTCGCCGGGGGGCAAGGTACCCGTTTATACCCGCTGACCAAAATAACATCAAAGCAATTACTGTCAATTTATGACAAACCGATGATCTATTATTCGTTATCCACACTTTTGTTGGCTGAGATTCGCGATATCTTATTAATTTCTACCCCTCGAGATATTATTGCCTACCAACAATTATTGGGGGACGGTTCACAATGGGGTGTACATATTCAATATTGTGTACAACCTAAGCCCGATGGACTGGCACAAGCATTTATATTGGCTGAACAATTTATTGCAGGTCAGTCCGTTTGCCTTATTTTAGGCGATAATATTTTTCACGGACAAAATTTAAGTATTGAATTGCAGTCTGCAAAAAATCAATTAAATGGCGCGACTATTTTTGCTTATTATGTGAAAGATGCTCGTCATTATGGTGTTGTTAATTTTGATTATGCTGAAAAAATTGTTGATATAGTTGAAAAGCCGCAAAATCCAAAATCGAATTGGGCGATAACGGGTTTATATTTTTATGACAATCAAGTTGTCGACTTTGCAAAATCAGTTAAACCGTCTGCGCGTGGCGAATTAGAAATTACGGATGTCAATAAAATATATTTAGAACGTAATCAACTTCATGCTGTTACATTAAATCGGGGCTTTGCATGGCTTGATACAGGAACGCATCAATCACTATTAGAAGCGTCACAATATGTTGCAACACTCGAACAACGACAAGGTTTGAAAATTGCCTGCCCAGAAGAAATTGCATGGCGACTCGGTTATATTTCTGCTGAGCAAGTAGAAAAATTAGCAGCACCCTTGGCAAATAATGAATATGGGCAATATTTAATTAAAATAATAAGCACAGAAACAGTGATGGCATGACACATTTACCCAAAAAAATATTGGTAACGGGCAGCGCTGGATTTATCGGCAGTAATTTTGTGCGCCTGGAGTTACAGCATGATAAAAATATTGAAATTATTAGCTTGGATAAATTAACATACGCAGGCAATCTAAAAAATCTTGAGAATTTATGTGATCCCAGCAGACATAAATTTATTCAGGGCGATATCTGTGATGAGAGATTATTACAAACTATTTTAAAAGAACATCAAATTGACAGCATCGTGCATTTTGCAGCAGAAAGTCATGTGGATCGCTCAATTTTGAATCCACGCGCATTTATTGACACGAATATTCTAGGCACATTTAATTTATTACAAGCAGCCCGCGAAAATAAAATTGCACGTTTTCATCATATATCAACCGATGAGGTATATGGCAGTTTAGAAAAAAATACACCCGCTTTTACGGAAGAAAATGCGTATCAGCCAAACTCGCCCTATTCGGCTTCAAAAGCAGGATCGGATCATTTGGTTCGCGCATTTGCACATACCTATGGTCTGCCAATCACATTGTCAAATTGCTCGAATAATTATGGTGTTAATCAGCATCCTGAAAAATTTATTCCTACGGTTATTCGTGCATGCATAGAAAAAAAAACCATTCCTGTTTATGGTGACGGTTTGAATATTCGCGATTGGATTTTTGTGGATGACCATTGTGCTGCCGTTAGTTTAATTATTCGCGAAGGAAAATTAAATCAAACCTATAATGTGGGTGGAAATTGTGAATTGTCTAATTTGCAGTTGGTGAAAACGATTTGTGAGCTAATGGATAAACGTTTTTCGAATAATGCGCCGCATTATAATCTCATTGAGTTTGTAACAGATAGACTTGGACATGATTGGCGTTATGCAATTGATAATACAAAAATACAAACTACATTGGGTTGGAAGCCAACTACTTCGCTTAGGAATGGGCTGGAAAAAACGATTGACTATTACGTGGGAGCAGAGTGTGATCGAAGTAAATGAGCAAAAGCGTGAGTCAGAAGTACGCGCGCAGCGAGCGCTAGCCAGGCAAGTCAGTGTGTGGACTTTAACCCCAAAACAATTTTGCGATTTAGAATTATTAATGAATGGCGCCTTTGCACCCTTAACGGGATTTTTAGGCAAAAAAGATTATGATTCTGTTGTTTCTCACATGCGCTTAGAAAATAGCACATTGTGGCCAATACCCATCACATTAGACGTAAACTCAGAATTTGCAGAGCAATTATCACCAGGTGATATTATTTTATTACGTGATGGTGAGGGCATTGCATTGGCAAAATTACATGTCAGTGATATTTGGACGCCAGATAAAATGCACGAAGCACGCTGTGTTTTTGGAACGACAGACACAACACATCCCGGTGTGAACATATTATTAAATCAAATGGGTTCTGTTTATATTGGCGGACGCGTAGCATGCTTGGCAATGCCCAAGCATTATGATTTTTCTGCATTGAGACAAACACCCGCAGAATTTAAAAAAATAATTCAAGCAAAAAAGTGGAAAAATATTGTTGCTTTTCAAACACGCAATCCCATGCATCGTGCGCATCAAGAGCTCACATTGTTAGCAGCAAAAGAACATGATGCGAAAATATTAATTCATCCTGTTGTGGGCATGACCAAACCGGGTGATATTGATTATTTCACGCGTATTCGTTGTTATTCTAAAGTAATGGCAAGTTATCCAGAAAATCAAGCGATGCTAAGTTTGCTGCCATTGGCAATGCGTATGGGTGGACCACGCGAAGCATTGTGGCACGCTATTATCCGAAAAAATTATGGCTGTACGCATTTTATTGTCGGGCGTGATCACGCAGGCCCAGGCAACGATAAAAATGGCAATCCCTTTTATGATCCTTATGCAGCGCAATTACTGGTTGCAGAACATCAAGCAGAAATAGGTATTACCATGGTGCCGTTTCAAGAAATGGTTTATGACACAGTAGAAAAAAAATATATTGCTGAAGATAAAATTAAAAATCCAAACAGTATTGCGCGTATTTCAGGAACAGAGGTTCGAAAGCGCTTACAAAATGGTTTGGATATCCCT
Organism: Gammaproteobacteria bacterium RIFCSPHIGHO2_12_FULL_38_11; assembly: GCA_001801515.1. Next base: position 20,424 of record MGXX01000059.1, read on the forward strand.
GATTGGTTTTCATTTCCAGAAGTGGTGAGTGAATTACGAAAATCATTTCCACCGAACCATGAACGGGGTTTTACGCTATTTTTTACGGGATTATCAGGAGCAGGCAAATCAACCATTGCAAAAGCATTGGTGCAACGCCTACATGAATTTTGCCCTTATCGTGCAATATCCCTGTTAGATGGTGATTTAGTTAGGCAATTATTATCCAGTCGATTAGGATTTTCCAAAGAAGACAGAGAGCTTAATATTCGTCGAATAACTTATGTCGCCAGTGAAATTACGCGACATCGTGGCATTGCGATTTGTGCATTGATAGCGCCTTATGCAGCTACGCGTGAAGAAGCACGAACCATGATTGGTCAATCAGGTGGTTTTTTTGAGATTCATGTTAGTACCTCATTATCGATATGCGAAGCACGTGACACAAAGGGGCTTTATCAAAAAGCACATGACGGCTTAATTCAAAATTTCACGGGTGTGAGTGATACATATGAAGCGCCTGAAAAACCGGATGTTTTGATTGATACAGCAGAATGTGATATTGCAACTGCGGTTGAGAAAATAATTAATAAATTGTTGTTAGATGGGTATTTACAGGAATAATTATGTGCGGCATCGCAGGAATTTTTGAATATAGCCATTCTAAAAAAGTCAGCCTTAACGAATTAACAAAAATAAATGATTATATGCAGGCTCGAGGACCGGATGGCTCAGGCATTTGGATTAATCAAGATGGTTTTTTGGGCTTGGCGCATCGACGTTTATCAATCATTGATCTATCCGAAAATGCCAATCAACCGATGCATGAAGGTGATTTATCTATTACCTTTAATGGCGAAATTTATAATTATAAAAAATTGCGCGACGCGTTAATTGAAAAAGGGTGTCACTTTAAAACAACCAGTGATACGGAAGTACTCCTAAAATTGTATCAATTACACGGTGTAGCAATGTTGTCACATTTGCGTGGCATGTTTGCTTTTGCGATTTGGGACGAAAAAAATAAAATATTATTTTGCGCACGCGACCATTTTGGTATTAAACCCTTTTATTATTCAGACAATGGAAAAAGTTTTTATTTTGCTTCGCAAGTAAAAGCATTATTACAATCCTCAACAATCGATACATCGCCTTGTGCAGCAGGGCAAGTGGGATTTTATTTGCTAGGTTCTGTTCCAGAACCCTACACAATGTATGAAGGCATTCAATCCTTACCTGCTGGACATTATTTTGTTGTGCACACTAATGGTCAGCGTGAAAGCAAAGCATATTATTCTGTTAAATCCGCTTTTATAGATGCAGAACAAAATCCCCTGTCTGATTTTTCATTGACAGAAAATCTTTATGATACTGTTAAGCATCATTTAGTTGCTGATGTTGATGTGGGTGTTTTTTTATCAGCAGGAATTGATTCTGCCACACTGGTAAGTGTGGCATCAGAATTGAATCATAAAAAATTACACACAATAACACTGGGGTTTGAAGAATATAAAAATACGCAAAAAGATGAAACGGTATTAGCATTCATGATTGCCAAATTATTTCAAACAGAACACAAAAACTCGTGGATTACCGAATTACTTGCTAAAGAACATTTTCAAAAAATAATGGACGCAATGGATCAACCGAGTATCGACGGAATTAATACGTATTTTGTCAGTTTAATTGCAAAACAAGCGGGATTAAAAGTAGCCTTATCTGGACTGGGTGCCGATGAAATTTTTGCAGGGTATCCGCTTTTCTCGCGTATTCCCAAAATGCTGCGATATCTAAAACCATTGTCGTTTTTGCCAGGTTTACCTGTTTCTTTTAGAAAAATGACCTATAAAAAATTAAATAAAAAACAAGCCAGTTTAATTGAATATAGTTGCGATATGCCACGCGCTTATTTTTTATCAAGAGCGATTTATTTTCCGTGGGAGTTAAATCAATTTTTAGAACCGGATGTGATAAAAAAAGGGTTAGCGCAATTAAATTTATTAGAACGATTTAAAAGTGATATCGAAGGAATTCAATCAAAACAATTTCAAATTTCAGCTCTTGAAATGCAGTGGTATATGCGCAATCAATTATTGCGTGATTCAGACTGGGCGAGCATGGCGAATTCGTTGGAAATCCGCGTGCCATTTGTTGATGTGGATTTTTTTGAAAATTGTGTCGGTGCGATGGCAACACAGTCGGTAACAAAAAAAATATTGGCTAGGGCACCGCATCGTTCCTTGCCTGATTCAGTTATTAATAGAAAAAAAACGGGATTTAATATCCCCATAAAGAAATGGTATGGCACGGAATATATAGCACAGAAACGCGGGCGGTAGCCTGCGTGCGAATCATGCAATGTCATTTTTTTTAAGACTAAGTGAACACCATGAAAAATCTACTTATTTTCTGCGATTTTTATTTGCCCAGTATTGAGGCCGGCGGACCCTTACGTTCAATTACGGCGATTATTGATGCACTAAAATCAGATTTCAATATTACAGTTGTTACACGCAATCATGATTTATGCTCACCTGAACCATACGCTAATATCATTTCAAATGTCATTCAAGATTTTAATGGTTATAAAATTTTGTATTTATCCAAAAAAAATATATTGAAAAATACTTTTAAATTATTAAATAACCATTATGACATTATATATTTTAATTCATTTTTTTCACCACATTTTTCAGTCATTCCGCAATTTATAGTATGGTTGAAAAGACTTAAGGCTCGAATTATTATTTCACCGCGTGGTGAATTAGGTGGTGGTGCATTGACGATTAAAAGCGGCAGAAAAAAACGCTATCTTCCCGTCTTTAAATTTTTACAGGGTAATAAAACAACTGAATTTTTGGCATCATCCGGAAATGAAAGAATTGAAATTGAAAAGCGCATAGGAAAAAATTTTAAAGTCACAGAAATCGCCAATCTATCTATTCAAAAAAAATTATCTTCAGTTAGTAACCTAAAAAAAGAAAATAAAATACGAATTGTTTTTGTGTCGCGCATTTCGACGAAAAAAAATATCTTATTTGCGTTAAATGTTTTGAACAGGGTTAAAGGCGATGTTTTGTTTGATATTTACGGGCCAATAGAAGATCTTAATTATTGGAATGAATGCCTACAGGTAATTGCTCAATTGCCAGCGCATATTGAAGTGAAATATGCTGGCGCGCTACATCCTGACCAGGTTATTGATACGCTAAAATCCTATGATTTATTCTTCCTGCCCACATTAAACGAAAATTATGGTTATGCGATTGTCGAGGCGCTGGCAGCCGCTTGCCCTGTTTTATTGTCAAATCAAACACCTTGGCATGATTTATCACATTTTAATGCAGGGTGGGAATATGATTTATCGCAACCCATGCAATTTGTAGAAAAAATTGATTCACTTATTGTGATGAATGAGAAACAATATCAGCAATATAAAATAGCCGCTTTGAATTATTATACTGACCATGTTGCAAATAACGCATTGGTTGATGACTACAAATTGTTTTTTAATAAATAACGTTTCGTGAGTGTGAGCGAAAGCGCGAGTCGGAAGCACGCACGCAGGGAAGCGTTAGCTTCCCAAATAAGTGCGTAAAATGAGGTATCAAATGAAACAAGCAAAGAAAATTTTATCTGTCCTCTGCACTCGCCCGTCCGCCATTAAAATGGCGCCGATTGTGCACGCTTTAGAAAAAAATAATTATTTTGAAAGTATTGTGTGTGTGACAGGCCAGCACCGTGAAATGTTGGATCAAGTATTAAATTTATTTGAAATAAAACCCCAGTATGATTTAAACATTATGACAGCGAACCAAGATTTGTCTTCCATCACGGCCAATGTGTTAAATGGCTTAAAAACCGTATTAAACGAGGTTAAACCTGATTGTGTGATTGTTCAGGGTGATACAACTTCAACAATGGCGTCGGCCTTGGCTGCTTTCTATCAAAAAATTCCTGTTGCGCATGTTGAGGCGGGATTACGCACCCATGATATTTATGCGCCTTTTCCAGAAGAAATCAATCGCAACATTGCAACCCGCATAGCACAATTTCATTTTGCGCCAACAGAAATTTCCAAGCAAAATTTATTGAAAGAAAATATTGCTGAAAAAAATATTTTGGTAACAGGAAATACAGTCATTGATGCGTTACTGTGGGTGCGCGATAAAGTAAATGCGCAAAAAGATTGGTCACATATTATTGGCTCAGATATTCAAAATTTAATTAACAGTAATAAAAAAATCATCTTAATCACGGGACATCGTCGTGAAAATTTTGGTGATGGATTTCTTAATGTGTGTTCTGCATTTAAAATTTTGGCTGAAAAAAATCCGGATTGGCATTTTATTTATCCCGTCCATTTAAATCCTAACGTACAAAAACCCGTTCACGAAGTGCTTTCAAACATTGTTAATTTTCATCTTATTAAGCCATTAGAATACGCACCCTTTGTTTACTTGATGGATAAATCCCATTTGATTATTACTGATTCGGGTGGCGTTCAAGAAGAAGCACCGTCATTGGGCAAACCTGTGTTGGTAACGCGCGAAGTGACAGAGCGTCCAGAAGGTGTGCTGGCGGGTGTGGTTCTTTTGGTCGGTACGGACATAAAGAAAATAATTTCTGAAACGGAATCCTTAATGCACGATAAAAATCGCTATGCTAAAATGTCGCAAATTCGCAATCCATACGGTGATGGCCACGCTGCAACGCGTATCGTTGATTTTTTAGCAACTGGGGTTTAGTAATGACAACTTATCTTGATGCCTATCGCGATCAAACAATTCTAGTCACTGGCGGTGCCGGTGCTATTGGCTCTAATTTAGTGCGTGCTTTAGCAAATGCCGGTGCTAAAAAAGTTATTATCCTTGATAATTTATTTTCATCCTATGCATGGAATATTCCAAATTTACACAATGTTCTTTTTGTGAAAGGTGATATTACCAATGACATCGATTTAAAAAGGGTTTTTAATGAAAAACCCACTTACGTATTTCATTTGGCCGCCTTTTTTGCAAATCAAAATTCAGTTGATTATCCAGAAACGGATTTATTGGTAAGTGGTCTGGGCACTATTAAAGTGCTGGAATATGCTGTTTTATGCGGCGGCATAAAAAGATTTGTGTATGCAGGTTCGGGTTGTGCCATATACGGTGCACAAGCGCCGCTACCTTTAAAAGAAGATTTTATTTCACTGCATTTAAGTACACCGTATCAAATTTCAAAAATGACAGGCGAATTATACTGTAATTTTTATTATCATCATTACAATTTGCCAATTGTGAAAGCGCGATTTTTTAATTCATATGGTCCTGGTGAAGTACCAGGACAATATCGTAATGTGATTCCCAATTTTATTTATTGGGCGATGAAAGGCCAACCCTTACCGATTACAGGTTCTGGCAAGATGACGCGTGATTTTACCTATGTTTTTGATATTGTCGATGCATTATTGCGTTCAGGATTTTATGATTCTGTTATTGGCGAAGAAATGAATATTGCCTCCGGTGAAGAAACGGAAATTGTGGCGATGGCGGAAATGGTTAATCAATATACGGGAAATAAAGCAGGTATTGCTTACACTGACAGACGTAAATGGGATACAAAATCGCGATTAAAAGCGAGTGTCGACAAGGCGCGTGAGTTAATGGGGTATAATCCACAAACGAATTTCGAACAAGGCTTACCTACTGTTATTAAATGGTTTGCTGATCACTGGAATTTAATTGATCGAGATGCTGAATTTCCACCGGGTATGTCGTCGGCGGTGAAGAATTATGTATTATCGCAAGAGACAGTATGAAACAAATCATCCAAAACTACAAAACCGGCAAAGTCAGTTTAGAAGATGTACCTGTGCCCAGGTGTGGACGCAAATCTATTTTAGTACGTAATTGTCATTCTTTAATTAGCATCGGCACAGAAAAAGCAACGATTGAATTAGGAAAAAAATCATTATTAGGCAAAGCCAGAGCACGCCCTGATTTAGTCAAACGTGTGATTGAAAAAGCGAAAAATGAAGGCATTCTGAAAACATTTTCAGAAGCCATGGGTCGATTAGACACGCCCACACCACTGGGTTATAGCGCCGCAGGTATTGTCGTTGAAGCGGGTATTGAAGCCCATGGATTTGCGCCGGGTGACCGTGTTGCCTGCATCGGCCAAGGATTTGCATCGCATGCTGATTATATTTCCATCCCCGTTAATCTTGCTGTGAAATTACCAGAGTCAGTTTCAACAGAGTTTGCTGCATTTTCTATGCTCGGTTGCATTGCGCTGCATGGCATTCGAATGGCAAATTTAACATTTGGCGTTTCAGTGGTTGTGATTGGCTTGGGGTTATTAGGTCAGCTCACCGTTCAATTATTAAAAGCCTATGGCTGTCGTGTTTTTGCATTTGATATTAATGCAGAGAAAACAGCCTTAGCAGAAAAAAATGGCGCAGCTTTTGCAGATCATAATGCAGAATCATTTGAAAATAAAATTGCAGCGTGCACAAAAAATGAAGGAGTTGATGCTGTTATTATTACTGCAGCAACACAGTCGAGTGAACCGGTGGACTTTGCTATTAATTTATTACGCCAAAAAGGCAAAATGGTGGTTGTGGGTGTGGCGGATATTCACCCGAATCGCAATGAATTATGGTTAAAAGAAATAGAACTGGTGGTATCAAAAGCAGCGGGCCCCGGCTCATTAATGGAACCCTATGAAAAAGATGGCATTGATTACCCTATTGAATTAGCACGTTGGTCTGAAAATCGTAATTTACAAGAATTTGTACGATTAATTGAAAATAAATTAATTGATTTGTCATCGCTTATCACACAAAAATATGCAATTAATGAAGCTGAAAATGTGTATGACGCATTTTTGCAAAATAAAATAAATAATCCCGTTGGTATGTTATTTGAATATCCCAATTCACTTGATATTCAACGTCGATTAACACTTAAATCAACAAGTAAAAAAAATAAAAGCAATATTAATATCAGCGTTGTTGGCGCAGGATTATATGGCAAAGCGATTTTTCTACCTGCATTGCAAAAAATGAAAAACGTGCATTTAAATACATTGGTCACTTCATCAGGTGTCAGCGCTAATCATAATGCAAAACGCTTTGGTTTTTCTGCTTGTGCTACGGATATTAACGAAGTTTTGAATGATGCTGAAACCGATGCATTGATTGCATTAACGCCGCATAGTCAACATGCTGATTTTATCATAAAGGCGATTGAAAATAACAAAGCATTATTAATCGAAAAACCATTATGTATTGATCAATCAGAATTAAATAAAATGATTGATGTTTATCATGCTGCATCAGAAAAACCAGTGATTATGATAGGCCATAATCGTCGTTATTCACCACATGCGTTGAAAATGCGCTTGTGGTTGGAAAAACGCATTAATCCCGCAGTGATGAGCCTTCGCGTAAATGCAGGAAAAATCCCTGCTGAACATTGGGTGCATTCGGATCAGCAAGGTCGTAGTAGAATTGTGGGTGAGATGACGCATTTTATCGATTTAATGCAGTATTTATTAGATGAAAAACCAGCCAGTGTTTTTGCATTCAGAGTGTCTGGTGATGACAAATCTATTGTAAATAATGATAATTTAATTGCGACCATTCAGTTTAACCGTGGATCTGTTGCAACTTTAATTTATGCATCAGAAGGCAACAGGGCATTTAATCGCGAATACACCGAAATATTTTTTGATGAAAAAATAATTACCTCAAGCGATTTTAGAGTGTCAGAATTAATGGCGGCTAAGAAATCCGAAAAATTTAAAACATCATCGCAAGCATTGGGGCATTCAGAAGAAATTGCCGCGTTTGTTCATTATGCATTAGGCGAAAAGAATAATTATTCATTTGAAAATGAATTTATCACGATGCAAACGGCGTTTGCGATAGAAGAATCGTTGGCTTTAAAATCAGCTCAGAGCCCCGAGCGTTAGCGAGTGGAAGCGATGAAGACAAAGCAACACTACGCGATTAATTAGCTAATGGTATAGGTTCACTATGAAACACATTCTACTCATCACCGACTCCTACCCGCCCGAAATCCGCTCCGCATCACATTTAATGCTGGAATTAGCGGAAGAATTACATCATCGCGGCTATCGGGTAACTGTTGTAACGTGCTGGCCACAATATAATTTAGACCCTAATAATACGCAGCAATTTTTTGAATCAATGGATGAAAACGGCATTCGGGTGATACGCATGAAGCATTTAGCGCATCACCAAGTGCATTTTATTATTCGCGGTATTGCACAATTAATTTTGCCTTATTTATTTATTCGGAAAATAAAACAGTATGTTAAAACCAAAGTTCAATCTGTCATTGTTTATAGCCCACCCTTGCCATTATCATTTGTTGGCGTCTGGGCTAAAAGAAAATGGGGTGCTAAATTTATTTTAAATGTCCAAGATTTATTTCCACAAAATGCGGTTGATTTGGGCGTGTTAAAATGTATCTTAGCAATTAAATTTTTTGAATGGATGGAGAAATATAGTTATAAAAAAGCCGATGTTGTGACAACGCATTCAATTGGTAATCAATCTTTACTTGCCAAAAAATATCCGGAAGTAAAAAATAAATGTGTTGTTTTGCATAATTGGGTGGATGTGGAAGCACACAAAACAGAATCGTTACAAAAAAATTATCGAGCATTATTTCAATTGCAAAATAAATTTGTTGCCGTTTTTGCCGGTGTGATTGGCCCATCACAAAATTTAGATGTATTAATTGCTGCTGCTGAAAAAGTGCAGCATCTTTCTGATCTTTGTTTTTTAATTGTCGGTGATGGAACGGAAAAAAAGAAATTACAAGAAAGGGTTGTGAAAAAAAATTTAAAAAACGTTATTTTTAAGCCATTTATTAGCAGGGATGATTATGGCTGTTTATTAAAATCGTGCGATATCGGTTTAGTTTCATTGAGCGCTAAAAATAAAACGCCTGTGGTGCCGGGAAAAATTTTAGGTTATATGGCAGCGGGTTTGCCGGTGGTTGCTTTTTTAAATAAAGAAAGTGATGGTCATGAAATTATTTCTAAATCGGGTTGTGGTTATTCAGTTGAATCAGACGATGTTTCAAAAATTATTGCCGTTATTGTTAAAGCTTATGAACATAAAGATCAATGTGCTGCGTTGGGTGCGTCAGGATTGGATTATGTGAAAAGACATTTTTCAAAGCAAACGTGCGTGGATGAGATGGTGTGTTTGATGACTTGTTTGAGTGATCGTACGGAATTTTAGTTCAAAGCCAATGGAAGCGAGAGCGCAAACGAACGCGAAACTTGCATGCACAGTGGTGCTGTATCTCATCAGGGCTTTGTTCGTACTTGTCCGATCATAAAAAAACGTTATTGAACGCGCAAGTTTCGCGTTCGCTTGCGCTCTCGCTTCCATTGGCGCTATTTAAAAAATACTCATGATATGCATCTAGTCAAAAACTATCTGTCCCATTCATTGCGCAACGCCTTTTGTATTAACATTGAATCTCCACCAAAGTGCGGTGAATTTCTAAGCGATCCTGCTAATTCTAGTAGTTCAGCATTCATGATGTCATTAGATGCAGCTGTTTTGGTAGAAAATACGAGTAATACCTCAACCTGCCCTGTTGGAAAATTCTCAGGTAATGTAACATCGAAATGTATTTTATGGTTTTCTGGAATGGTGAGTATCTGTTTTAACGTTTCCATTTGTTTCTCAGGATTATTAAAAATGTGAACTTAAGTCTAAAATAACACATTTTTGATGCAAAGCAAGAGGTAAGGGAAGATTACCTTTAGCTGGTTAATAGTATGTTTATGTTTCTTGCTTCGTCGCTTCTATTTGTTGACGCTTGGGGTTCTGAGCTGATCTAAAAATATAAAACTTCGCCAACGCAAAATTAAACCACATAGAAATGGATGTGGCGATCACCAGTGGAATAATAAAATAATGTTTAAGCAGGGGATGTGATTTTGTTAGTAGCATAAAAACAGTGAAATTAATGGCCGCACCGATACTATTGACCATCGCGTACTTCATCCACTCAACGTGCGTTGCTTTTTTTTCAACCTTGAAGGTCAGTGTTCTATTGAAAAGCCAGGCAAATGTCATTGCGCATAAAATTGAAATAATTCTGCTTAAGGCAAAGTCTAATTTCAGATGCAGCACATAGAAAACACCAGTATCGATAATGAAACTGCAACCGCCAGCGATTGCGAAAAAATAAAATTGTGAGTGAAAGAATTTTTTAATCACGCAATGACTTCGCTGATTCTGCCGTAAATATCGTCAAATCGGACGATATCGTCTTCGCCAACATATTCACCTACTTGGACTTCAATTAATTCAAGTGGTGTTTTTTGAAGGTTGGTTAATCTGTGTTTGGTTTCTTTTGGAATAAAAGTAGATTCATTCTCATTGACTTGAAAAGACGCTTCACCACAAACAACTTCAGCAATGCCTTTAACAACAACCCAATGCTCCGAACGGTGGCAATGCGATTGCAGTGATAATTTTCCACCGGGTTTGACGACAATATGCTTCACCTGAAACCGTTTTGATTTAATGACACTTTCATAGGTGCCCCATGGACGATGTACTTTTAAATCATTGGCAACATAATCAGCGTAGCCTTTTGTTTTTAATAAATCGACAAGCACTTTAACCTCTTGAGTGTGGTTTTTATCAGCGATTAAGACGCTGTCTTTTGATGCCACTACAACTAGGTTATCAACGCCGACGGTTGCAAGCAATTTATCGTTTGAATGAAGGTAAGAATTTTTTGTATTATGTGAAAATGTATTCCCAATCGATACATTGCCATGCAAATCGGCTTCTGAATTTTTATAAATGGCGTTCCAATCGCCTAAATCAGACCAATCAGACTGTAACTCAAGCACAAAAGCAGAGTTTGTTTTTTCCATCACTGCAACATCCAGTGCAATATTAGGCATTTTGAAAAAATCATCGCGATTTAAATAATAGGTATTTTCACGTGATATTGCCTGTGTTGTTGCTGCAAAACTCAATTGCGCAATTATCGGTGCATGCAATGCTATTTCATTCAAAAGTGTTTCGGCGCTGAACAAAAACATACCGCTATTCCAATAACAATTCGATTTTGAAATTAAAATTTTTGCATTTTCAATGCTGGGTTTTTCAAAAAAGGTTTTTACTTTAGCGGGAGTTGTTGCAGCATGTTCTGCTTGAATATAACCATAAGCAGTGGACGGTTCATTGGGCGTTATGCCAAATAAAAACAATTTATTTTCTATAGAAAAGTTCGCGGCAATATTGATAGATTCAGCAAATTTTTCCGTTGCTGTTATTTTGTGATCCGAAGGAAGTACCAACATCAATTCATTCTCTTCGTTTTTTAATGCTATGATGCGGGCAGCGCATGCAACAGCAGGTGCCGTATTGCGGCTGGCAGATTCAACAATTATGTCAACATTATTAATGTTTAATTCATGCAGTTGATCTAAACAAAGAAAATAATTACTTTCATTAACCACTAAATAAATACGGTTCAAGTTTTGGATTTTTTTAACGCGTAAAAGTGTTTGTTGAAATAACGAACGCTGATTATCTAATTGCACAAATTGCTTTGGATAATTTGCGCGTGATAATGGCCATAACCGTGTGCCTGTGCCGCCAACTAAAATGACGGGATTAATTTTTATGTTTTCCATGGTGCCTTCAATCCTAAATAAAAGAAACGTTTTATTTCGCGTCGTGCCTTGCAAACGCTGTCTAAGATAATGCCACAGGCTAAGCTGATGCAGGCAAGCAGCATAATGCCCGTTGATAAAATGGCTGTTGGTAGACGTTGTACCAAACCCGTGTGTAAATAGTCAACTAGTACAGGTAGAAATAATGTAACAGATAATATCGCTAATACAATAAAAATCGAGCCAAAAAATAATAAAGGGCGAACTTCTTTTAATAATAAAATAATACGTAATAAAATTTTAAGCCCATCTTTATAGCTGTTTAATTTGCTGGTGGAACCTTCAGGTCGCGCACCATAAAGTGTTGCCATTTCTGCTGTCGGTAAGCGTTGCTCGAGACTATGAATAGTGAATTCTGTTTCAATATCAAACCCACGTGAAGATGCTGGAAATGATTTAACAAAACGGCGTGAAAAAATGCGATATCCTGAAAATACATCATTAAATTGCTTTCCAAACAATCCTGAAATTAGGGTTGAAAAAAGCGCGTTACCGAATCGATGACCTAAACGATAAGTGGCATATTTATCATCAGATATTTCTTCAACGCGACTACCGATAACCATATCTAAATTGTCATCAATAAGCTTGCTAATTAATTCAGGCGCCTTTTCTACATCATAAGTATCGTCACCATCTATTAACAAATAAATATCCGCCTCAATATCAGAAAACATTCTGCGAACTACATTGCCCTTGCCTTTATTTATTTCTTTTCGAACAATAGCACCATTTTGTTTTGCGATCGTAAAAGTGTTGTCGGTTGAGTTATTGTCGTAAACATAAATTATGCTGTCAGGTAATGTCTTTTTGAAATTATTAATAACACTTGCAATGGTAATGGCTTCATTGTGACAAGGAATGAGAACGGCAATATCTAAATTATGAATCATAGGTAAACTACGCATTTTCAAATGTGAGCATATTCTAACGCAAGTTGCTGTCACCGTCACCGTAGTTGTTCCGGGTATACTCCATGGTTTATAATCCAGAGTTTTATCGGATGGGCGTCTTATGAACATTACGATTTATGGTGCTGGTTATGTAGGTCTGGTTTCTGGCATTTGCTTTGCTGAGTTAGGGCATTCTGTCTGTTGCGTTGATATTGATGAAGATAAGATTGCGCGTTTAAAACAAGGTGAATTACCGATTTACGAAGAGAATCTGCTTCACTTGCTCAAGAAAAATGTTATGGCTAATCGTGTGTATTTTACCAGCGATTTTCAACAAGCCATCGATCATGCAACAGTGCAAATGATTGCTGTGGGCACGCCCTCAAAAGAGGATGGCTCGGCAGATTTGCGTTATGTAAAGGCAGTTGCAAAAAAAATTGGCGAACTGATGACGGAATATAAGTGCATTGTGAATAAATCAACGGTACCGGTTGGAACAGCGCAACAGGTTGAATTGACCATTTCGCAACAATTGAAAAATCGTCATGTTACGCTTTCTTTTGATGTTGCATCAAATCCAGAATTTTTGCGCGAAGGACGTGCTGTGAAAGATTGCTTAAGTCCAGATCGAATTGTGCTAGGTGTTAAAACGGAAAAAGCACTACAATTAATGCAAACTTTATATTTGCCGCTCACAGAAAAAAACCATCCGCTGTTGTCGATGGATATCGCTTCAGCAGAATTAACAAAATATGCAGCGAATGCCTTTTTAGCAACGAAAGTCAGTTTTATGAATGAAATTAGTCAAATTGCAGAACGTGTTGGCGCGTCAATTTTAGCAATAAAAAAAGGCATTGGCTCAGATTCGCGCATTAATGAAAAATTTTTAAATGCAGGGTGTGGCTTTGGTGGATCTTGTTTTCCGAAAGATCTTTCGGCGCTTGAAAATACGGCAAAAACGCATGGATATGATCCCATTATTTTAAATGCTGTTTTACGCACCAATGACCAGCAACAACAATTATTGTTTCATAAAATTGCTGATTATTTTAATCAAGAATTAAAAAATAAAGTCATCGCACTCTGGGGATTGTCTTTTAAGCCCAATACAGATGATGTGCGTAGTGCAACGAGTAGAGTATTAATGGAAGCATTGTGGGAAGCAGGTGCGCGTGTGCAAGCGTACGATCCCCTTGCGATGAACAATATTCGCCAACTATATACAACACAATCTGCGTTAATTTTATGCGACAATGCCAATGCTGTATTGGAAAATGCAGATGTCCTGGTTGTTGTGACAGAGTGGGATGATTTTAAAACACCTGATTTTATAAAAATTAAATCGACATTAAAGCACCCTGTTATTTTTGATGGCCGCAATATGTATGATGGAAAGGCAGTACGGGAAATGGGATTAAATTATTTTGGGATTGGATGTTCATGATAAATTGTGAAACGTGGTTGGAATTAAATGCGCATTATCAGGCGCTTTATAGAATTCCATTAAAGCAATTATTCTTGGAAAACCCGAATCGTTTTCAACAGTTTTCATTGGAAGTCGCTGATATATTTGTTGATTACTCGAAAAATATCGTGATTCAAGAAACCATTGATTTGTTATGCGCATTCGCACAACAAAGAAAACTACCTGAAGCCATTAATGCCTTATTTTCTGGTGAAAAATTAAATTATTCTGAAAATCGTTCTGCGCTACATACTGTTTTACGATTACCAGCACATAAAAAATTTATTTTAGATGGCATTGATTTGCTTTCTGACGTACAAAATCAATTTCAAAAAATGGCACGTATCGCATTACAATTAGAAAAGAAGGAATTAAAAGGCTACAGCGGAAAACCGATTGATACGATTCTACATGTTGGCATGGGTGGATCAGGTTTGGGGCCTGCATTATATTATCAGTCAGTTGACAGGGCTGAAAAAAATGCAACTTGTCATTTTTTTACAGAGTTTGATTATGTTGCTATTCAGGCGAAATTAGCATTATGTAATCCAGAAACAACGATTGCTGTGATCGTCTCAAAATCATTTACGACGCAAGACACCTTAATTATTTCTAATACGATTAAATCGTGGTTTTGCAATGCGGCAGGCAATGAAGCCAAAATTCAATCACATTTTTATGCGGTCACTGCAGTTTGTGAACGTGCAAAGGCGCTTCATTTTTTGGATGAACATATTTTAAAAATTGCAGATTGGGTTGGTGGTCGTTATTCGATTTGGTCAGCAGTGAGTTTTTCCGTTATATTGTCATTAGGGGTGAAAAACTTTCAACGCTTTCTTCATGGTGCACATCAAATAGATCTTAATTTTCAGCATGAACCCTTTAAAAAAAATATGCCGGTGATCATGGCATTATTAGATGTGTGGTATAACAATTTTTTTCATACGCAAACGCGTGCCATTGTGCCTTATTCTTCGCGTTTGAGCGCACTGCCCAGTTATTTGCAACAATTACACATGGAAAGTTTAGGGAAAAGTGTGACGGCAAAGGGTGAAAAAATTAATTATGCAACGGGCTGTGTGATTTGGGGTGATGTTGGTCCTAGCAGTCAGCATAGTTTTCATCAATTATTAATGCAAGGCAGTCAGATGATCCCTGTTGATTTTATTTTGCCGTTACGGGATGGTGAATTAAATGATTATGATCTCAAACGCGCTGCTTATTGCTTGTCACAAAGTCAAACATTAATGCAAGGGTTTGATGCGCCGACTGCAATGCAAACCATTCAGGGCAATCGTCCCAGCACGACATTATTAATGCAGGAACTAACACCTGAAGCATTGGGGGCACTGCTTGCACTATATGAGCATAAAGTATTTGCAAAGAGTATTCTTTGGGGAATTAATGCATTTGATCAGTGGGGTGTTGAGCGTGGAAAACAAGTCGCACAAGCGTTAATTGGCTGTATGACAGAAAATAAAAAGTGTGATTCGGTTGATAGTTCGACAAGCGGTTTATTAGAAAAAGTTTCGCGGAGTCTTTTAGTATGAAGCAGTTAATCACAACGGCCGTTTTTCCAGTTGCGGGAATGGGCACGCGTTTTTTGCCGGTAACTAAAGCAGGCCCAAAAGAAATGTTGCCGATTGTTGATAAGCCACTCATTCAATATGTCGTTGAAGAAGCAATTGCTGTGGGCATTAAAAAATTGGTGTTTGTAACGAGCTCTGGAAAACGGGCAATTGAAGATTACTTTGATTGTAATTTCGAATTAGAATCCATGCTTGCACAAAAAGGGAAAATTGAAATATTAAATACGGTGCGTAATATTATTCCAGCCGATGTTAAAATTGTTTACGTGCGACAACCCCGTCCAAAAGGCTTGGGTGATGCAGTATTGTGTGCAAAACCGGTTGTGGGTAATGAACCTTTTGCTGTATTGCTTGCCGATGACATTATGGAACACGCACATGAAACGTGTTTGACTGACATGATAAAACGTTTTCATGAGACACAATGCAGTGTACTGGCTGTTGAAAACATTAGTCGAAAAGATACAGATAAGTATGGGATTGTTTCGATGGCTGATCATCCACAATTTCCTTTGCAAATTTCATCGATTACTGAAAAGCCATTACCTGAAAAAGCACCTTCGACCTTAGCGGTAACAGGGCGATATATTTTAACGCCACGTATTTTTGATATGCTGGAACAAATTGATATTGGTGTGGGTGGCGAATTGCAGTTAACAGACGGCCTTGCAAAATTATTGCATTATGAAGCGATTACAGTTTGCACCCTCCAAGGGCGTCGTTATGATTGTGGTAGTCGATTAGGATTCTTGCAAGCAACACTTGATTTCGCGTTAAAAAGATCGGAATTTAGAGAGCCATTACTCGACTATATAAAAAAAATAAGCGAAAGCGCGAGTCAGAAGCACGCATGTAGCGTAGCGGAATAAATGCGTAAAATCTTGAAGAACAGGTCACCCCATGGACATCATCACTAGCCTTTGCCTACTCGGATATTGTTGGGGATTAAAACGATTCACGCGCTTATCACTCGAATCAATCCCTTTTTTATTGGTAACGAGCGCTATCACCCTGCTCTACATTAGCGCTTATATTCATTTATTAACCCCAATGAGTTATGCCTTATTAATAATAGGTGCGTTATTATTATTAACGTTGCCTTATTTTTGGCACAAAGAACCCGACACACTTTATCAAATATTTTTCACACCCAATTTTTGTAGTTTACTATTTTACGTTATTATTTTCGGAATAATTGCACATCAATTAACATTATCACAGTGGGATGAATTTACGCATTGGGGCCCGCACGCAAAATTAATTTATTTGCATCATGGGTTTTATCTTAAGAGCGATGTAACCGTCAATAAAAGTTACCCAGTAGGAAGCGCATTATTTTATTATCCCTTTTTTTTATTAAATAAGGGTTTTTCCGAGGGAACATCATATTACGCGCAATTATTATTATTGCTTTCCCCTTTGTTCACACTACAGCCAGTACTGACATGGCATAAATGGAAACAATCCTTTATCGCATTTAGCGCCATTATCTTTATTGCTATTATTTTAAAAGTACGTATGGGGTTTTCAGGCAGCCTTTATATGGATTCTGCAACAGGATTATTTATTGGCGCCATTATTGTGAATTTTTTTCGCTCTAAGGGAGAGTGTGCTGATATTTTTCAAATAATACCCATGGCAGTCGCACTGTGTTTATTAAAACCAAAACTGTACCCTTTCGTTTTACTGATACTCGTTATTATCCTTGTAGATTTAATGGTTCGTGAACCCCGAAAAAATACATCGTTTTGGTTAAAAATAATAAGTATGTTGTCTATTCCCGCAGCGGTTTATATTGTCCATTATAGTTGGACAAAATATACTGTCTCGATTGATTTAATCCCGCAGCATAATTTGAGTCATGTTAGCACCCATCTTTTTTTCCAAACATTTTTCCATCCTACGCAATTTCAACAAGCTGTTATCCATAATTTTTTAAGTAAAGCATTGTCGTATGCACCTTTACTTTCAATTCTTTTGTTATTAACAATCGTTAGCAGTTTTTTAATGAAAAATAATAAGTTGCGGCAACGTTTTAACATTTTGAGTGCGTTACTATTTTTAGGTGTGCCAGTTTATTATTTTGGGCTTTTACTTATTTACTTGTTTACCTTTGTGCCGAATGAGGCGATTGATGTTGCTTCCATGTTTCGATATACAAATATATATCATCTGATGTTAGCGATGTTTGTTTTTTATTATTTATTAACGGCGATTACTGCTGGCACCGCTTCTAAAAAGACACGTACCATTCAAACGGTAATGGTCATGGTTATAATATTGAGTATTGTCTGCGCTGGTTTAATTCAAAAAATAAAAGCTAAAAATAGGCAGCAATTTCATCAAAGCATTGGGTTTTTGCGCATTGCTATGAAAAAAATAGCGGACAAAACTAAGCAATATGTTAAGCCAAATGAGACAGTTGATATTATTTGGCAAAATAGTACGGGAATTGAAAGGGCAATTATCGGTTATGACCTTGTTCCGATTAATGCAAATCAAAGCCCATCTAGCATTGGAAAACCCTATGGCGAAGGGGATGTTTGGACTGATAATTTAGCGCCAAAAAAGTTGATGAAACAAATAAGCCATTATGATTATTTATTGGTGGCGCATGTTGATAGACAATTTGTAAAACAATATGGTTGTTTATTCCCACATCATTTTGTTAATTTAAAACCATTAACTGAATATACAATTTGCATCAGTCCAGGTTTTAATGGAGATATGAATAACGGTTGTGTGCTACACACGGAGAAGGCGTATTTGTTTAAGGTAAATAACCTACCGCTTGCAACCAGTCTGGTGTAGGTAACATCATTTTACAAGAAGTTATATTGACATAGAACGCCGACTTCATTAAGATGTCGCATTCACTAAAACACAGAGTAAGACTATGAAAAGAACATTTCAACCAGGTAACCTTCACCGCGCACGCACACATGGCTTTCGTGCACGCATGGCAACGGTCGGTGGTCGGTTGGTATTAAACCGTCGTCGCGCTAAAGGGCGTAAACGTCTCAGTGTTAAACACTAAGAGATTTTTGTCGAAACAACATATTCGGCACGCAGTAGAATTTGATGCTGTGTTTAAGCGCGGAAAGCGCTTGCCACATCTTTGTTTTGTCACTTGCCACCTGAAAACAGATCGATCTTATCCGCGACTTGGCATGGTGATTAGCAAGAAAAATTGTCAACGCGCAGTTGATCGTAATCACATAAAACGTTTGGTTCGCGAGCAGTTTCGAGCACAACAACATTTTTTATTGGGCATGGATGTTGTTGTTTTGCTAAAATCACCCGTCGGAAAACTCTCAGATAAAGAGCAGTGTGAATGCGTAGAAAAATTATTTTCACAATTAATTGCGCATTGCAGTGGATCTTCTTGAAATTAATTAGGGTTTATCAACTTTGTATTAGCCCCTTTCTAGGCAATCATTGCCGATTTTATCCTTCATGTTCGCACTATGCTGTTGATGCATTAACATCGCATTCTGTATTTAAAGCGTTATATTTAATTGTTAAAAGATTGCTGCGTTGCCACCCGTTTAGCAAGGCTGGTGTTGATTTTGTTCCTACTGAGACGCGATAAATTGCGTCTCTACAATAAATTTTGGAGATTACTATGGATTTCAAAAAAACAATTTTATATTTCGCACTGGCAATTGTTGGCGTCATGTTATGGCATGCATGGCAGCATGATTATCCTCCAACGCCAGTGACGTCAACGAACACTTTGCAGCAAACAAACACCATCCATCCTGTGAATTACGCACCTTCTGCCTATAATCAATCGTCTTCACCCTATCAAGCCACCCCAAAAACATTGGCAGCGGCATTACCACAAAACAAAACGATCACAGTAAAAACAGATATTTTTGATGCTGTTATTAATTTGCAAGGTGGCGATTTAATTGATGCTAAATTATTGCAATATCCTGTTTCCTTAAAACAAAAAAATTTACCCGTGCAAATTTTAAATTCAAATAATGATGCATTATATGTCGCACAAAGTGGATTGAGTGTGCATGATGAAAAAACAGTACCGAAACCCATTATATATACCGCATCACAAAAAAATTATGTGTTGCAAGACGGTAAAAATAAATTAGTGGTTACGTTAACAGGTTCAGCTATGCAAGGAATGGAAATCACAAAAACCTTTATCTTTACGCGAAATAATTATGCCGTTAATACAGCAATAACTTTAACAAATAATACTGATGCAGCGTGGAACGGTAATATCTACAATCAAATTACACGTCGCGATATTATGCCTTCAGGATTTGCATCGCGTGCTTATAACGGCGCTGCAGTTTCTACACCTAATACACCCTATAAAAAATTAACTTACGAAGCATTGAGTGACAGTAATTTCTCGCGTGATATGCAAGGTGGTTGGATCGCGATGCAACAGCATTATTTTATAAGCGCATGGATCCCACCAAAAAATGAGACTTTGCATTATTACAGCCGTTCTTTTGGTTCGGGTGATGATGGGAAAAATAATATTTTTGTACTGGGTTATTTAAGTGCGCCTATACAATTAGCATCAAAAACCAGCACAACATTTAATTCAACACTGTATGTCGGCCCTGAAATTGCAAAAAATTTGCATGTATTAGCCAAGGGCTTAGGTTTAACCGTTGATTATGGTTGGTTGTCACCTATTTCAAAATTTTTATTTTGGTTGATGAGTGAAATTCATCATTATGTCGGTAATTGGGGTTGGTCAATTATTTTGGTAACCTTACTCATTAAAGCCTGTTTTTATTGGCTATCAAATAAAAGCTACGCTTCGATGGCAAGAACGCAATCGCTGCAGCCTAAAATAAAAGCCTTACGTGAACGACATGGTGATGACAAACAAGCAATGTCAAAAGCGATGATGGAAATGTACCGCAAAGAAAAAATTAATCCACTGGGTGGGTGTTTACCGATGGTGATTCAAATTCCTGTTTTTATTGCTTTATATTATGTGTTAATTGAAAGTGTAGAATTGCGACAAGCTCCTTTTATTTTTTGGATACAGGATTTAGCAACGAAAGATCCTTACTACATTTTGCCCGTTTTAATGGGGTTGAGCATGTTGCTGCAACAAAAAATCAGCCCGCCACCACCTGATCCAATGCAAGCAAAAATGATGATGATGTTGCCGATTGTTTTTACCGTGTTCTTCGCAACCTTTCCAGCAGGTTTGGTTTTATATTGGCTAACGAATAATTGTGCTTCGATTTTGCAGCAGTGGGTTGTGATGAAGCGGCATAGGAATGATAGCCGGGGTAAAAATAAATAAATGGAATGATTATGCAAAATGATTTAGCGATATTTGAAGATTATCAAATTCGGCGAGTATATGATGAGAAAACTGAAGCGTGGTCTTTTTCGGTGGTTGATGTTGTGCAGGTGTTGACACAACAAGCAGATTATCAGATAGCAAGAAAATATTGGAATAAGCTGAAAGAGCGCTTGAAAAATGAAGGAAGTGAACTGGTGACAAATTGTCACCAGTTGAAAATGACGGCGGAAGATGGAAAATCACGTCTTACTGACACTGCTACTGCTGAAATTTTGCTACGCCTTGTTCAGTCAATTCCAAGCCCAAAAGCAGAACCCATTAAACTCTGGCTTGCAAAAGTAGGTTATGAACGTATTCAAGAAATGGCAGATCCTGCTCGGTCACTTGAGCGTGCTAGAGAAACATGGCAAAAGCATGGCTATAGTGAGAAATGGATTCAGCAACGAATGATGGGCCAGGAAATTCGTGGAAAGCTAACGGATTATTGGAAAGACCATGGTGTTGAAAAGCCTGATGAGTTTGCGATTTTAACCAATATTATTCATCAAGAATGGACTGGACTGAGTGTTAAAGATCATAAAAATGCAAAAGGATTAAAATCCCAAAATTTGCGTGATCATATGAGCGAAGCGGAACTTGTTTTTACTGCATTAGCAGAATTATCTACTCGTCAAATTGCAGAGACAATGAATGCTGAAGGCTTGCCTGAAAATAAAATTGCCGGTAAAAAAGGCGGTGTAGTTGCAAAAAATGCACGCTTAGAGCTCGAGAATGAAACAGGCAGAAAAGTGGTAACAGCCAATAATTACTTACTTCAAAAACCATGAAAACATTTAATTCAGATACCATCACCGCCATCGCAACCCCAACAGGTCGCGGCGGTGTGGGTATTGTTCGAATATCAGGACCTGACGCTAAAGACATTGCTACTAAAATAGCACAGAAACATTTAGAACCCCGCTTTGCCCAATTCACATCATTTTATGATTCAGAGAATAGCGTCATCGACGAAGGGATTGTTTTATTTTTTGAAAACCCGCATTCATTTACAGGCGAAGATGTAGTTGAATTACAAAGTCACGGCAGCCCTATTGTTTTAGATCAATTAATAAAATGTGCAATTCATCATGGTGCACGCATGGCAAAACCCGGTGAATTTTCAGAGCGCGCTTTTTTAAATAAAAAAATTGATTTAACGCAAGCAGAAGCCATAGCAGATTTAATTGCAGCGAGTTCAGAGCAAGCAGCGCGATTGGCTGTGCGTTCATTACAAGGTGAATTTTCAAAAAAAATTCAAGTATTGCAAAAATCATTAACCCATTTGCGGATGCAAATTGAAGCGATGATTGATTTTCCCGAAGAAGAAATTGATTTTCTGAGTTCTCCTCGCGTCAATATAGTATTACAAAAAATAATTGACGATGTTTTAAAAGTTAAAAAACAGGCAAAACAAGGTGCATTATTGCAATCGGGTTTGCAAATCGTTATTGCAGGAAAGCCTAACACCGGAAAATCAAGCTTATTAAATTATTTGAGTGGACGAGAGTCTGCGATAGTGACAGCTATTCCTGGAACAACGCGCGATATTTTGCGTGAATCAATTCAAATTGACGGTATACCACTGCATATTATCGACACTGCCGGCTTGCGTGAAACAGATGATATTGTTGAGCAAGAAGGTGTGCGCAGAGCTTATGAACAAATGAAGCAAGCTGATTTAATTTTATTGTTGGTAGATGTCAGTGACAGTGACAGTGACGGTGACGGTGACGATGCCAGTGATAAGATGCTTGTGATCAGAAATAAAATTGATTTAATCAACGAAAAACCCAGTATAAAAGACAATATCATTTCTTTATCCATTAAAAATAATATTGGAATGGATTTATTAATTGACGCATTAAAAAAAGCAGCGGGATTTCAAGCTAGAGATAATGATGGATTTATTGCACGTCGTCGACATGTGGATGCAATTGATCGCGCTTATCAATTTTTATTACATGGACAAAATCAATTAACCCAGCACCGTGCAGGTGAGTTATTGGCAGAAGATTTGCGTCACGCGCAACAAGCACTATCTGAAATTACGGGTGAATTTTCATCTGATGATTTGCTGGGTGAGATTTTTTCGAGTTTTTGCATTGGAAAGTGAGGTGTTTTTACATTATTCTGTTAAAATAAATTCTCGTGTAAATTTCAGGGATTGATTTCATGATGCTTAAATTAAAAAAAATTACTTTATTTTCTGTGTTAATTTTATCGTGTTTGACAGTCAATGCCTCAATGGATGTTTACTCATCTGAGCAAGCAGTCGCCCCGCCCAATCCGTTTCAGGGACAATATGTTTCTCTTAATGCAGGCGCAACCTATGCGAGTAATATTAACCAAAACCCAATAAATAAAAGTGGCATTTTAGGGGCTGGCGGTAATATATTTTTGGGCGATAAAATTAATCCCTATTTTGGACCGGAAATGGGCGTTAGTTATTTTAGCTTCGGACCATGGGGTGGTGTCATGATCGCGTGCATCAATGCTAAATTAACTTTACCCATGGGCGATTTTTCTTTGTTTGGAAAGTTGGGTGCGGCACTGGGTGAAGTAACAACGCGCCTGCTCATAACGCCCTTTTCATCCAGCAACTTCGTACCTTCCGTTGGTGCTGGGTTGGGTTATAATTTTACGCATCGATGGACGGGTACAGCTGAATTTAATGGTGCGTACTTTAGCGCTAAAAATGCCAATGGTTTTATTGGTGGCTTTACACTGGGTTTCACACATTATTTTACGTTGTAGTGTTAATACTTCCTTCATATTTACCTATTAGAATGGCTGCTTTAGTGAGTTAATAATTTAGGGGAATGTTATGTTGGGTAAAGCTATGGGCGCTGCAGCGCGGTTTTTTTCAAAAAAAGAAGAAGCGGTAACGTCGAGTTCAGCAGGCAAGGAATTTGTAAACACACTTTTTAATGCACCAGAAAAGCAATACAGATCTCGCGGTGCGGAAGGTGGCGATTATGGTACTTTTTCAACTGAGACACACATAAAACCTAAATAATTTTGCAAAAAACGGTATTCCTTCTTGCTTGCTTTTCCCTTATTATCACTTTTCGGCGTTTTAATTTAAATGGATGTGTGTTTCGTATTGCGCAACACGAAATAATATAGTATGATTAAAAATATTAAGCATAAAGGGTTGAACTTGTTTTTTGAAACAGGTCATACCAACGGTATTCAAAATTTTCATGTCAAGAAATTGCGAATGCAATTGGCGGCGCTTAATACTGCTGTTGTCATTGAAGATATGAATATTCCGGGATATCACCTGCATAAATTGAAAGGGAAAGAACAAGGGCGTTGGTCAATTAAGGTTGATAAAAACTGGCGTTTAACGTTTGAATTTATAAATGGCGATGTTTATTTATTGAGTTACGAGGACTATCACTGATGAACATGCACAATCCACCCCATCCCGGTGCCTTTATCAAAGCAACTTATTTGGATCCATTTGGACTAAGCGTGCGATATCTTGCTTTAAAACTCGAAGTAGCTGTTTCAACTATTTACCGCATTATTAGTTGCGAAAGTGCAATATCTCCAGAGATGGCACATAGATTATCAGCTGTTTTGGGACGAACGCCGGAAAGTTGGTTAGCATTACAAGCGCAATATGATTTATGGCACGTAAAACAACATAAATTAAAGAAAATTAATTTTGCTGATTTCGACAATGCGGCTTGATTTTAATCAGCAATTCCGCTAAGTCTAACTCTCGGAGAATTTTCAGCTTTGAGGGAAGATTGAATGATAATTTGGCATGAAAAGCGGAGTTGACACGCAGAGTCAATGAGCATTTTCTTGCCAAGTTATCATTCAATATCACCCAAAAATGGAAATTCTATGTTCTTTAGCGGGAGCAACTGGATTTTAATTGCCACTTGTCCATTTTTAACGCATAATCACGCCCTATGAAAAACAAACAATTTGATGTGATTATCGTTGGCGGTGGACATGCAGGCACTGAAGCCGCCTTGGCCTCCGCGCGCATGGGCGCCCGCACATTATTGCTCACACATAACATCGAAACACTGGGACAAATGTCCTGTAATCCTGCTATTGGCGGCATCGGCAAAAGTCATTTGGTGAAAGAAATGGATGCGCTCGGCGGTATTATGGCCATCGCAGCAGATCATGCCGGCATCCAGTTTCGCGTATTAAACAGCAGTAAAGGCCCTGCAGTCAGAGCAACCAGAGCACAAGCCGATCGCAGCTTATATAAAGCGTTTATTCGAAAAACACTGGAAAACCAGCCAAATTTATCTATTTTTCAACAAGCCGTTGATGATTTGATTGTTGAAAATGATCGAGTGTGCGGCGTTAAAACACAAATGGGCTTGCCGTTTTATGCGCAATCTGTCGTGTTAACAACAGGCACATTTCTGGGTGGTGTGATTCATATCGGTCTTCAGCATCATTCTGGTGGCCGCGCGGGTGATCCACCTTCCATTGCATTATCACACCGTTTACGTGAATTACCATTCAATGTTGCACGATTAAAAACGGGCACGCCGCCGCGTATTGATCGTCGCACCATTGATTATTCTTCTATGGTCGAGCAACCAAGCGATCACCCTTTACCGGTGATGTCCTATTTAGGAAATTTGAAAGATCATCCGCGGCAAATTTCATGCCATATTACGCAGACAAATGAGCAAACGCATGAATTGATTCGTGCTGGATTAAATGAATCACCCTTATATAGTGGAAAAATTGATAGCGTTGGCCCCCGTTATTGCCCTTCGATTGAAGATAAAGTTGTGCGATTTGCAGAACGTCATTCACATCAAATTTTTTTAGAGCCCGAAGGATTAAATGCAATTGAAGTATACCCGAACGGAATTTCAACGAGTTTAAGTTACGAAACACAATTAAAATTTGTTCACAGTATTGCTGGATTAGAAAATTGTCATATTACTCGACCAGGCTATGCGATTGAATATGACTTTATGGATCCACGCGATTTAAAAAATTCACTAGAAACGAAGTTCGTAAAAGGCCTTTATTTTGCGGGTCAAATTAATGGAACGACTGGTTATGAAGAAGCGGCTGCGCAAGGATTAATGGCGGGAATCAATGCAGCGCTACAGTCCTTTGGCCGCGACTCCTTTATTTTACGACGTGATGAAGCGTATATCGGCGTATTAATTGATGATTTAATTACAAGTGGAACAAAAGAGCCATACCGCATGTTTACAAGCCGGGCTGAATATCGTTTATTATTGCGTGAAGACAATGCAGATTTACGATTAACAGAAAAAGGATTTAAATTGGGCTGTGTTGATGAAAACCGTTATGTGAAATTTATTGCAAAACGCGAAGCAATTGAATTGGAGCAAGCACGATTAAAATCCTTTTGGATCCAACCTGAATCTGAATTTGCAAAAAAATATCTTGAAAAATATAATACGCCAATTGAACGTGAATATAGTTTAATGGATTTACTGCGCCGCCCTGAAGTGAATTATCGTGATTTAGCGCAATTATGTGAAGAAAATAATTGTTTAGTCGATGATGCGGTTGCGCTTCAGGTAGATATCCAAGCAAAATATTTTGGCTATATAGCACGACAAGAAAAGGAAATCGAAAAACAAAAATATTTTGAAGACACAGTCATTCCAGAAACATTTGATTATAAAATTATTACCAGTTTATCAAATGAAGTTTTACAAAAACTCGAAAAAATAAGACCAGAAACAATCGGGCAAGCATCACGCATTTCAGGTGTAACACCAGCTGCGATTTCATTGTTGTTGGTTTATTTGGCGCGTTAGGACGGAATGATAACGCGAATATAATAGCTTCAAGGAGTTCCCGACATGCGAAAATCGCCAATTGAATTCAACACAACTGATTTTTCAGCAATAGAACCGGCACTGGAAATAGCATTGACCAACAGTGATTTTCAAGCTGTCCTATTATTTTTGCAATATGGAAATTACACAGCACAACTTATTGAAAAAATAATCAAAGCTAAAAAATTAAATGATTTTGCCGCGTTTACGACAACACTGGATGAACATTTACAAAACAGACTTAAAATCAATATTAGCATTATTTTGGGTCAATATTTATTTGTCGCCATTGAAAATAATGACCCTGAATTTTTACGTTTATTATTGTCAATGGGTGCTGATCGTGGCGTGTTATCAGACGGTTTTCTTCCTGTGCAGCGCGCGGTTGATTTAAAATCATGGGGACTGATTGATGTTTTTGCAGATTATCCTGTAGATCAAGAAAATGATTGCCATTATGGTTATGCGCTATTAAAAGCCACCGAATCTAAAGAAATCGAACTTGCAATAAAGTTGGCAAACTCAGGCGCAAATGTGCATTGGCATCATGGCGAAATGCTTGCATTACATTATGCGGCTATCCAATCTGAATATGGATTAATGCGTACATTAATTCGAGCAAAAGCACCTATAGAAATAAATGATATGTCAAAACGCGCATGGGAATTTTCGATCGATGCGGATGACATTGTTGGTTTAGTTGTATTTGCCGCCAGTAAATCAATTGATATTGAGGATATTTTTAATAAAATACTTTCTGTTAGGAAATTCGAACTATTTTTTTCTTTTTTCGAGCAATTCGATGAAAAGACACAATGTGATTATAAAAATTATTTGTGTGGCAAAAATAAATTGTTTATGGCCATTGAAAATAATAATACAGGATTGGTAGAAGCATTGTTAAAATTAGGGATTGATCAAACGGTTTTGAAAAATGGTCAAAGCGCAATTTTATCTGCTGTTAAAAAAGATATCAAAAACAATGCGGTAGAATTAACGACTGTGTTTTCGTTATTTTCAGCGGAAAATAATACATGTATTGCAGCACTTTATGGCCAAGCTGCGCTTTATGCGGCAAAACAAAATCAATTTGAGTTGAGCTTGTTACTGCTAAATTCTGGTGCTTGTTTAAAACAGACGACCTCTGAAAAATTTTCAGTATTGCATTTAGGCATTTTTGCTGAAGAGGCAGGAAATGATTTTCTGGGAAAATTATCTGAACTACAATTTCGTGAATTAATTAAATTGGACAAGGCGTCCCCTTTTGCTTGGGAAATTGCTTTTGCAATAAAAAATACAAAAGCGGTATTGTTGCTTATAGAGTATGGCATTGCTATTGCTGCTTTTTTTAATCGCGCACAAGAAAAAAATGAATGGCAGTTTTTTTGCGAATTAATGGATGCTTTTTGTCATGAAAAATCAGATTTATTTTTTTTAATAACATTGACAAATGAACAACTTAATTTTTTGCTTGAACGATCGATCGAATATAAAACAGTTTATTTAGAAGAAAAAATATTGGAGAAAACAACGAGCCCCGTTGATCCGATTAATCAATTGTTTGCAATTAAAAAAGTGTTCATTAATCAAAATATGCCTATTACGAAATCACTTTTAACGAAGATAATTTTTAAATTTAAATTAATTTTCAATGAAGATTTGCCGAAATTTTTTGTTCAATTAAATCACTTGATCGGCAGATTACCAGAAGAAAAATTATCAGATGAGGCAATAGCAACGTTGATTGTGCTAATTGAAGATTGTAAGCGTGAAAATAGTAAAATGACTGATAGGATGATGCTGTCTATTTTAGAAGCATCACCGACAATAATTCATGCGAATAAAAATCGTGTATTGCCACAGAATGCGATGTCGGCAATTGCAGATTTCTTTGCTTATGAAATGCTGATGAATGGAAAAAATGAATCCAATTTGACAGCTTCTGCTGCAATTACTTTTTGTGCAGAGCGATATCCTGATTTGCAACGAGAAGATATCTTAAATTCCTTTCGAAATCCTGTGGCTCCCATTATATCTTCTAATTTATATCGATTTACATTTGGTTTGGCTGGCTCAGCATTAAAATTGGCAGGTTCTGCGGTTAATTTAGTGCGGGGCGGAAGTTCTGTTTCTGTAGAAGAAGCATCACCTATATCATCAAATTCAATGAAAAAATATTCATGATTCATGTCCCTATGTACATTTTTATAACTTTTCTTTTTTTATTTGCTCCGGCATACTGCGTGCTGATTTATTTTTAAAGCCCCGAGGTTTTTATGAAATTGTTTTTAGCAGGTGTTATTTTATCAGTGATATCAAGTGTTGTTTATGCCGAGCAGTTTAATCAAGGTGATTTTCAATCAATGCAAACTGAAGCTAATGTACATCAAGGGTTTTACATGTCATTGAGTACAATCCCACCTTTTGAAGGTGGTTTTAACACAGGCTATTTATTTAATCCTCATTTTGGATTGGAAGCGGGTGTAGATGCTGCTTGGGATTTTGATGTGCTAGAAATGGATGACGTAGAAATTTATCATCTAGATGCAAAAGGCATGGTTCAATTGGGTTCTCGATTTGAATTATTTGGAAAATTAGGATTGGGCTACATTGTGGGTACGGGGACAACGCTAGCTGTTCCACCCTACATTCCTTCTTATACGCAAACTTCAAGTTGTTTTGGTTTGGCTTTTGGTGCTGGTCTTGGTTTTTCTTTTACACCGCGTTGGGTTATGACCATCGAAGGAAATGGCGCAGTTTATCCTAAAACAGGCATTTTAAATGGCGGCGTGGGTGTTCTTCCAACTATTGGTATTACACATTATTTCAGTGGATGAAATTGATGACATCACAAAATAAAATTTTTCACGATGGGTTAACAACAATGCAGTTAACCCTGTCATCAGAAAATGAAGAACGATTAATTGCGTATTTGCGTCTGCTGCAAAAGTGGAACAAAGCTTATAATCTCACTGCCATCACTGATTTTGACAAAATGATTTCATATCATTTACTCGATAGTTTATCTGTTGCGCCTTATTTAACGGGTAATAATATTGTGGATGTTGGTAGTGGTGCTGGATTGCCTGGTATTCCTCTGGCCATCTATTTTCCTGAAAAAAAATTTACATTAATCGATAGCATTGGTAAAAAAACACGATTTATCACGCAAGCAGTAAGAGAATTGGGCTTGATGAATGTGACGGTGTTGCATTCGCGTGCAGAAAAATGTCAAAGTAAGCACTGTTTTGATACAATGATCGCTCGCGCGGTGGCATCAATAGATGACTTGATTAACATTTCCAAAGTGTTGTTGAATGAAGAGGGGAAATTGTTGATGATGAAATCGGATGAAATGGTTTCTGATCAATATCAAGTGATCAAACTTTCTGTGCCGGGAATTGAAGCGCCGAGATGTTTAATTGTTGTGTAATATCTTTTAATACGCTTAATCTAATGATCACATCGTTTTTTTATCTCAATAAAAATATTCTTTATTTCATTTTCCAAAAAATCTAAAAATTTATTTTTTTTCAATGTGCTTTCTTGTGAATCCATCGGAATAAAACGCGATAGCTCCTGAGCCATTGCTTTCCCATGAATAATCCCGTTACTTTTTTCTAAAAAAATATTTAATTTTTCAATGTAATCAGTAATTTTGTAATCAGAAATTTTATTTTTAATATACTGCAGATTTATAACTGCACCTTTTTGCTTTAGCCAACGTAAATCCCAAATATCACGATAACGAATATAGCGAGAACAATTAATTAAGGAAACGCATTTATCTGCAAAAATTTCATCGATTGTTTCTGTCATCACCAATGTATCCGAATATCCATCCGGCAAAAAGTCATAATTGTTGCGCAATGCGCAAGGTTGAGGTGAATAAGCTGGAATATTAATGACTTCGATTTTAATTTTTTGTGTTGGTATATCTTTTTTTTCAGGTGAAGTGATAATACTGACCTGCCATTTATCAACATGTATATGATCAATCGGTTCCATTAGAAAATCTTTAGGCTCTTTTACAAAAACAGAAAGCCCGTATTTTTCACCTAAATATTTTTCAAGACAGGTTTTCATTTCAATTAATTGATGTGATGAAAAATTTTTTCCACCTGCAAAATCCAGGTCTTCGCTGTAGCGTGAGGCGCCGTAGCATAATCGTAACGCGGTGCCGCCTTGAAAAACCAAATCATCCAATAAATTATTTTTATCTAAAATAAATAAAATATCATAATGCAATAATTCTTTTTCAATAACAGGACGCATATGCGCTTTAGATAATTGCATCGCACGTTCAACCAAATCAGAAAAATTTGTCGTCATTCAAGTATTCCTTCTTGTAATAATGCAACATTTCGACCAACTCGCTTTAAATCGCGAATGGCAGTTTCTGGTGTTGCAACACGTAATGGATTTTTTTCAACATAATTAACATGATTTAAAATGTTTTTTGCGTCACGCTTGGTGTGCGTCATTTCAATTGTGCCATACGGTGTGTGATAAATACCTTCACGCCCTGTTGTCATTATTGTTAAGCGATCAACAGGTATTTGAGAAATGAGACCGTACTGAGATAAGGCTGATTCTAAACTAATATAATTGTATTCCCCTTGACGCAATGCCTTGGCAACATATTCCAATACAAAACGATCAAAGCACGTTGCATCAGAATAAACATATATGCCGCGACATGCTCTCACTAGGATTTTTTTCTGTACCAACCGTCTTAACCCTTCTGATAATGTTTTTTCATTATCTGAAACGAATAGTTTGGCGAGCATATGCTTTGTAAAAACATAGCGGCCGGCTTTGCCTTGTGTATTAAAAATGTTGATTGCTTTAAGTGTTTGCATGTTTTAAGTGTCATAAAATACTAATAATATATAGTATAACAGTATACTTATGATATGTACAGTTAAAAAGCACAAAGCGAATGATATCGGATGAAATGGTAGTTGCTCCCCTCAAAGCTGAAAATTCTCTAAGATTTAGACTTAGCGGAATTGCTGATGAAATGGTAGTAATCAAACTTTCTGTGCCGGGAATTGAAGCGCCGAGATGTTTGATTGTTGTTTCACGAAAAAAATGATCTTTTGCCATTTATAAATTTTTTCCTTATCATCCATAAATAAAACCCATCCTAAACACCATAAATTTTGACTTGAATCATAACCAAATAAAATTGACAGGGAATAATAACCCAGGATTTTTTTTGCAGAAAAAAGGATTTTTATGCGATTATATCGATATTCTATATTTAAACCAGTTTCTTCAATGATCACGGTTGAAACGCCGCGATTTTACTCCTCTCATGGCAAACTTATTGATACGTTAAAGAAATTAGGTTACCCACCCAGCGATGGACTTTGTCATGGTGTTGCTTGCGTTGCAGCGCAGCATCATCTATCTGATGATATGAAAACTTTTCATCAACACATCAAATTTACTACAAAAAATTTGCGATTTTCTGATAAACAACCCCACAATACCCGACGTTTTTTTGATGATATCGTTATAGGACAGTCACCTAATTATTACCCTCTAATTAAAAACATAGCGCCCATTTTTAAAAACAATAAAACGCAAAATTCAATCACCGCATTGTCAGCTATTAAAAATTCGCAAATAAAAAAATACCGAGGAATAAAATGCAGAGCGCATTTTACGGGCGCCTATTCCATGTTTGAATTGCGTCGGTATTTTGATTTATTGTCAGAAAATGCTTCTTCGCATGTATGCACTTTTGCATTGCTAATTAGCTCACCATTACATTCAATCATGATTGGTTTTGATGCTAAAAAAAATAAATGGGTATTTGTTGATGCCAATAAATTACCTCAAAGAAATTTTGAATATTATAATTCAGCACGATTGGCGACAGAAACAAATCGTGCGTTATCTTCTTCGCGATGTGGAAATACAATTTTTTCAACACAATTATTAACGACCCGTGATTGTGATATTAACGCAAACCATTTTGTTGCGCATCTTTATCGTGACGAACGATGGAAAAAATTACATAAAGTTTCTGCTCGAAAAGCAAAAATGTCTGATTTATTTAATAATACTTGGCTGATGCAAGCATGTGCAATAGAAGATGAAATTGGTATTGTAAAGTCTTTACTTAAACAGAATGTTGATATTGTACAAACTAACATACTCAATTTTTCAGCGATGACATATGCTATTTCTTATGGCAATAAAGCTATTGTAAATCTGTTACTGAATAATGGTGCTAATGCAGATCATCCTGAAAATGATTATTTAGAGTTTGCGACACAGTTTGGATTTTACGATATTGCAAAAGACCTTTTATCTCACGGCGCAAAAATTCATCCTGATCACCACTCGCCTATTTTTACTGCCGCCTCTCAAGGCGATCAACGATTCATAAAATTATTCAAACAATATGGGTACACGGGCGCAGGAAGCTCATTTGATAGATTTTTTTCGCACAGGCGTCATGACGTGAAACCCGCTTTAAGTCGCTGTGCAAAAAAATCAAGGTGGTAACAAGATGGTTTTTTGATCTGATGTATTTTTTTCGAAGCGCTTCAAAAATGCAATGGATTTATTTTTATCGCCAGTCAGTAATATTTTTTGCGTTCTAGCGTAAGCCGTTTTGCGCGATTCAGATCGTCTATCCCATTGCAAAATTTTCTCTATTGAATTGATATCAGGAAAAAAACAAGCAAAACCTGCTAAAGAAAGCATGCCTTTTTGTTGAAGAAAAATCACTCGTTGCGCTGCGCGTATCTCATCCTCAGAATCGAATTTTTTAATAAACTTCTGATTGTGTTTTGATGCTTTTTTCATAACATAAAAAAACATATTTAAGCCAACAAGTGGATCTAACGAGCCAAGCGAGCATGCAGAAAGATAAAACAATAATTCTTTACGATAACTGCTACCAGTACCACCTCCTTCTAAAAACGTATCATATCGATTGACTATACCTGGACAGGATACTGTCATGTTATTCCAATGATTCAAGAATGAATTATCAATAATAGATGTCTCATGTGAATTTTTAACACCAGGTGAAACGCAGTAATCAATAAGGTTCGGGAATAGTGAAGAATGACAAGCCTGCAAATGCGGTGCGATACCCGTGCCATGCTGGAGTTCAGTCGAATCTATTTGTATAATGCGTTGCTGGTTGTGGTATGCCACCAATAATAAAAAATATAAATTCGCCCGCCAGGCAGCGTGATATACAATATTTTCCTCGTATTTATTCACCCAATCAAGCTGAGATGCGCTATTAGGTAATAGCCCGACATCACCTTTTGAGGGCGTTGGATAAGCGCCATAGATGTATATGTGTCGATATTGTAATGCTGGAAATAAAGAGAAATAACTTATTTTTGTTAGAAGTGTATTGGTGGGTCGTTGTTCTGTTTCTCTATGAAGAATTCTGCGCATAAAAATCCCTTTTTCCTTTATATTACCAAAAGTGGTGCACGTCCCTAGGTTTAATGAGGCTGCCCTGGCGCCTGCGTGCAGAAGGATGTCAAAGCACGCGTTACTTTGATACAATGATCCTCGATATTAACAAAGGACTTCCCCCGTGACAAAAATTATCGCTATTGCCAATCAAAAAGGCGGCGTTGGAAAAACAACAACAAGCGTTAATTTATGTGCGTCATTGGCAGCCATTAAACGCCGTGTTTTATTAATCGATTCTGATCCGCAGGGCAGCGCTACAGTTGGTTGTGGTATTGATAAACAGGCTGTTTCCGCGACACTCAATGATGTGTTATTGGCTAATATAAAAATCAATGATGCTATTATCAAAACAAATTGGGGCTTTGATTTAATTGCTGCCAATGGTGATTTAACGGTTTCTGAAGTGCGTTTATTGCAAATGGAAAAACGAGAACAGCAATTAAAAAATTATTTATCTGAATTACGCGATCATTATGAATTTATTATTATTGACTGCCCGCCTTCATTAAATATGCTCACGGTGAATGCTTTGGTTGCGGCGCACAGCGTATTAGTGCCGATTCAATGCGAATATTATGCATTGGAAGGATTAACCAGTTTATTAAGCAGCATTGAAAAAATTCGCCGCGCCGTTAATCCTAATTTACAGTTAGAAGGATTATTACGTACGATGTACGATGGCCGGACACGGTTAACTGTTGAAGTATCCGAACAATTGCTCGAACATTTTGGATCGAAAGTTTATCACTCCGTTATTCCGCGCAATGTGCGATTGGCAGAAGCGCCCAGTCATGGTATGCCGGCATTGGGATATGATAATCGTTCACAAGGTGCGGTTGCCTATTTAGCATTAGCAAGTGAGGTGGTGCGCAGACAAGAACAGGCATTGCCAGCGCCCGCTGACATGGAGGTTTTATGAACTTAAAGAAACGCGGTCTTGGAAAGGGCTTAAGTGACCTTGGTCTCGG
>MGXX01000059.1:55665-110241 GCA_001801515.1 Gammaproteobacteria bacterium RIFCSPHIGHO2_12_FULL_38_11
TTGATAACAATCCTGAACCCATAGCCTCAATTACCCCATCAAAAAATATTGCTGACATCGATGGGCAATTAAAAAAATTACCGATAGATTGTTTAAAACCCGGAAAATATCAGCCACGTAAAATAATGGCGCCAGAAGCACTTGAAGAATTAGCCAACTCAATTCGCAAACAAGGCGTAATTCAACCCATTGTTGTGCGCCCCATTGATAATAATTATTACGAAATTATTGCGGGTGAGCGTCGTTGGCGTGCTGCACAATTAGCGGGGTTAAATTATATTCCTGCGATTATTCGTGAAATTAATGATGAAGCGGCAATGGTTATGGCGTTGATTGAAAATATTCAACGACGTGATTTAAATGTAATTGAGGAAGCCAATGCATTAAATCGATTAATGTCAGAATTTAATATGACGCATCAAGAAGTCGCGGATGCGGTTGGAAAATCACGTACCAATGTCACGAATTTATTGCGTTTATTAAAACTAAATTCAACTGTACTGAGTTTGGTTGAAAATGGAAAATTGGAAATGGGGCATGCGCGTACCTTATTGGTTTTAGATGGCGCACAGCAAACACAGGCTGCTAATATTATTATCGCTAGGGCATTATCTGTGCGCGAAACAGAAG
The DNA here is from genome assembly GCA_001801515.1 of Gammaproteobacteria bacterium RIFCSPHIGHO2_12_FULL_38_11. The sequence goes on from MGXX01000059.1 coordinate 56,296, forward strand.
ATTTAACGCGCAAGATGATGCAGGTTAGCATTGAAAATACAAAATCTCCTAAAATTGTTTTACATACTTTGCAAGATCGTTTAATGCAAAAATTAGGCACAAAAATTGCTATTACGCAAAATGCGCAAGGTCGTGGAAAATTAGTTATTCAATATAAAAACGAAAAAGAATTGGAAGCAATTTTGGCGCGTATTGAGTAGGAAATTTAACACTCAAACCCCAAAAAAATCATTTAGCATCATCACACCACCATCAACCAATTCTTCAGAATACATTGTTTTTTTTAAACCATTCACTGTAATCATTGCGAAATAGATTTGTTTTTTTGTTTTTGACTGTGTTTTATATGTTTCAATTTTATTCACAATCTTTTTTGCGTATAATTTATCAATGACAAATGGGCTTTCATTAAATTTAATTTCACAAATTGTGATAACCTGATCTGTGCGATCAAATAATAAATCGATCTGCGTTCCTTGTTGCTCCAAATTTTTAGCTAAATACCGCCAACTTCCTATTTCTGCACCCGGCTCTATATGAAGCGCTTTTTGAATTTGCGCGATGTGCTTATGGCCTATTGATTCAAATGCATATCCTGCCCATGATTTCCATGATGGTGTTTTTGTTTTAGCAAGCCAATAACTGTTATTATTATTTTGCTTTAAGATGGTTTGCATATTTGGTTCCATCCATTGAAGATAAAATAATGTAAATTCATCAATCACTTTATAATACAAACCTTTTTCATGACGTCCATAAGGTATAAATTCAAGAATAAAGCCCGCTTCAATTAATTCCTTTAATCTTTGAACCGTTCTACCGCCATCAGATGCACCACTTTCTTGAATTAATCGTGCTTGTCCAATTCCATCGTGGTAGCGAGCGATAACACGAATCAGTGCCACGTAAGTTTCTGGTTCTGAAAATAGTGATGCAAATAGGCGATCAAACTCTTTAACCAATGCACCATTTTTTTGAAAACAAAGCGTGTCTATGCATTGATAAGCAGACAACCCTTTTTGAACTAAAACCATATAATGTGGAATGCCACCCAACACCATATAAAGATCTAGTATTTGTTTATGATTTAATTTTATTTTTAAGGCATGTAATAATGCTTCTGATTCCTTAAGCGTAAAGGGTTCAAGGCAAATAGTGCGCGTTAATCGATTGTATAATCCCGCTTTGTTGTTGATAATATTTTTTGTAATCCAGGATGCGGAAGATCCGCACACGATAAGCTTTATGTTTTTTTCGTGACTCCAATAGCGATTCCAGTAATAATCCAAAGCAGGCAATAAGTTAGAACGCTTCGTTGCAAGCCACGGTAATTCATCAAAAAATAAAACAATTTTTTTATTTTTATTAACTTGCTGGATTGCTTTGGTTAATTCTTCAAAAGTATCGCGCCATGATTTACAAGGCGAGATGTTTGCACCATTATAAAAAGCATGCCCAATTTGAACTGCAAAATCCATAAGATGTTGTTTCAATTTTCCGTCTTTTTGACCAGAGCAATAGAAAAAAACGCATGGCTTTTTTTCAAAAAAATTTTTGATTAGAAATGTTTTTCCAACACGTCGTCTGCCAATTAAAGCAAGAAATTCAGCTCTTTCTGAGTTGAGTAATTGTGTTAAAATACTTTGTTCCTTATCGCGTCCAACGATATGTGTGCTCATGATGTGTATCCGCCGAGTATAGTTTTTTTATAAGTGGCGGATAAAAGTTAAATAACAGAGTTATCCGCCGCTTATGATGTTATTATAAGCGGCGGATGCGTGCAAGTGTTTTTAGGCATTATTTCAAAGTCATGACAGATTCTGCAAAATGACAATGGTCGTTGAGTCGCGTTAAATTAAAAAAAAGTAAAATCAGTAGATTACATGCAATAATTGTCGACCAATAAAAGATGACATCATTTTCTCCGGAATAGCAAATCGCAAAAATGCTGTTTGCTATTCCAAATTAAATAATCACTTTGGAATAGCGCATAGGAAATATGTGCGAAATAAGTCTTACAAAGTGATTCGGCAAAATGATAATTGTCGATTTGCCGAATCAAATGAAAAATAACTAGTAAAATCAAAATATTACACGCAATAATTTTTTTGGCGATTAGGGTCTATAATTTCACCATTGAAGAATCCAAGGAGTAAGTTATGCCAAAAGTATTACCAAGAACTTTACCGTCAAAACTTTCTGATTTGGCATCTTTAATTCAAAACCAAGGGCAAGTTTCCTATGGCAGCGGTAGAGCGACTACCGTGTATGTTCAAAAGAATTGATTTTTATGCTGTTAGGAACAGGTACGAAATAAGTCGTACAACTGATCGCCCAATATGACGTGATCTTTAAATGTTTTTCATTCGAAAATGTTCGAAATGCAATAAGCATTCCTTCACATTTTCTCAATCAAAACATTTAAATCTCACGCCATCTTGGCCACCAGTTGTACGATTTATTTCGTACCTGTTCCTTATTAAAACGTTACGGTACGACGATATTACAGCTTTAATTACCGAAGCGAAAAATGGGAATAAATTAACTTTAACCAGTAAAAAAACATCACGAGTAAAATACGATTACTGTTTGGCAAGATGTAGTGAAGTAGTAACGCCGCCCACAGAAAATGCCGCGTCAACACCTCGCCACTAAGAAGAATGCAACAACAGCGACATATCGATAATTTTAGAAAAATAATTACTGGTTAATACCTCATCGTATACATCGCCGACATGGATTAAAATGGGCTTGATAGAAAAGTTTTTAGGGAGTGATAAGCGTTCTATTTTTTCCTGAACCTCTGTAATTACATTGGATCTAATGCCTTTAAAGGCAAATTTAATTTCACAAAGATATAGCACACCAAATCTGGTTTGAATTAAATAATCAATTTGACAGCCCTTTTGCCGCGCGGTTTTATTTTGAAAAAATGGACCGTCGTTAATAATTTCATCTGGATAAACACCAATCAGCCCATTTATTTTTTGCCGATTATTTAAAACTAAATTTTCCACTTGAAGACCCATAATGACAGGCCACCCTGGTAACGCTGTCATCGAATGATTTTCATAACGATCATTTTCAATTTTTGCAATATTAGGCTGAATATATCTAGAATAAAAGCGCAAATAATTATCTGATAGTCTGTATTTACTTAATTTAGACATTTTTTCGGATTTTAAATGCCATGTATAATCGCGTTGTAAAAAACCAGAAGAGGTTAATTCTTCTAGGTATTGCGATAATAATCCACTATCCTCAAAATTGATTTTTTTTAAAATTTCTTCTCGCTTTAATGCATTTTGACTGAGCGCTTGAATAATATTTTGATAACAGGGGCTATTACGCGCCAATAATGATAGAAAAATATAATCATAATCGCTGTATAGTTGTCCGTAACGTGAAAAGCACAGTCGTTTTATATTTTCGTCTGCAGACTGATCCAATCTGATTTCTTCAAGATATTTTGGAATGCCGCCCGTGACAGAGAGTATTTTAAATTTTTCATAATCAGAAACTATACCGCCACGTCCTTCCAAAAAACGATTACAATCACTTAACGATAATTCACGCAGCCTCAGCTTTAATGAAATACGTCCATAAAATCCGCGATTCGATATTAAATTTTTTTCAATCCACAACGACACAGAACCACACAGTGATAATATGAGTTGATCGTTCTTTTTAAATTCCATATCCCAGGCATTTTTGAGCTTTCCTAAAAAATTGGCGTCTTGCTCTCCCATCCAGGTGATTTCATCTAATAAAATAATTACACGGCCTGTTCTGGTTTGCTCTGCTAATCGATGAAAAGCATCACTCCAATCGGATAATGCGCCAGGATCAACGCCCAATTGTTTCTGAAAACGTCTTCTAAACTCATCAAGCTGATCTTGATTTGTCGTTTTTTCTTCGGAAAATAAGCCCGAAAATGAAATGAAACGATATGGTTTGGCAAATTCTTCAATTAACCGACTTTTGCCGATTCGACGTCTGCCATAAACTACTACTAAGCTTGCTGTTTGCTTTAATAGCAAATCTTCTAATAAATTACGTTCTGTCTGACGACCAATAAATTTGCTCATCAATGCCTCGTTATATTGAATCATAGTGGCATAATACAGGAAATTCGGCAAAATGACAAATGTCGATTTGCCGAATCAAGTGAAAATTTTTTTTGTAATGATAGTCTATAATTACCTTACAGATAACATAGGGGGAAAGTTATGCGAAAAACGCTACCCAGAGCGTTGCCAACTACATTGACGCAGGTGGCAATGAAAATTCAAACACAGGTTCAGCGTAACTATGCTTCTTCTCGCTCTGAAAACTATCAAGTCCAAGCAGAATTAGATTATTATGACATCTTAGGTGTTGCAACTGATGCAACAACAGACGTCATTAAAGATGCCTATAAAAAGAAAGCACTATTATATCATCCAGATAAAAATTTTGGGGATGATAGGCAGAACGCTGAGTATATAATGAAATTCCTTGGGTCGGCAAAGGAGACGCTAACGAATCCTACTGCACGGAAAGAGTATGATAGCGCACTAAATACCTTATACGCTGCACCTGCCTCATCGCAAGCCAACGCCGCTTCATCTCGTCAGCAACAATCTCAATATCAAAAAGCACAACCCAAACCCAATACATCAGCATCAGATGATCAAGAGCGTAAGGCTCAACAATATGAGTCAGAACGAAAAGCGAAAAAAGCGGCAGAAGCGAGAGCAGAGGAAGAAAAGCAAAAAGCAAAGAAAGAAGAATTTCTCAAAGAAGAAGCAGATAAAGTGGCTAAGTGGACTTTTCCCAACCTTGAAAATAAATTAAATTCAACGAATAAAAAAGAGTGGGCAGAATGCCTTGTTAAGTTGGGCGATCATGGGCTTTTACAAAACAATCAAAATATTTTAGCGATACTCCAAAAATCCAAAGCAGCTCCAGAAGATAATGTACAAGATGCCGTATTTGATGCGCTTTTAAAAAATACGAGCGTCAAAAATAATTTTAATCATTATGCGCGGAATATTAAGCATGAGGATGTCTTAAGTTTGTTGTCAGCATTTAATCCATCGTTATGGAACAAAGTGATTGATCAAATGGACATAAAAATTTTTACTCCGTTGGTGGATATTTTCCTGGGGTTAAAGAAGCAAGAAAATAATTACTTTTCTGCGGTAAGAAGCCGTGGTGTGCCCGTAGATAAATGGAAAGATTTGCTGTCTGTGCTAGTGAAGAAAGACAAAGAAGGAACATCTATTTTTACCGCTGAACAATTAGAAAAGATGTTTACTGAATCATCGCAAGGTAAAAGCAGTTTAGTAGGTGGATGGTCAAAATTTGTTGCCGAATTAGCCACATTGGATAAAGCGTTTGTGGCAACAATTTTCAAAAAAGCATTACCCACGCTAATTGAGAATTATTACGAAAAGAGTGAATTACTAGTCACACTGATGGAGCCGCTTTTTGATTTAAAATTACTCCCAACAATAATTACCTCTCAAGCAGAATTGCTTTCAATATTAAGTGCCGTCGGCAGGCCTGATAAATATTCTGAATATGATAATACAAAAGCAGAAATAATGCGAAATATTATAAAATCTCTTGATAAAAGCATTATTAAAAATGGAGATGATTTATACGCTGTTATTGAAATGCTTCCAAGACCAACTGAAAATGACAGTATTCGAAAGGAATTTCTTGATCATTTGGGAGATCACATTAAAACGCTTAATATTACCCGCGATCAATGGGGGAAGATTGCCACTAGATTGTTGGTGGGTAATGATAAGCCGTCTGAAAAAAATGATGCACAAGTTTTTACACAGCATTTGGGCGATCAATTTATTAATTTATTTCCAACGCAAAAAGCTGTGGATGAGGTGTTAACAAAAAATTATTCAGATAAAAATTCTTCAGGTGAAAATATAAAAACCTCCTCGCTTGTTAAGTATATAACCGCTCCAATTCATAATACTTTTTATTATAAACTGCGGGCTGATATAACGTCGCTCTCTGGGAATTTACTGGCTAATCATTTTGTCGCCACGCCTACATTTTTTATCAATATGGCTAATGATTGCAAACTGGGTCAAGAATTACAGTTTCAAAAATTTTCGGTGCTCGCTGAACTTCGCTTTTTTATTGATGAAAACAAAAACCTTGAGCAACGTGAGTCTTTTTTAAATCGTGGTGATGTTGCCAATCGCAGTAATCGCGCAAAAGACATGATGGAAAAAGTGTGTAAAGCAGAGAGCCCTGATGCAATTAAAAAATTAATGACGGAAGCAAAAGAAGGAAATAAATCAACTACATTTAGCAATAAAACGTCACGAGAAAAATATGATGGGTGTTTAGGAAAATGTGAAAAAATAATGGCGTCTACGCCTAAACCTTCGAGCGGATATCAACGCTAGATAAGGAACATGTAGCATGTTCATAAGGTTGAGGGTGGTTAAAGAGCAGTTTTTGCCGCCATCGCATAAGCAATTACATAAATAACAATACTAAAAATTCCGATCACTGCAAAATCCATTCCAAAAGTAATCACATGTGTGCCACCAAAGCTGCCGAAATAACTGATTAAGGCCATTCCCAATAAATATAATAATGTCCAACTGCCGCGCTTAAAGTGTAATTTTTCACGCGAAGCAAAACTATTTTTATTTAAACTGCTAAAATATAAAACCGCATAACCAATTGCAAATAAAATCATAATTTTAAAAACGATCGACCAACCAGACCAGTAAATTAATAAATTACAAATAATAAAAGCAATAATGCAACCAAGGTGAATAAATTTTGCTGAAAAAGGACGAAATAAAGTGGGTTGTTGTTTTACCAATGCCATTAACGACATGGGGCCAACGACATAACCTAATACCAAGCATGACACTAAAAATCCTACCATGTGCTGCCAACTGGGAAAAGGTAGGAAAAATAAAAAGCCGACAAGGGCATTTAATATTAATGCCCGAATAGGGGTTGATTTTTTACTTGTCCCTTTAAAATACGCTGGAAAATAACCATTTTGTGACATTGCGTAAGTAATGCGAGAGGTGGCAACTGACTGCACTAATGCAGTGCCAAAAGGTGAAATGCATGCATCAAAATATAAGGCTTTCACAAAAATGGCAAATCCAAATAAAGTTAATAATCCGGCAAAGGGGCCTTTATCACCGGCAAAAGCAATAGCGGAAAATCCTTGCGATAAGGTATTACTGGGTAATGCAGCAATAAAAGCAATTTGCACCAACACATAAATAATCATACAAATAAATAACGCACCAAAAATAGCAATGGGAATGGCCTGTTTTGGGTTTTTTGATTCCGCTGCTAATTGCACAACAGGATTAAAACCAATAAAAGAATAAATCACGCCGGCTAAGGGTAAAGCAGCAAAAATACTATGATAGCCATAAGGCATAAATCCACTCGCTGTTGTAAAATTTTGCACGTGAAATTGCGCGTAAAATAATAAAATAGCAGCACCAATGGGAATAATTAATTTAATGGCCAAAATAAAATAATTAATGCGAGCGTAGGCTTTCATGCCGGCTGCATTAATCGCAACAATGCTGATTAGTATCAGTGTTGCAACAAATAAACCTGTAAAGCTCAATTCGGGTGATGCGCCTTGGGTCATTAAAGTGGGAACATAATTTGTGGCATATTGTACAATGGCCAATGTTTCAATAGGGGAAACTGCAATCCAAGCCAACCAAGCGATCCACGAAAATCCAAAGCCGGCAAAATGACCGTGTGTTAATTGGAAAAAGCGAACCGTTCCACCTGTAATCGGTAATGTGCGGGTGAGTATCACGAAAGTAGATGCGACGATCATCATTAAAATGCCGCCAATAATCCAGACAATAACGGCTGCAGGGCCTGCGATTTTAGCAGTTGCTAACGGGCTTAATAACCAACCTGAACCAATAATGCCGGCGACAGCAGAAGCTAACAAAGTAAAGGTGTTGACGGATTTGGGTAATGACATGAACTTAGAACTCACTTAGAATAAACAGGTTAGAAGAGTAGCATGATTCAATGCGTTTTAAAATTACAGGGAGCTGTTATGAAAAAAGGTTGCGTGTTTAATGGAATTATCTTGTTGATCATCGGTGCTTTAATTGGTGCGGGCTTGATGTATTACATGGGTGTATGCAAAACGACTGCGACGCGCATTCAATTGGGAAATACGGGTGCTGGCATTACGGTCACTAAGACTGGCGATGCAAATTGACAAAAGTATCATCTCATTGAACCCGTTGCGGTATCAATAAAAACCCACTATACTCGCCCGCAACTGTCCGTAGAAAAATCGAGAGCGGGAATCTGCTTTGCGTAAAAATAAAATAGCAGCCATCCGTTTTTTATTACCCTAGATTCGGCGTGTACTTTAACGTGGCGCTGGCACCGTTATTGATTGGGTTATTTGGGACATATTGGGTATATTTATTTGCGCCAATATTAATTAAGAGATAAATGAGTATGAAATTAACCAGCGCTGCTTATATCGAGCATCATTTGCAAAATTGGCAAACGCGTGGTGCCGGATTTAATTTGGATACGCTGTGTGTGTCGATTCTGGTAGGTGTTTTGTTTCTTGCGTTTTTCTATTGCGTGGCGCGCAAAGCGCATTCAGGTGTTCCCAGTGGGTTGCAAAATTTCGTCGAATGGGTTGTTGAATCTGTTGATAATATGGTAAAAGAATCCTTTCATGTGAAAAGTGCGTTAATTGGCCCATTATCATTGACGATTTTTGTTTGGGTTTTTTTAATGAGCTTTATGGATTTAATTCCTGTTGATTTGGTGCCGCGTGCGATGGATGCGGTGGGCGTTTCTCATTTTCGTGCTGTGCCAACAGCGGACTTAAATCAAACATTCGCATTATCATTATCCGTATTTATATTGATTATTTTTTACAGTATTAAAATGAAAGGCTGGCGTGGTTATGCCAAAGAAATATTGACGCATCCTTTTGGCGCATGGTTATTTCCTATTAATCTTTTATTTCGCATCATTGAAGATTTTAGCAAGCCTTTCTCACTTGCATTTCGATTGTTTGGTAATTTATTTGCGGGCGAATTGATTTTTATTTTAATTGCGGCATTATTGCCGTGGTGGTTTCAATGGTTGCCGGGCGGAATTTGGGCAATTTTTCATATTTTAATTATTACGTTACAAGCGTTTATTTTTATGATATTAACCATTATCTATTTGAGTATGGCAGCAGAAACTCACTAACGCTGTGAGTTTGAGCGAGAGCACGAATCAGAAGCACGCACGCAGCGAAGCGATGATGTAAAAAAGATTAAAAACTTTAATAACAGAGGGGAATGAAAATGGAAGGTATTATCAGTTCAGTATCATCAGCGACAGTAATCGCGGTAGCAATTTTAATTGGATTAGGCGGATTAGGTATCGCAGTCGGCATGGGAATATTGGGTGGAAAATTTTTAGAAGGGGTTGCACGTCAACCTGAGTTAACAAGCATGCTGCGTTTACAAATGTTTGTTGTAATGGGTTTGCTTGATGCGTTTGCAGTGGTGTCGGTTGTGATTGGTTTATATTTTTTATTTGCAAAGAATCCTATTTTGTCGTCAGCATTGAAAACATTAGCGGTAATAAAAGGCGTAAATTAATTTTACGATATTTCATCGGAGTGATGCATGAATTTAAATTTAACTTTATTCGGCGAAATGCTCACCTTTGGGGTGTTCGTATGGTTTACCATGCGTTTTATCTGGCCGCCGTTAACGCAAGCGATGGAAGCACGTCGTGAAAAAATTGCGGCGGGCTTAGCGGCTGCTGAAAAGGGAAAGCGCGATTTAGAATTAGCGCATCATAAAGTAACGGAACTGCTAACTGAAGCAAAAGCGCAGGCCGCACAAATGATAGAGCAAGCCAATAATCGTGCGAATCATATTATCGAAGAAGGAAAAGCGCGCGCTAGAATTGAAGGTGACCGCCTATTGGAAATTACGAAAGCTGATATTGCTCGTGAGTTTCAAACTGCGCGCGAAAAATTAATGAGCGAAATTTCATCTTTAGTAATTACAGGCGCTGAAAAAGTGTTACAGCATGAGATTAATAAAAGTGCTAATGATAAATTGGTGATGGCCATGTTATCGGATGCGACGCAATGACAAGTAATGTAACGTTATCTCGCCCGTATGCAAAAGCCGCATTTTCTATTGCAAAATCGGAAAATAAATTGCTTTTGTGGATGGACGCATTAAAAAAGCTATCACTTGCTGTTAACGATAAAAAAATGGCATCGGTATTGAAAAATCCGAATATCAGTAAAAAACAATTATGTGAATTATTGTCTGTTTTTGCACCACAACAATCGATTGTCAATTTTATTCAGTTATTGGTTGATAAAAAACGTTTAAATTTATTACCTGCAATTTTTGAAGTATTCGAAGCAGATTGCGCAAATGAATCGGGATATATTTCGTTGCTAGTGTCATCTGCTTTTCCAATGGACGTTCAACAGCGTGAAAAGATAACTGAAATTTTGTCTAAAAAATTAAATTCAGCAGTAAACATTGATTTTAATGTCGATGAAAAGTTAATGGGTGGATTATTAATTCGTTCAGGGAATTGGGTGCTTGACGATACGATAAAGGGCAAGTTAGCAAGATTGAAATCAGCATTGACGTAAAGACGCGATAAATCGCGTCTCTACAACAGCATATCAAAGAGGACGACGTACATGACAACACAACACATTCAACCATTTGAAATTAGCGACATTATTCGTTCGCGAATTGAAAATTTCGATATTAAACCTGAGATGCGCACAGAAGGATCGATTGTCAGTTTGAAAGATGGCATCGTTCGTATTTATGGATTGGGCGACGTGATGTATGGCGAAATGATCGAATTTCCCAATGATATTTTTGGTCTTGCTTTCAATTTAGAACGTGATTCTGTTGGTGCAGTAGTACTGGGTGAATATGAATCATTGCAAGAAGGGATGACAGCGCGTTGCACAGGTCGCATTTTAGAAGTGCCAATTGGTGATGCATTATTGGGTCGTGTGGTTAATGCTTTGGGAAATCCCATTGATGGAAAAGGCGAAATTAAAACAACATTAACGGCACCGATTGAAAAAATTGCACCCGGTGTGATTGAAAGACAGCCGGTTACGCAACCCGTGCAAACAGGCATTAAATCAATTGATGCGATGACACCGATTGGTAGAGGACAGCGTGAATTAATTATTGGTGATCGACAAACGGGAAAAACAGCTATTGCTATCGACACGATTATTAACCAAAAAGATTCTGGCATTAAATGTATTTATGTGGCGATCGGACAAAAAGCATCATCGGTTGCAGCTGTAGTTCGTAAATTAGAAGAGCACGATGCAATGAAACACACGATTATTGTTTGTGCTAATGCTTCTGAAGCAGCTGCATTGCAATATATCGCACCTTATTCAGGCACAAGCATGGGCGAATATTTTCGTGACAGGGGCCAAGACGCTTTAATTATTTATGACGATTTAACAAAACAAGCGTGGGCTTATCGACAAGTGTCATTACTATTACGTCGTCCACCGGGTCGTGAGGCCTATCCTGGCGACGTATTTTATTTACATTCACGTTTATTGGAACGTGCATCGCGTGTGAGTGCAGAATATGTAGAAAGATTAACAAATGGCGAAGTAAAAGGCCAAACAGGCTCATTAACCGCATTGCCTATTATTGAAACGCAGGCGGGTGACGTATCTGCTTTTATTCCAACAAATGTTATTTCAATTACGGATGGTCAAATTTTCTTGGATGTTGCTTTATTTAATTCAGGCACGCGCCCTGCTGTAAACGCAGGATTATCTGTGTCGCGTGTTGGTGGGGCTGCGCAAACAAAAATTATTCGAAAATTAGCGAGTGCCGTTCGTATTTCGCTTGCGCAATATCGCGAATTAGAAGCGTTTTCGCAGTTTGCATCTGATCTAGATGAATTAACACGTAAACAATTAGAGCGCGGTCAACGTTCTATGGAAATATTAAAACAACCGCAATACCAACCTTTGAGTGTTGCAGAAATGGCGATGCTCTGGATCGCTTTGGATAAAGGATTATTAGATGATGTGCCAGTGAAAAAAATAGTTGATTTTCAGGCAGCATTATTATCGTATCTGCACGATCAACAAAAAGAATTTATTGCATCCATTAATCATAAGCCAGATTATTCTGAGGATATTTCGAAAAAAATGATTGAAGTGATTAATGCATTTAAGAAGACGTATATATAAGCTCAGAGCCCCGAGCGTGAGCGAGTGGAAGCTACAAAGCGAGAACTATAATTTAGAGATAACTTTGCTATAGAATTAACGAGCATAACAAATGTCCACAACCAGAGAAATACGTAGCAAGATTGGCTCCATCAAAAACACGCAGAAAATCACGCATGCGATGGAGTTGGTGGCTGCAAGCAAAATGCGAAAAGCACAAGAGCGGATGAATATGTCGCGCCCTTATGCTGCTAAAATTCGCCGCGTGATTAGCCATGTTGCGCTATCGCATGCAGAATATCAGCATCCCTATATGCAAAAACGTGACACCATCAAGCGTGTTGGATTTATTGTGATAACAACCGATCGCGGATTGTGCGGTGGATTAAATATTAATTTATTTCGCAAGACAGTGACGGAAATGAAAAAATATCATGATCAAAATGTGGCTGTTGATGTTTGTGTAATTGGTCGAAAAGCTGAAAGTTTTTTTGGACAACAGGGCGCTTCAATTTTAGGCTCGGTGACGCATTTAGGGGATAAACCTGCCGTTCAAGATATTATTGGCGTTGTGAAAGTATTATTAAAACAATTTGACGAGGGGCAGTGTGATCGTATTTATGTTTGCGCAAATGAATTTGTAAATACCATGATCCAAAAACCCTTTGTGCGACAATTATTACCGTTAGAAATTGCTGATGCGGATGCGCATGATGAAAAACACATTCAATGGGATTATTTGTATGAGCCAGATTCGGCGAAAACATTACTGACAATGCTATTAATTCGCTATATTGAATCGCAAGTGTATCAAGCGGTTGTTGAAAATATTTCATGCGAACAGGCGGCAAGAATGTTATCAATGAAAAGTGCGACGGATAACGCAAAAGAAATTATTAAAGAATTACAATTGGCATTTAATAAAGCACGACAAGCCGGTATCACACGTGAGATTGCTGAAATCGTGGCTGGTGCGGCTGCTTTAGAATAACTCAGAGCCCCGAGCGTGAGCGAGTGGAAGCGACGAAGCTTATAATTAAATTTTACGATGCACTGACTACTTTAGAGTAACTCAGAGCCCCGAGCGTGAGCGAGTGGAAGCGACGAAGCTTATAATTAAATTTTACGATGCACTAACTACTGAATTATTGAACAAGAGGAACACAACATGAAAAAACTAGGCCACATTATCGAAATTATCGGCGCCGTCGTTGACGTAGAATTTCCAACGACATTAGTGCCGAATATTTATGATGCGCTACGCGTAGCAGAAAACGGTTTAATCATGGAAGTACAACAACAATTAGGTGATGGCGTTGTGCGTACGATTGCAATGGGTTCAACAGAAGGATTGCGTCGTGGTTTAGACGTTGAAAATACAGGTGCCCCTATTACAGTTCCTGTTGGCGCATCAACCTTAGGTCGTATCATGAACGTATTGGGTGAGCCTATTGATGAAGCAGGTCCGATTGTGACTGAAGAATATTTACCGATTCATCGTCCCGCACCCTCATTTACAGATCAAGCCAACAGCACGCAAATTTTAGAAACGGGTATTAAAGTATTAGATTTAATTTGTCCGTTTGCAAAAGGCGGCAAAGTCGGTTTATTTGGCGGTGCGGGTGTGGGTAAAACCGTTAATATTATGGAATTAATTCGTAATATTGCAGTTGAACACAGTGGTTATTCCGTATTTGCAGGTGTGGGTGAGCGAACACGCGAAGGAAATGATTTCTATCATGAAATGAAAGAATCCAATGTGTTAGATAAAGTGTCCTTGGTTTATGGGCAAATGAATGAGCCGCCCGGTAATCGTTTACGTGTAGGCTTAACCGGATTAACGATTGCTGAAAAATTTCGTGATGAAGGTCGTGATGTATTGATGTTTATCGATAATATTTATCGTTACACCTTAGCTGGCGTTGAAGTATCTGCATTGCTGGGTCGTATGCCGTCTGCTGTAGGTTATCAACCAACGCTTGCAGAAGAAATGGGTAAATTACAAGAACGAATTACTTCAACAAAAAAAGGCTCCATTACCTCTATTCAAGCAGTTTATGTGCCTGCAGATGATTTAACTGATCCATCGCCTGCAACCACATTTGCGCATTTAGATGCAACGGTTGTGTTGTCACGACAAATTGCTGAATTGGGAATTTATCCTGCGATTGATCCGTTAGATTCTTCAAGTCGACAATTAGATCCTTTAATTGTAGGTGAAGAACATTATCGTGTTGCGCGCGGTGTGCAAATCACTTTGCAACGTTTTAAAGAATTAAAAGATATTATTGCAATTTTGGGAATGGATGAATTATCCGAAGAAGATAAATTAACGGTAAAACGTGCACGCAAAATTCAACGTTTTTTATCGCAACCATTTTTCGTTGCTGAAGTGTTTACCGGCGCGCCAGGAAAATATGTTTCATTGGCAGATACATTATTAGGATTTAAAGGCATATTAAACGGTGATTTTGATCATCTGCCTGAACAAGCATTTTACATGGTCGGTACGATTGAAGAAGCCATAGAAAAAGCCAAGCACTTAGAACAACGATAATATCCAACTCAGAACCCCGAGCGTTAGTGAGTGGAAACGACGAAGCATGAAATTGAACCTTGCAACTTGCTTCCTACTGAACATTGAGAGTAATACATAATGAAGCACCTACACCTCGACATCGTCTCCGCAGAAGCTTCCATTTTTAGTGGTGAAGTGCGTTTTGTTTCTGTAACAGGCAGCGTTGGTGAAATAGGTATTTATCACGGACATTCACCTTTATTAACCGCATTAAAACCGGGCCAAATTTACGCGACTTTAAAAAATGGCAATGAAGAAGTATTTTATATGTCAGGCGGTATGTTGGAAATTCAACCAACCATGGTATCAATTTTAGCAGATACTGCATTACGTGCGGATGATTTAGATGAAGCGGCAGCGCTGGCTGTCAAAGCGCAAGCTGAAAAAATCCTACAAGAAAAAACTGATGGCATGGAATATTCTCTCGCGCTATCTGAACTCGCCGAAGCCGCAGCGCAATTGCGGGCAATCAGTTTACTGCGCGATAAAATCAAACGGGCGCATTGATTTATCGTTCGCCTTATCGCTAATCGATAAAGTGAACGATATGAAATTTGATTCTAACGTATTGTTTAAAAATAATAATTTTAAATAGAAACTGACCCCCTGTGTTTTAATTTCTCACTACTGCATTGGAAATACGCTACGTAGAATCTGCATTTACACATTCTACGTAGGAAATAATTCATATGGCAGACACCCAGTTTGTTGGTAGGCGAATTGAATTGGAAGAACTCAAGCGTCATACACAAAAAAATATTGCCAGTTTTATTGTTATCAAGGGTCGCAGGCGTACCAGTGAGGGTAACTATATCCGTGCGCTATTTCGTAATTCTGAAGTTCTATCTGGAAATTGTTTCCAGATAGAACTTCCACCCTCGTCAAACTTTTTTAGCCGATCGTAATAACGTCATTTTTCATGATCTCAAGTTAATATTTTGTTAATCTTCATTTGCTACACTGATCTCAGCTAAGAATAGTGAGTATCGCGCGTGAGAAATGATAATATAAAAGAAAAGCTTAGGCTTCTTCAGCAATACTCGAGCGATCCTAAGAAAGTTTATGTGGGTGGGAATTCCTACATTGATCCCAATGGTCGATATCAACGTTATACTGAAACGAATAAACCGCTGTATTATTGTGATGTTGCGCATATCATTCGTATGATATCGAGAATAGATGAAATTGCTCAAGGTAATAATTCTGATGCAATTACCAAGATCAAAATTTGCATTATTGATGCCTATATTCATAAGATGTCACTTGTAGTTGACAAAGGGATATCATTTTTAGTTGACAAAAGGATATCATTTTTAGTTGGCAAATGGGCAAAGACAGTTAAAAAAGAAGATGGAGAGTTGTTATTTTTTGCTGAAGAATGTAATTTCTTCGGTCAGTCCTTCCCTGATCCCAAATTTTTTTGCATCGCATTGGATGCTGCACTTAATACTTCCGTAAGGAACATGAGTTCAACAATAGTATCACTTGCTCAGAAAAAACCTGCTTTATTCCAAAAAAGCGAAATTCAACTTATTTTAACAGGCAGTGCACGTAAAAGTTCAATTAATGAAAAAGGCGAATTTTTTGATGTCAATATTAGGGTGCGAACAAAATTATTTATATTGGCCAATACACAAGCCGACATTTGTTTTCGTTTAGTTGAATTGTCTAATTACATCACAGAAACAGATCAAGCGAATAAAATTGCTATTTTCCTAAATTATCACGCTATTAAATCATTTGAAAACTTTGAAAACGCATTAACACGTGTTGAACAAGCTTTAAATAATAAGAATTTAGATGACATTCTTTTAGAAGTAAAAAATATTGCCAGCGATACAAGCACTGGACGCATTATTAAAACCATTCGTAACGATGAGTTGTGTTTTTGGTCTGATGTTGAAAAATCCATTGCCGACCCCGCTGGCCATCGACCTGAATTAAGAGCAGGTGAGCGTGGTGCATTTACCAATCGATTAAATGGCGACAAATATGAAGTTGTTTCAACGGATAAATCACAACGCCCTTCATTACATGGTGATGAAAAATTAAAATATACAAGACCACAGTCAACTTCTTATGTTAATTATGAGGTAGGATATGACGCACCTTGTTTTGGATATAATTTAGAAAGACAAGATTTGCTTGTGGGTATTTCATTTGCAATAAAAGACTGCATTCCACAACGCATCATGACTTATGATAATGGAACAATTGCTCGACCTTATGATGCAAAAACAAAAGAAGAAGCGCAAAAATATCTTGCAGCCCAATTAGAAAACGGCAAATATCATACTGCCTACGTGAGTCTTCAGGAAAAAGGATTAAGTGATAACGCCAATAAAATTACTGAAGTGATGGCGGGTTATTGCTGGAACCGTGATGGTTCATCACATATCACTGTATTTTCCGATAATGTAGAAAGCCGGTTATTAGCTCAAGCCAGAGCAAAAAGTCTTGAATTGCGTTTAAGAAAACAATTTTCAGATGAAACAATTACTGTTCCCATTTCAATTTACCCTGATTTTTCAATTTATACTAAAGAAGAGCAAAATGAAGATAGAATTCAAGCGAAAGCAAAATCTCAATTAACGCATTATCTAAAAATAATTAATTTATTTGATTCATTACAAGAAAAAAAATCAGAGGAAGAAATCAAGGCGACAATGGTTTCACCCAATGAGTTTCGATTTGAGTCGTTTTTGGAAACCTATATCTTGCTTTGTAAGACATCTCCGGTTGATGCAGCCATTTATTTTGAAAATGAGATTTCGAAAACTATTATGCGAAAATCGGATGAAAAAAATATTACCCCAATCTTATTAGAAGCAATCAAAGTATCAATAAAAAACAATCAACCTGCTGACTTAATTAAACAGATAATTACTCAGATCTTTTCATATTACCGCTTTCTTATTGATACAGGAAGCGGGAGGGGGTTTATGTTTGAAGTAATTAAATTTACAGCAAGCGTTGCTGATTTAACCACACTGAAAAATGTTTATGGGACTTGCAATGAGAATTTGAATACCTACGGATTACCTGGTTTTTTCTACTCTGATCTTTCTAATATTTCAAAAAATCTTATATGGAATCCAGTATGTTGTAATATTGATAATATTAAGTATTTTATTGACATAATCCCACATTCACGGAAAACTCTTTTCTGGCGCATAGATTACTTAACAATTCCCTGTGTAATAGCGCTGATTTTAGGAAAAACAGACATTTATAATTACGTTTTTGCGAAAGTATCGGCAGCGGATGTTTTAAAAGAACTTGCAAAGAGCGATGCCAATTTAAGTCATACGAAATCTTTTTTCGAAGCCAATAGTGATAAGCTAACTCAAAAAGCAGTGACTGACGCATTGCAAAATGCGCGTGATGCAGCACCTGAAACAGTTAAATTCTTTTGTAATTTAACAGCTGAAAATACACCTTCATTAAGTAAAATTGATTTAATAGATGCGGTGCAAATCCAAAGAAATTTTATGGTAGGTATGAATCGTAGCCACTTGACTAAATTGAAGCAATTTATTGCCCAAGAAATTTTAAATTATATTAATTCATTGGGCGAAATAGTGATTGATACATCGCAATTTAAAGTTGGATTTTTCAGTAAAAAAATACGCAATGCAAAATTGTGTGAGGAAAAAGTAGCGCATGCCAGAGCATTAATAAAAAATATTAGCGCAAGTGAAAATCCAGGAGAAATTAAATATCTTTTGGCAAGGGCTGAGTTGCATAACACAATTGAATTTGAGCCGCTGCGCACTTCTGGAAAAAGTCGATATGCAACTTGCCTTGCAAAAATGATTCAGCGCGTTTCACAGGAACTTATAAGCATTCAGACTGCTGTCATAACCCTCTAGTACGCCCACCTT
This sequence comes from Gammaproteobacteria bacterium RIFCSPHIGHO2_12_FULL_38_11, assembly GCA_001801515.1. The sequence goes on from MGXX01000059.1 coordinate 75,011, forward strand.
ATCTAAACCTTGAATTATCAGCAAAAAGCGTGCTAAACTACCCATAAATATCAGCAAAAACACATAAAAACAACCCACTATTATATGCGAAAATAATGTAACACTATGAAAAGATTAATAATATATGATTTAAAGAAGTGGACGGTATCTCACTCGAGAAAACCGCTTTTGATGCGTGGGGCCAGGCAGGTGGGGAAAACGCATGCTGTGCGTGAATTGGGAAAAAATTTTACGTATTTTGTGGAGATTAATTTTGAAAGAAGCCCAGAATTTATTACTGTGTTTGAAAAAGATTTAGACCCGGTACGCATTGTTAATACATTATTTGCAATGACCAACCAAATCATTACATCTGAAAAAACATTATTATTTTTTGATGAAATTCAATTTTGTCCAAAAGCGATTACTGCATTACGGTATTTTTATGAAGAAATGCCAGCGCTACATGTTATTGGCGCAGGCTCATTGTTGGATTTTACAATTGAAGAAATCGGCGTGCCAGTGGGGCGTATTCAATACTGTTATATGTATCCATTGTCTTTCATGGAGTTTCTTGCGTCTCTCGGTAATAAATCATTATTTGAAATGATACTATCACATTCCGCAGAAAAGCCGTTAGATGAATTATTTCATCATAAACTTTTTGAATTGTTGGGACAGTATATGTTGTTGGGTGGTATGCCAGGAACGATTGCTGGTTTTTTAAAAGAAAATAATATGGCGACAGCGTATCGCGTGCAAAATGCTATTATTAATGCTTATCGCGACGATTTTCCTAAATATGCAAAAAAATTACAAATTAAATATGTTGAAGCATTGTTTAATTACATTCCTCATTGTATTGCAGAATCATTTAAATTCAGCCATATTCCTGGAAATTATCAAAAACGAGAATTAGACCCTGCATTAAATTTATTGGTAAAAGCAGGTGTTGTTCATAAGGTGTATCAAAGTGCAGGAAATGGAATTCCATTGGGTGCAGAAGCGAATCTTGAAAAATATAAATTACTATTTTTAGATATTGCATTAAGTCAAGCAATGTTAGGTAGTACTTTGGCAGATTGGTTACTAAATCCGCTGCAAACGTTTATAAATAAAGGATCCTTTACGGAAGCGTTTGTAGGGCAAGAATTATTGGCGTACTCATCGGAGTATACAAAAACAGATTTATATTATTGGCATCGAGAGAAACAAGGCAGTAATGCTGAAGTCGATTATCTAATACAGCTTAATGAAAATATTATTCCAGTTGAGGTTAAAAGTGGCGCTGGTTCAACACTAAAAAGCTTACATTTATTTTTGGAAAGCAAGCCGCAGTCGCCTTTTGGTATTCGATTTTCAACACTGCCTTATTCAATTGAGGCAAAACTGCATTCATACCCGCTTTATGCTATTGCAGGATGTTTGACAAAATATCATCCTGACTTGAAAGAAAGGTTGTACACATTGATCTCAGCTTGATGATTTAACGCTACAATTAGACTTGACCTATGGTTACTATGGACAGTAGTCCCTGTTTTTGATATATTATTATGTAATGCATTCCATATCGAGAACAGTACCATGCAAGATGAACTTCTCAAACTGAGTCAGGAACTGATCGCCCTTAATGCACGCCCTTTTCGGCGTTATTTTATTCAAAACAATTCACTTTCGCATCGGTTTTTCATTTTAATGGGGCAACGGGGTATCGGTAAAACAACAACCTTAGTGCAATATTTATTGGATTATACGAAAAATGATCGCTTTAGCGATAAAATTTTATATATACCTGTGGACCATTTTATTGTGGGTGACGCCACCTTATTCGACATTGCTGAAAATTTCTTTCAGGGGGGTGGTGAATTAATTGCTTTTGATGAAATTCATAAATATGAAAATTGGTCAGGCGAACTAAAAAGTATTTACGACTCTTTTCCAAAGTTAAAAATAATTGCATTAGGCAGTTCAGCTTTGGAAATTCATAAAGGAACGCATGACTTAAGTCGACGCGCGATTGTATATCATTTACAAGGAATGTCATTTCGCGAATTTTTGGTTTTAAAAAACAATATTCAATTGGAAAATCATACGTTAGGGGCAATATTAAAAAACCATCAAGTCATCACACATCAAATTATTGCTGAATTAGATAAAATTGGGAAAAAAATATTACGTGAATTTTCTGATTATCTTGTCCATGGATTTTACCCTTATTTTTTCGAATTAAATGACATTGTTTTATTTCAACAAACATTGGAACAAAATGTGCATACCACCATTGAATCAGATTTAATGGCAATTTACCCAACACTAACGGGTATTAGCATTCGAAAATTAAAACAACTTTTAAATTTTATTGCAGGTTCTGTCCCTTTTACGCCAAATTGGAGCGAGATTCAGTCAATATTAGAAATTGGTGATGTACGAACTTTGAAAACTTACTTTAAATATTTAGAGGATGCGGGCCTTGTAAAAAGTATTTCGAGAGAAAGCAGTAAATTGCATAAAATAACGTTGCCCGAAAAAATTTATATTGATAATCCTAATTTAATGCAGGCAATGACAAAAGAAAAAGTAAACCCAGGTTCGATACGTGAAATATTTTTTATTAATATGCTTGCAGCAGGACATGATCTTGCGCTTCATAAACAAGGTGATTTTGTCATTGATCATCGAACTGTAGTAGAGGTGGGTGGAAAAAATAAAGATTTTAGTCAAATAAAAAATATTACCGATGCTTATCTGGCCTTGGATCAAATTGAAACCGGCATTAAAAATAAAATCCCTTTGTGGTTGTTTGGGTTTTTGTACTGAATTTTTGGCAGTTTATGGTCGACGTCGAGTGGGTAAAACCTATTTAATTAACACATTTCGTTAATCTCATATCTCTCACTCAAAAAATCCCCAATATTTCTTGCTTCATTATCAAAGCTGATGCCTAGTAAATAAATCGGCTTTTTATGAGAAAGATATTTTTCTGGATATTTTTTATTTTTAATTTGCTGCAAAGCAGAAGCCGCATCACCATTTTTCTTGAGCTTAAATTCAAGAATTAAAATTTTGTCTGGCAATATTATTGCTAAATCCATTTGTCCTGTATTTGTATTATCTTCCGCAATCACTGTGTAACCCAATGCACAAAAATAACTGTACATAATGCTTGAATAAAAGCCTTCATAATGTTGGATATCGTTATTGCGATACCAATCATGCGGAATGGATGCAAAATGACTTCGGAATACATTACCCAATTCAGTCGGACTAGGGGATTGCAAACAATCAAACAGTTTTCCAAATGTTGCATTCTTTGCACTTACGGAAGAGCCTAATTCCGCTAATTTATTATTTAAACTCGATTTGACTTCTAAATTGGGGTAGGCAAGCACAAACCCACGCATCGTCCCTACCATAATGTCTTTTTTAATAGTCAAATAACCTGTTTGAAATAATAAAGTAGGTAGGGGGATATTATCGATATCAAAACTCGATAAATCACTTTCCACGATCTTTGTATTTTCCATATTGGGAAAATAGTATTGATTTTTTTGAATTAGTTTAATTAAAAATGTGGGGCTGCCTGTTTCAAACCAGTATTCTTTGTAGTGAAAATTGTTACTGAAAAAAAGTAGGATATCAAAAGGATTATAGACTTTTTGATTTTCAGCGCCTGAAAAATTATAACCGTTGTACCAAAGCTTTAATTTTGCTTTATCAACAGATCCTTCTTGAAGATAATCAGCAAATTCTCTTTCTAAATCAGTTTGCGTATAACCACAAATATCAGCATATTGCGCATTGAGTGAAATATCATTGAGATTATTTAATCCGCTGAATAATCCGGCTTTAGCGAATTTAGAAACACCGGTTAAGAATACAAATTTGAGATATTGGTCATTAACCTTAATAACGGTATATAAGCCTTTGAGCATTTCGCGTATCAATGTTGCTTTTGGCGTATCGCTAATGACGTCCAAGATGGGTTTGTCATACTCATCGACTAAAATAACCACTTGTTTTTCTGTTTTGATTGCTATGTTACGAATCAGGTCGTGGAAGGCAAGGCCAAAATCTTTATTGTCGACTTGAATATCATATTTTTTTGCGCAATTGTGTAAAACATCCCAGATTGTTTCAGTAAGCTTCTCTTCAATGTTGTATGTACCACTTGTGCCAAAATCAAAATGAATCACTGGATAGCTTTTATCCCAATCCCAATGATTTTCCAAATGCAGGCCTTTAAACACAGCTTTATTGCCCAAAAAAGCTTGTTTTAGGGTATCTAAAAATAAACTTTTACCAAAACGACGAGGACGAGAGAGAAAATAATAAGCGCCCGATTTCATCAATTTTGCAACAAACTGCGTTTTATCAACATAAGCGCAATTTTCTGTCACTATTTTTTCTAAGGTGGATTTACCAATAGGCAGTTCTTTTTTCAATTATTGGTCTCCGCTGTTTTATAACCCAAGAATTGATAGTATATGCGTTATTATCCGTATTTTGTAGCAATTTATTCAGGCTTGAAGGATGTGATATCAATAGCAAAATCCTAATTCAGATGGTAAAGTTTGTCATCACATCGGAGGGTTTTTCATGACATTAAGTATCGTGATTCTTGCAGCAGGGAAGGGTAAACGCATGGTATCGCCTATTCCTAAGGTCATGCATTTATTGGGCGGAGTCACATTATTAGAGCGTGTTGTACGAACGGCACAATCATTACGCCCAAAAAATATTCATGTTGTTTATGGAAATGGCGGCTCAAATCTTCCTGAATTACTACCCCATTTGCCGGTTAATTGGGTTTTTCAAAAAGAACAATTGGGAACGGGGCATGCCGTGATGCAAGCATTACCTGTTTGTGCCGATGATGAGCGCGTATTGGTTTTATATGGTGATGTTCCCGTTATTTCGACACAAACTTTGGAGAAATTATTAACAGAAACTCCCAAAGGGGGGGTGGGAATATTGGTGACTGAATTTGAAAATCCGACGGGCTTCGGTCGGATTGTTCGAGACCATGCAGATAATATTGTTGCGATTATCGAAGAAAAAGATGCATCTCGCACACAACGCGCGATTCGTGAAATTAATACTGGTATTCTGACAGCGCCTGCAAAATTTTTAAAAGCGTGCTTGCCGCGCTTGTCTAATAAAAATGCGCAAAATGAATATTATTTAACGGATATGATTGCTTTGGCAGTTGAAGAAGGAATGCCGTTGCGCGGTGTGCCAGCGCAAAATGCCAATGAGGTGCAAGGTGTTAATGATCCGTGGCAATTGGCAACACTCGAACGTTATTATCAATCAGAACGCGCGCGTGCATTGGCTTATACGGGCGTTACAATTATGGATCCAAAGCGTTTGGATATCCGTGGCGATGTTGCTGTTTCTCCCTCTACGAAATTAGACATTAACGTTATTCTTGAAGGTAATGTAGTCATTGGTGTTGGTTGTGATATTGGTCCAAATGTTATTATTAAAAATTCAACACTGGGTGCACGCGTGAAAATATTAGCAAACAGCATGATTGAAGGGGCGATCATTGAAGATGAGTGTGAAGTCGGCCCTTTTGCTCGAATACGTCCAGAAACAATCTTAAAATCAAAATCGAAAGTCGGTAATTTTGTCGAAATTAAAAAAACTATTTTGGGTGAAAAGAGTAAGGCGTTGCATTTAAGTTATTTGGGCGATGCAGTTATTGGAAACAATGTGAATATCGGTGCTGGTACAATTACTTGTAATTATGACGGCGTGAATAAATCGAAAACAGAAATTGGAGATGGCGCTTTTATTGGCTCGAATACTGCATTAATTGCACCCATTAAAATTGGTGAGAATGCAACTATTGCAGCTGGTTCTGCTATTTCAAAAAACGCACCTGCAGAAAAATTAACGATTACTCGCTCAAAACAAATGGTTGTAGAAAATTGGAAAAGACCGGATAAAGAAATACATGACAGTATCAATAAATCTAAAAAACGTTTCTGGAAACGCGCACGCAATAAACCATTGTTAAAAGAATAAATAAAATGCGACGAATTCGAATTTATCATCAAAATAATTTAAGCTCGGGCCTTACTGTGATGCTAGATTTGAATGCAAGCCATCATTTATTACAAGTATTGCGTAAAAAAACGGGCGAGCGCTTTATTATTTTTAATGGTAAAGGAGGGGAATTTGATGCTGTTTTAGTGTCGGCTAATAAAAAAACCGCTTGTGTTGAGATTGGTAATTTTCATGAAAGAGAAACAGAATCCAAACTAAAAATTCATTTGGGGCAGGCAATTTCTCGCAGTGAGCGCATGGATTATGCGATACAAAAAGCTGTTGAATTGGGTGTTTCTGAAATTACACCGCTTATTACTGAGTATTGCCAGGTGCAATTATCAAAAGAGCGTTTTGAAAAACGTGTTGCGCATTGGTGTGCGATTGCAATTTCTGCGGCAGAACAATCAGGGCGATGTGTTGTGCCTACGGTGAATCAACCGATTTCATTTGAACAATGGATTAAAATAAATAATGCTGTGAAAATTATTTGTTGTCCGCGACATGAAACAGAGCAGAAATGCGCCCAGAAGGGTGTGTGTGATTTGCAAAATGTAATATTAACAATTGGTGCCGAAGGCGGTTTTAGTGATCGAGAAATTAATTTAGCACGCCAAGAAAATTTTATAACGATGTCGCTTGGGTCGCGAATTTTACGCACGGAAACAGCGACGGTTGTGGCATTAACTATTTTGCAAGAGCGGTATGGTGATTTAGGAACATGAACGAAATAACTTGGACGCCAAGTTGTCCAAGTTATTTCGTACATGTTCCTTATCGATTGCCTCTTTTGAGATTGACCACCCGCTTTGAAAAACCGGAAAATTTCATGTCCAATTCTCACAACGTAAATGCTTTATGCGCGAAAATTCTTTCATATTATTTGTGACTAATGTTGCATTGATGCTGAGGGCGTGGGCAGCGATCATGATGTCTGCTTGTCCTATAGGTGTTCCAGCCTTTTTTAGATAACTGCGGATTTCGCCATAGTGATGCGCAGCTGCTTCGTCATAAGGAAGAATAGCAATAGGTGTAATTAGTTTTTTTAACGACGCCATGTTTTTTTCAAAATGCTGGCTATTGTGAACTCCATAGACTAACTCAGAAAATACTATTGATGAAATAACGACATCATCAATATTTAATGCATGAAATTTTCTTGCCACGCTTTCCGGGTTATTTTTTCTTAAGTAAATGCACATGTTTGTATCTAGCATATGTTTCATTCAAAGCAACTCCAATCTCGTTCTTGATCGGGCAATATTTCTCGCCCGTCCTTCATAAAATCATCAGAAAATTCATTCAACGCTTCAAAAAATAATTTCCACGGATCATCCATCGGAATTAACATAATGCAATTGCCACTTTTCTTGATATAAACTTTTTTTCCGTTCATTCGAAATTCTTTTGGTATTCTAACCGCCTGACTTTGACCATTCATAAATAGTGTTGTAATGTGTGTATCGCTTGAAGTCATTTTTTGTTTTTTCGTCTTGCTTGGTTTAATACTCTTTTTCGCTTTTGTTTTTTTTGCTTTCATGGCAGCAACCCCCGTATTAAAAGTATATATTTTTAAATATATATTATTTTGATGTCATGTTCAATTAGAAATACCGCTAGTAGATATAAATTTGTGAGACATTGCTCACATAGGTGTCAGTTTCCTTCGTGTTGATTAAAAAATGTAAAATAAAAAGATAACGTAACCCGCTTGATTTTTAAACCTTTTTTAAATTTTGAATAAAAATAAACAGAATTAACGAAAAAACAGTTCCTTAAGGGCTTGTTAAAAGTATTTAAACTGGTAAATTGACTACTGTTTAGGGAATTGTAGGTTAAACCTTAAATGGACCCGAAGAATGGATAGGATGTCTAAACTTCGTGAAGGATACGAACAGCTTGGAAGGTTTTCTTTAGGGAAAAAAGGTTCTAGGGACAGAACGTGTTGGTATGGATTGCCAAAAAAGGGGAGCTTCGGCTCCCTTTTCTATTGGTTTGTTTTATAAACCTTTTACAAATCCCAGCACCAATTTTTTCATTTTTTCAGCGCAGGTTACAGCGCCAGACAAAGTCAATTCATGACTTAATTTCGTGTCGCCCATGCCTGCTGCCATGTTGGTAACAGCTGAAATCATGGCGATTTTCATGCCACAATGATGTGCTGTGACCACTTCATTAATGGCAGACATCGCAACGACGTCTCCCCCCATATTTTTAAAACAGCGAATTTCTGCGGGTGTTTCAAATTGAGGTCCCAGCACCGCAAAATAAACACCCTGTTTTAAAGGGATATTTAATTTTCTTGCTGTTTCCAATAATTGTGAACGTAAATTTATATCATAAACATCATCCATACCGAGAAAACGAGGACCAAAATCATCGTCATTGGGACCAGCTAAAATATTTTGAAATTGAAAATTAATATAATCTGTAATTAACACCAAATTACCCGGTACAACGTCTTCACGCAATGAACCTGCGGCATTGGTAATAAAAAAGAATTCACAACCAATTAATTTCATGGCGCGCACATAGGTTTTGGCAATCGAATGCGAAATGCCTTCATATAAATGAGCACGCCCTTGTAAAAAGGCAACCGGCACCCCTTTTAATTTTCCTAAGTATAAATTGCCTGCGTGCCCCGCAACGGTGCAAGGTGGAAAATCAGGTAAGTCGGTATAGGGGATTTTGATCGTCTCTTCTAGAAGATCTACAAGGCCACCCAGACCTGATCCCAGTGTCATGGCAAATTTTGGTTTAAACCCAGGGGCTTTCTGCGCGATTATTTTAGCGGCATTAATGGCGGATTGTGTCATGGTGTTGTCCTTGTTTTGTGTGGTGTATATTATAGATGGATTTACAACTCAGGACGAGTGAAAATGTTTGATACAATAGCCGTGGTCGCTTATCTTATAGGGGATGGTTCAGGGGTATCGAATTGTTTGCGCTTAAAAGCTTTATTTGCAGAAAAAAAAAGAACCGTCGTGCAAATGCAAAATGTACCTTCACCTTATATAAAGTGGCATGGTGTTCCACCGGGAGCCAATTCATTGGCGTTAATTATTAAGGACGCAAAAATATCATCTGCAAATTCAAAAAGAAATTATTATTGGGTTATTTATAATTTACCACCCAGTGTAAAAGAATTACCTTACAACAGCGCCAATAAAATCAATAAACACAATGAAGCTGTAAATAGTTGGGGACAAAAAAACTACCATTCGATACGCTATGCAAATACCACACACACAGTTTTTGTAGAATTGTATGCGCTCGACAAACGTTTTTCTGCGCGTGAAAAAATAACGGGAAAAGTATTAGAACAAAAAATTAAAAACCATGTGTTGACGAAGGCGGTGATTCAGGGGTAGCTGTATTGATGAAATTACCCGCGGCCTCGTAGCCGATAAAAGTGTCTTTTGATTTGTATGCTACGTTTCTGCTCATATCTGCTCATAGTGGATGGAGTATAGCGATATCTGTTTCTCAGCGCGACCATGACAGTCGCGCCGATAAATAATCAATCAATTGCTTTAACGCGATGTGCTTGCGGGCCATCGTGACCGGCTTCTTGAATAAAATGCACTTTCATACCGATTTTCAATTTATCAAAAGCAGGGTGTGTCACATGATTTGCATTAAAGTAGAATTCAGTGCCATCTAACCCTTCGATAAATCCAAAGCCATCGCCATGAAATAATCGAACAATTTTGCCAGACAACATCGACTGTTGACCTGTTCCTTGCTTCAGCTTCTCAACATAGTGCTCGACTTGACGCGTCATGTCCTCAAATGCATCGCGGATTGAAACGTACATATCTTCCGCTTCATTGTGAGTTGTTACCAATTCTTTTCCAGGGACGGTGATGGTGATATGTGTGTTGTGTAAATTACCGCGATTTTGATTTTTATTTTCAAACTCAATAACGACATGGCAAGAAATCATGTGGTCATAAAATTGCTGTAACTTCGTCACTTTTTCTTCAATATGAGCTTTGACGGCTTCAGAATGCGGTAAACCACGCATGGTAATTTGAGTAGGGACTTGCATATCGATCTCTCCTTGTTTGATTGTACAGGTGTTATTGTAAGTGTAGCTCAAATTTTTGGAAGTGTTTTATGACGCAGACCGCTATAAAGCTAGAAATTTACCACTTAATATGGTACTTTTTAAGAGCAATTAGCATGGAAGCGCGCAATTCCCTCTTTTACTTTTCTAACGAATCGGGATGTGGATAATGCCGCCAAAATCGCCTGACCTATTGGCAACGTCAAATCAAGGTCTTGACTATGCACAGGGTGATACCCTCATCAAGCGTGTTCAAGACGCATATCACAATAATCGGGTACTTTCATTAAGGGGTATTAACCCTGGTGCCAACCCAGAAAATAAAAAAGCTTTGATTGATTTCGCTCACATAAAAATGACGAAAGATGCGCAAGATGTGCTGTATTTATACCAGAATGATGGTTGGAACTTTATTGGATTGCCGAAAAAAAAGCAACCTGTCAAACCAGTTGTAGCGTTGCCCGCGGCACAATTATCTCCTGATGCTTTACAAACAAGGATTGAAGATGCAAAAAGAAAAAGAACAGTACTTAATTTAGAAAGAATGGATCTCAGTCATTTTGTTGATCTGTCGCCAGATAAAAAAGACGATCTCAATTTTTTTAACCTAAAGCTTAATCAATCCTCTCTAAAAGAATTAATCAAATTTGGTTATGGCGAAAAATTAAAAGATGCCGAATTTGTTGATCTGTTTTTCAGTGAATCCGAACATTTTGAATTGATTGCAAGTGTAACCTTAACAAAAAAACAATATGATTTGTTGAAAATAAAAGACGAACAAAATCATTTTGTTTCTATCGCAGATACGTTAACTGGCAGCACCTTCAATGATTTTTACGATAAACATAGAAATGTTAATTTAGAAAATGTGATTGTGACAGCTGATATAAACAGGGATGATGATTCGATAATCGCACTGACTGCCACAGAGTTTAGCACACTGATTGCCCGTAAAGTTAAATTTTTTAAAAGAATAAACCTAACGGGAACGCTCAATGGTGAGCATGTTTTTTGCACTGAAAATGACGTTGCATTAGAAGAAGTTGATCTCACGAAGGCTTTAATTTCGGACGACTTTCTTGATCAAATTTGTAAGCGATCAGCGGAAAAAAGAAATATAAAAAAAGTAAAAATAACGCCGAAACAACTTATTGACTACATAGAACATAAAGAAAGAAAATCAGAGCGCGTTAATTTAACGTACAATTTATTTTATGTAGCAGGAATGGAAAGCGATGACACATTAACATCCGATGAATTTCAAAAATTACGAGCTTATGGTGCCCTGTGTTTTGAAAAAATTAACATCGTTTCTACAAAATTACGCACATCACAAGAATCTGAAGCGCCTGCTTTTCAAGCATTATCACTTGAAAGTGCGGGTTCTGCTGAATTAATGCCGAGACTAAATAAAAATAAAAAATTATTAGGTTATAAAATAGAAGATTGTATTTTAACGCATGAAGAATACGATGCCTTAGAAAAAATGCAAGTAGACCGATTTTTTAATGTATCGATAAAACCCTTTACGCAGCAAGATGAGTTTGTTGAAGAAATCATATTTGATCTACCTCCAGCAACACAGCCGCATGTTTTGGAAAATAGATCTGTATCACAGAGAGTAGCTGAGTTGCCAACCAGTGTGGAAATAAAAAAATTCCTGTCTGAGATAGCTGAAAAAAATAGACCGCGCTTTGAAAATAATAAAATTATTGGTGGGAAATTAAACTTCGGCGAAATCATTATACCTGGAAAAGAAACATCAGAAGAAAATCGGTTTGGCGAATTGAAAAGGCTGTATGATTTAGGTGTGCGGGAATTTGAAGGAGTTGATATTGTTCTAAATGCAACCGAGATGCGTCGAATATATTTACACCCATTACCCGATATCTTGCTTTTGGATTGTTTAATGTCAAATACACAAGAAAATTTTAAGGTGTTCATTAAACAAAATAAAGATGATCATCAGGCAAGTGAGGTGCTTTTCTTTTTTAGCGATGAAAACATGTTGAAAAAACAAATTGAAGACCTGTTTTCTGAAATTATTGCTTATCCTAAAAAAGCTGAAAAACCAAAAAGCACACTGGGTGATTTGATCGATTTAATTAACGAAAGTATACCATTTGAAAACGGCGTTGTGGAAAATTTATTGGGCGTCAACAAACCTATTTTTTCAAAGAATTATCAATTAATAAATATTGATTTCAGTAAAATAAGCGCGGACATCACTGACGCTGACAAAAAGTCCTTGCAAAATTTGTTATTGAAAGCCAATTTAAAATCAACAGTGAAAATGACAGCTGAATTAGCAACCCAGCTTTTTTTAACCCATTTTGAATTAGCTACAGATGAGCCATTAATATTAAAGGGCATTGAAATTAATGGCGGAACACTGACGTTTGCGCAAGCTAAAAAGTTATATGATTTTGGAGTTCGAAAATTTGTTGATGTGGAATTTAAATTAGAATACAACGCAAATCGTTGTGCCGAATTAATCGTATTAAAAGACGCGCAATTTTTGAATAATTGCCTAATAAATAACATCGACAAAGACAATACAATCAGAATGATGCATGGTGAATCTGTTGTGACATTAAACGGCAAAGATTATTCAGAAGGTGAAAGGGATGCTGAATTATTTGATATTATGTCAGGTAAAGAAATTATTGACCTGAGTGATAAGAGTGCGGTCACGTTAAATTCCAAAGCATTAAATGCTTTTTTATTCACACCCAATTTCAGGGTAAGTAATAAAATCATTAATCGCATTACAGTTACTGATCGTTTTGATTTACGCCATTTAGGCAATAATCCTCTTTTAATTCAAAATCAAATTGCCTTGATTAATAAATTATTATTAATTAAATTTGAAAATTGCACGTTTTCTTGCGGCATACAATTACCTGATTTTATTTTAAAACAACTTTCAGCAGCAGGCGTGGCAACGGTTGCCAACGTGTGCAATGGGTTTTTTGATTCTGCTGCATTCACTGCAATATTGCATGAAGCAAAAGAGAGTTTACTCAAAATTCAATCGCAAAAAATAACGATGAAAAATCGTGTTTCAGAAAATGTTTTTTTAAGAGCGAGTATCACGTCAGTTAAATTTGAAAGACTGTTAAAGACAAATAAAATCCGTTATTTTCGTGGATTCAATGTGATGGGCGATGTTGATTTATCAGCCATTAAGCCAATGCGAATCTCGAATCTCGACATTCAAAATACTTTGTTTAGGGGCGCTGTTAATTTTTGTAACGTGATTTTATCAGGCGGAAAATTACGTGGTGCCAATTTCACAGATGGTATTATTATCAATCGGAAAACCGATTTTCGGGGGTGTGACCTTCCAGTGAGCTGGCCTCCAACAATGCGTATTGTTTTTATGGATAATGAAAACAGAGTACCAACCACTGTTGAAGCGCTTTATCAAAAAATGCTGGCGTATTCAAAACAGCACAAAGAAAATGATTTTATCGCTAAACTTGAAAAAAAATATCCTGATACGCAGGTTGGGCAAAAATTATTTGAAGCCCTTCGTCATATTCAAAAATATGAAACAGCAGGCTGGTTTAGTAAAAAAATGCAAAGTAATAGAACGCAGCTAGCACTGATTGACGCATTGAAAAAAACGCCTATGCAAGAAAGTTTGAACAGGGAAGATAACGAATCAAATTGGAGCGACCAAATAAGCGTAGTAACATCGATAACACAGCAATCTGTTGTAACTGCAACCAGCAATGCAATGACCTGTGAAGCGAAAACGCCAGAATCTCCGACTGTCAGCGAACGTGGTATAGATCAACTGCCTGCAAGTGTAGCAAACGCTATACCCCAACCCATTGAAGAAGTGCCTGATCCTGAATTAATAAGGGCTGAGCAACTAAGACAAGAGCAGGTCTTGGCTGCTGAAAAATTAAAACAAGCTATAGTGCGGGCTAAATCAATTATTGATGCCGCATTACTAAAATTTAAAATTAGCGATGATAAAGAAATAATAGCGGCTTTTTTGGTCCTGCAAGAAAATGATAAAAATGGTGTGAATCAATACAATAAACAATTACGTGAAAATATTTATCCAAAATGTTTAAGGGCTATTGTGCATAGTCAATGTGATGAAAAATATAAGTCCTTTCGAGCGTTATTGATCTTATCGGGTGTTATGTTGGATGCAGAAGCACCCGACACACTCAATAAAGCTGAAGAGCGATGGGCCAAAACAAGTTTGGCTTATTTAGCGTGCGCAACTAATCCAGATTGTGTTAATCGAGAAGCGGTAAGTTGTGTTTTAACCAAAATGGAAACAAGAAAAACGGTTGCGGCTGAAAATACGCTAATAGTTGAAAGGCAACTTTATATTGTTGAATTGATTAAAGCTAAAAAACGCGATGAAGCGAAACGCGAAGTGGCAATAATGAAAGCAGCTTGGAAGGAACAAGCAGATTTACCTGTTTGTTCAGCCAATTATAGTGAAGTATCGTTTATTGATTTAGTCAATGTCGGTATTATAGATCAGGCCGTGTTGGATGCCATTGAACTTAAAAATTCTAATGTAAGGGATAAGAAGTATCAAGCGCATTCGCCTGAATCAGCAGACAGTTATATGTTGCGTAATTGTTTTGTAACGCAAAGAATGACTTATCTTATTTCATTGATGCATAAAGGCGAATTTAAAAAAGCTGAAATTGAGCTTAATGCATTTTTAAATGGGCAGGATTTGGAGACGAAACAAAATTTACTGCCTCGAATTACGATTTTCCTTGCAGACTTGCAACGAGTTGAAACAAAGGAAGATCCGAAGTTTAAACAGTTATGTGATTTTAACCAATCCACATTAAAAACACGATTTGAATCTGCAAAATTAGCCGTAGCGCCATTACTGGAAAAAGAAAAACATATTCTTTGTGGCACTGTTGCATTTACGAATATTTTATCTCCTATTATTAATGCCATTCTAGGCAATGGAAAAATTAAGCCAGAAGAAATAGCGGCGCTAAAAATTTGTATTGCGAATAAAAATAAAACTGCATGGACTCATGAAACTGTAAAATCAAAAGCGCTGCTTGAAAAATTAATGTCGATTAAAGATGCGAAAAATGCCTATAGTGCTTTGGCTGAGGCCTTATTGAGCATATTGAAAGATTCTATTGACGCAACGAATAAAATTAAAGAACCGCATCTTCTTTCGGATTTTACACAAAAAGAATTTGATTTAATAAATTGCGCAGCATACGGAAAAGAGAATGCAAACACATTACTAAAAGAAGTTAATATTAAGTGGAAAGTAATTCTCGATAATAAAGCAATAAAACATACGGTAGTGGATGGAAAAATTTCTGAGGGTCTTGTGTATGTACCCTATATCAAATTGAAGAAAGATAAAAAAGAAAAAATGTCTGTGCAGGACAGTTTGGCTGAAAAAATATACCCATCTGATGGATTACACTGGCAGGGTGGGATAAGTGAGGTGCTTTGCAGACAAGTTCATCCTGATGAGGTAGCCCCTGTTAATGTTAATTATTTTAAATATGAGCGCGCCTGTGTTATTCAAGAGGCGCTGCAGAGATTAAGAGATTGTGCACCTGAAAAATTGCTGGAACAGTTTTCAAAACTCAAAACATTGCTTGACGTTTTTTATGATGAAATTACACAGCGTCAAAGCTTTGATGATTTTGGTCCTTACCTGGGTAAAATGACTGAAACGATCAATGAGGTTAAAGAAAAGTGGTATAAGCAGGTGTCTTCCGTTATTGCTTTCTCGGAACCACTGCAAAAAACGGTACAGGATGTGTTATCACGAGAAAAATTGCTTGATAATTTGGTGAAAAGCTATGAAACAAAAAGTCAGGAGCCTATTGTTACTAAGGTAATATCCCTTGATTTACAGGAAAAAAGGGATGCCCTTAAAAGTGCAATACAAAATATATTTGTTATTTTATTCCGTTATGGCTATATAATGGTTGCCGAATTAAACAAGCGCGGAAAGTGCATCTTATTGAAAGCTGCAGAAAAAACAGATGAAAGAGAGGCAGTGCCATTTGAGGAAAAAACATTAAAATTTTTGAGCAGTACTGATATTTTGGGTGTTAATGCTTTTAAATATCACTGCTGTTATCAATTACAAACATTACGCGACAAAATTAATAAAGTTATTAATGTTTGCCCAGAAGAAAAAATAGCTGATGTGGTTAATCTTGTTTTTACAGATATTTCAGACGTACTCAATGCGATTGAAAAAGAAAATTGGAGTAATAAAGGGTATTTTGTGGCTAGAAATAAAACGTATTCCCAAGCAATTGCAGATGCTACTAAGGAATTTGCAATACAAAGAGAAATGTTGGCCGTGATGCTAGCGCCTTCTTCTGTACCGAGTGTGGAATCGCTTGTTCCGTTTAATAATAATTCAAACACTTTTTTCTGTCGAAAAATTATTGATGCGGCTGTTAAAAATGCATTGATGTCACAGGCTGAAAAACAAATTTATAACAGTAACGTAGAGTGGGTTATTGAACAATCACAAGCTGCGTTAACTGTTTTTGTTGAACAATATCCTGATTGGGTTACAGAAGAAAATAAAGAAAAAAGGCTGCGTAATGAAGCTGCTTTGAGAAGTGACGAATGTACTGTAGATGAATTTTTCATCAATGCTAAAAATGTTGTTAGCACAGTTGCTGTTTCTTTTTTTGCAGCAGCGGTTAGAAATGTCAATCCGGCTAAAGCTGAAGCAATCCGGCTTATTAATCAAGTTGAAGTAAACTGGAAAGAACGTTTAGCAGCACAACAAGCAGAAAAAATGACGATGACGGATGATAAACGGCATAGTATTAAAAATTCAGTTGCTGAAACATTAAACCCCCTCTTTAATTATGTGCGAGAAAAAGTAAGGGCTATCAATTTAGCTAAAATTACTGCAAAAACAGGTGCGACACTCTTGAAGGGTGTTTTATTTGATGCAGATAATAAACCAAGTGACGAGCCTTTTGCTTTATATCGTTCTGATGAAAAAACCATTTTGGAAGAAACATTTAATCATTACGATGCGATGAATTATCGTTTTGCCTTTGATTTACAGGATGCGCTGAATACGTTTAATTCCGCTGTTGATAATGCGCATTCCTTGATTGAAATATCGATGGCCATGGTGACGCTTTCCAGCGTTTTATGGCCGCAGGATGCGTGTCATTGGATTTATGCCACGATGATGTATGAAACAAATAATGGCTTTAATCGATTAATTATTACAGCATCAGATCAATTAAAGGCAATGAAGAAAGTAAGCTCTTTATCTGAACTCGCTTCACCGTCGCAAAGTCCTATATATCGAAGCACATGCGTATCGTAATATGTTCCTAACGTTTTGGATGCTGAGCTGAGTATATTTGTTTACACCGTGTTTCTGGCAATGCAAAAACAATTAATATCGCCAGTATAAATCCAACAGGAAAAATCAGCATCGCCCATTTAAAATCACCTGTTGAAAAATGCGTGCTGATTTGATGCGTGCGCATAAACATATGTTTATCTAATAAATAACCGAAAAAGGGCTGAAATAACGCACAACCGCCTTGCACAGAAATATTCACGACACTCACAGACATCGCTGTCACAACGCGTTTTGAATTTTCAGCTACTAATGGGTAACCAATAATTTGTGTGCTCGTGCAAACGCCTGTTAAGAAAAATAAAATAAACAAAGCGCTGTATGATAAATGAGGCGCGTATATTATAGTTAAAATTAATCCTAATGAAATAATGGCGCCTACCAACATCGGTGGACGTCGCATTTGAATTTTATCAGAGATCCAACCGACAATCGGTGCGCCAACCAATGTGCCTATAAATAGCATCGATGAGATTTCAGATGCTTCTATTGTCGAAACTGAATGGGTGTGTGTTAAATATAAAACGCCCCATAATCCACCCAGTAATCCAACCGGTAAATTCATCATGCAAACATAAAAACCGCCAAACCAATTTTGCAATCTAAAAAATGCCATGCGTAAACTGACAAAAAAACCAATTTGCTGAATTAATATTTGTTCTGCTTTATGGGTTTCTACATGCTCTGCAGGATGATCTTTAACAACAGCAAAGATGAATAAAAAGAAAATAATACCGGCTGCAGCATCTATTTTTAAAGCCGTTCGCCAATCAACTGCTTGTGCTAACAAGGTCATGGGTGTTTGTGAAACCCATCCGCCAAACATGGCCATCGTAATGATTAACCCTGTAATTAAAGCCATTTTATTGGCCGGAAACCAACGTGATGCCAGTCGAATTACACTTAAAAAACAGAATGCACTGCCAATACCTGTCAAAAATCGAAAGAAACAAGCGAGTGCAAATGAATGTGAAAAAGAAAATAATGCAGTGCCTAGAATGCAAATAGCCAGTGCGGTTAAAATCACAGAGCGTGTAGAATAACGATCGAGCAAGATGCCTGCAATAAATAAAAAAACCACATTGGCAATAAAATAAAATGAAGATAAATCGCCTAGTTTTGCCGCATTAATGTGAAAAGCATGCATGAGTGACGATGAAATAGAATTAAATACATTCATTTGAATAAATTCATAAAAGAAAAATAATGATGCAATTAATACGACAATCCATGATCGATAAGTTGCCTTTTCAGGTGTATTTTCAGTATTTAATTCGGAAGCGTTATGATGAAATGCATGTGCCATTGTATGTCCTTAACTGATTGTTCTACGCACTTACTTGTTCGCTGCACTCACACGTGCGTGCTTCCGTTTCTTCATATGCCAAACACTTCGTCTCACGTACACACAAGGCGGCAATTAAAGCGATAACAAAAGCAGTCGGCATGATTAAAAAAGCGAAGCGATAATCAGGTAAGGAATATTGTGGAATGCCATTGATAATCGCGTGATTCCAATGTCTATTTAATAATGCTGGAAAAACAGGGATTAAAAATCCACCCGCCATAATTAATACGGATGCCAGCCCCTCTGCGGTGCCGGTTAACATGTTTGGATTGCTTTCTGCAATTAGGGGATAGCCCAAAATTTGTATGCTAATAGCAAAACCCAAAGCAAAAAATAAAAATAACAAATTTTCAAGTGATAAATTTGGCATATACATAATTGCTAAAATAACAGCGATAGAAACAAGCGCACCGATAATCATGGGTATTTTACGTAAACCTATAAAATCAGAAATCCAACCCACTATGGGTGAACCAATAACAAAGCCAATAAAAAGCATAGAAGTGACATAAGACGCGCTAATATCTGATAAGTGTTGTGTTTGGGTAAGATACCAACCGCCCCACGTGGACCCTAATAAAAATACGGGGATATTAATTAAAGAAGTATAAGCGCCTGCCAACCAATTTTGCGTGTTGGAAATGGTTTGTGTCATTGCATGCCAAAACCCCAATTTTTCTAATGAAGCATGTTGATTGGCAAAAAAAACTTCTTTTCCTTTTGGAAAATCATGTACAAGTAAAACAATTATAAATAACATGATAAACCCAGCGGCTGCATCAATGCGTAACGTATTGCGCCAACCAAAAGCATCGGTTAATTGTGTAAAAGGCGTCTGTGCAACCATTGCACCGAGCATAGCGAAAGTGACAATTAACCCAACGATCAGTGCCATGTGTTTTGCTGGAAACCAACGAGAAGCAAGGCGTACGCAACTTAATAAGCAAAATGAACCGCCAGCGCCAGTGATTAAGCGACATAATTCTGCTTGCCATAGTGCAGTTGTTAATGAAAATAAAAAAGCGCAGGTCACACATAAAAACATGGCAATGCCAATAATGCGGCGTGTTGAAAAGCGATCTAAGATCATTCCAGCGGGAAATAAAAATAAAACAATGGCATACATGTAACAAGCGGATAATTGACCCAATTGAGTTGCATTTGTTAGGTGGTAGGCGATGTACAGTGAGGAGTCTAACGCATTGAATACATTGACTTGTAAAAATTCAAAGAAGAAAAAGAGGGAAGCGGAAAAGACAACTAACCAAGGTTGAAGTCGATTAAACAAACGATCAGGGTGTGTCATATAATGGCTTCGCTCTGGTGGTTTGGACAGCGAAGTATAAACAAGGAACAAGCAGGGTGGCAAGGTAAAAATTGCGCGCCCAAAAGGGTGCGTGCGAATCTTGCGATAAGCAATATGATCATCACCGAAACGCGCCCGGAAGGGTGCGTGCGAATCTTGCGATAAGGTCTAATTTTAAGAAAGACTTAAGAAATCAAGTTTACAATAGTAATCATAGGCGTGTAGACTATAGAGATTGCAGAGGGGGTAGAGGTATGCTGGTACAAGAAGCAAAAAATATACAGTGGAATATACTCGCAGAGCAATTTCGTGATGCCATTAATCTCAAGCTTGAGGAAGCCAATCGTAATACCCCTGGTAAACCTTACACATACGATAAACGTCTTTATCGTCGCACGTTATTAGTGTTGAATGAAATACTGACAGAACAAGAGAATGCTAGGCTCGATCCTGGAAAACTTAAGATCACATATCAAAAATTAGCTATTTTAGTGCTGACATTTTGTCAGACCTATCGTGGACTTTTTACATTCAGTATGATTTTTTCTGGATTTCACAATACCCTTCATAAAATGATTACAGAATTGCCTGCGATGGTCAGTGCTGACGATCAGCAGCAAAATGATAATGCAACGTATAAACTGATGGTATCTATAAGCAATGCATATAAATCACCTGAATCGAATATTTTTGGATTAGAAGCAGGTGCAGATCCAGAACCCTTGATTAGTGAGATGGTGAGCAGACTTTCTAACCCATTTCCTGAAACGCTTGAAGCATACGAAGTGTTGCGGCTTTCCTTAATTGATGCAGTTGACGCTTCATTGAAGGTATTGGAACAAAAGGATCGGCTCAGTGACACCGTGAAGCGCATTGCAGAAAATTTATTCTATGAGCTTAATCAAATGGGTTCTTTTACAACAAGTTCATCTCGTGAAGGTGTTGATGAAGGTGAAACTGAATTACTCAAATTTAAAAAACAACAATTAATTTTACTGCTCTTAATTGCAGGGCGATTTGGAAAATTACAGGATTATGTTTATGACTTGACTGGTTACCATGAACAAAGGGTGAGACTCACAGAGCATAAATTCAACTTAGATAAATACGCATTTTCAGAAAAAATATATGATCTAAAAAATTGGGTTGAACTGCCGCTTTCTGCAACAGGTGGTGAAAGTAGTGTAACGGTAGCACTGAATTCAGCAAATATATCGTGGGAAAATTTGAAAAGTGATGCTATTGCTGGCGTAAAAGAATATCAAACAACGCATGAAGGTGGTTTCATAGGAAAATTCAGAGCAGCCAGATTATTAGAAGCACTTGAAGCGCTGAGTATCGATAATTCAGAAACACCTGGCTATTTTCAAAAACACCAGCGACGCGAACTAATATTATTGTTGGCTGCGGTGATTGGTGTGTCGAACGCATTTTATAAAAATACAAGATTGGCTGAGATATTAATAGTAAAAATTAATATGGATATAGAAAAATTAAAAACACTGTTTAAAGAATATAGAATTCCTGTTAAAAGCGTTTCGTTGATGGATAGACTTGACGATTCTTCCTATGAATTCAGAGCGCAGAAGTTAGAGCAGCCTGTTGGCACGGATGTGTTTGGTAAAAAATCCTGGCATGAAATTCGTGGAAAACTAATTGCTGCTGGTGATAATTATCTTGCGCGGCATCCGTCTAAAAACGCTGGAAACAAAGAAAGCCTAAACAAAGTAAACAACTTTAACGCTTTTCTAAAGTCCCTAGCATACGATGACGCCAATGCGGACACGATAAATGCATCTATAAATGAATTATACGAAATAATTTATTTATGGGTAACCTATTCTGATGTAAATCATTTTCAAGATGAAGTGTTGGCAACCATTGGATTTAATTCGTATATTTTTGATGCCTTTTTCCATTGGAGATTTTTTTATTTATCTAAAAAAGATGCTGACATGGTCTTTGATTTTTCTTTCGGAAGAAAATTGTCGACACCACTTGATTGGGATGCATTTAA
Source organism: Gammaproteobacteria bacterium RIFCSPHIGHO2_12_FULL_38_11 (assembly GCA_001801515.1). The sequence continues at coordinate 97,159 of MGXX01000059.1, forward strand.
ACAAGCGCTACAAGCTGCTGCTGCAGAATATCTTAATAAAAAGACAGACAGTGAGGTAAATAATGCCTGTGCACGAAATTTAATGGAAGCGCTAAAAAAAATTGATAAAAATTTGAATGATGGTGTTATCACCGATGGGAAAGCGAGGCGAAAATGGGTGATGCTGGCTTTTGCTATTGTGTTTGAATCTGAAGCGAATGCTTTGGCTGAGTTGCTATTAAATAAAACACATCACACCACGCTAACATTGAAATTATTAAGGCGGGATCATGTCATTGGTTTTTCATATACTGATGTCATAGCATGGGCGCGAAAGTTAAAAAAATTTACTGTCGTTAACAGTTATATTGATTTAAAAGACAGGGTGATAAAAGCGTTAGAAAATTATTGTTCTGCTGATTTAGGTGGTGATAAAGGAAAACGCAGAGCGCAATATTTATTAATGAAGTTGAAAACTCCTCCTAAAACCAATAAAGCTTTAATTGATTTAATTTACACTGTTTTTCACAAAACCAGTTCGAAATTATTAAGGACTGCTATTTTAGATGTGATTGCCGATATTGAACCACATGGTTTAGATGAAAAAGGCTTGAAGAATTTATGGGAGCGACTTGGAAGTGCTGATCTGAGTGATATAGCGGATGAAATGAAATCGTATGTGATAAAAGATTCCTTACCTTCAGCAACGCCGTCGCTTGACAGAAATCCTGAGAACCTAATCGCTTTTAAAGGAAATCTTGAAAACGCACTTAATTATTATATGAAAGCGAATATTGCAGGCAAAGAAGGAAAACGCAGAGCGCAGGTTGCCTACCAAATGTTGAGAGACATAGGTTTAACGACGGATTTAAAAGAACAATTATCTTCCATCGTAAATTATCTTTTGAACCGTGGGGCTAAAACATGGTTTGGCGGTTCCCAACATTTACTTGAGAGAATATTAATTCATACTGGAATAAGCGTATCTGAATTAAAAAATTTACTGAATATTTCTGTGAGTGAAGTGAATGATAGAGAAGAAGAAGCAGCAGATGAGAACGATGAAATAAGCAGTAATACAGCTGTGGTTGACTCTCAAGAACAGGAACACGATGAACCTCAAACAGCTTTAGTGAATAGCCTTGATGCTGCGATGGATCAATTGGTGAAAAATATATTTATAGCGCTCGATGCCTATCAAATAAATAATATGGGTAGCGCAGTTGGAAAATATAGAGTGGCCGCAATCCGCTATAAATTAGAAGAAATATTTTTAGATAGCTCAGAAAGGGAGGCGGGAGCCCTTGTGCAAGCGCAGAATAGATTGAGATTATGGAGCGAATTAACAAAAGCGCAAAAAATATATTTTCCCATTTTCATTTCAAAATTCATCATTCAAAACAATTTGGGAAAAAAATTAAAAGACAATATTTTACAAACCACCGGATATCATGAAGCCGATTTTGAAAAATTAAGAAAGCAATTTTCAACGGATGTTTTGTACACGAAAATATTAGGTAGTTCGACGAAAGAACTTTTTGCAGATATAAAAATTCGTTCAGATGAAACGCCTATTTTTACAGTCAAAGACCATTTTTTAGAACTTCAAGAAACAGTCTTAAAAGTAGCGCAACGTTATAGTCAACGTCCAAAATCGCAAAGAAATGCGAAGGATGAAACATGTATTAATAATCTCATTGCCGCGTTAAAAGAAATCAAATTAAATGATGATGAAGAACAGGTTGATTTGGGCGATAGCCTTGTTGCGTTAATAAGAGTAATACATTTATTTGTGAAACATACCAAAACCGACATTCAAGACGATATACTAGCCAGCATTGAACTTCGTTTTGGTGATTTTGACAGCGTGAAAGAAAGCATTGCAGCACGCTATCATCAGCCCATTCATGCGAATTTTTTTGATGCTGAAAAAATCTTTAGTGACAGTGTTTCTTACTCATTTGACGTGCCCAGTTATAATTGGCGTCATTTTGAAAATACAGTGAAGACTGTAAAAGCTTTTTTACCTGGAAACACCATGGAAAATCGCATAAATTTTATTAATGCCTATGGAAGTGATGCGTTGACATTGGCTGATAATTTTTTAAAATTTTTAGAAGAAATTAGTGATTTTAATTCAGAGGGGAATAAAAGAAAATTTATTATTTTTCTGTCAGCAATTGTTTTTCAAGCAGATAAAGGCGCATTCGGTGCCGCTTTGCTAAAAGTGGCTTCCATAAGCAAAGACCAATTAAAAAGATTGCAATATGATTGCGGCGTTAGCAATACGCCAGAAAAGGCGAGAGAAGGTATATTTGAGATTGGCATATCAAATAATGCGGTGAGAAATGAATTTTTTGAATTACAACAAAAGGCAGTTATTGAAAATTGGCCTCAATTTTATAAAAACGTGCTGGAAGCAATCTGGCGTTATTTCAGGTCTGGCATTGTTAAATCTGTTTCGGTAAAAAAAGCAATTTTAAATTTGCTATTAGCATTAGAGAAAATAAAAACCGATTTGCCAATGCCTTTTCATGAAAAGCGTAAATTAATTGAGTTGATTAAAGCGGCAAGTCAATTAAATGGATGTCCTAATTTAATGAATGTGCTTTTTGATTTTACTGGTATGAGCACAATGGGTTTTGAAAATTTAACAAAATCATTTGACCTTAAGTCAGGTGAAAAAAAATTATTTGATAGTGTGAATCGTATGCCTGTTAATGAATCTTACAATATGCTTTTTATTGCAGCATCATATTGCAAAAAAATAATTGCTGATGAGGCTACCAAAAAAGCAGCGACCAAATTTATACAAGACTTGACTACTATAAATGAAATTGCTGGTGAAAACGCTGAAGAGGTTGAAGCTCAAAAATATGTTAAAATTTTGGCGCTAATGAATTCTGTGATAAAAGAGGGGGACGAAAAATTAAGTGAGAAATTACTTGATATTTTGCCTTACACTGAAGATGATCTCAATGCGTTTAACGCTACAGAACCCAATCGGGCTAAACGCAGCGCTAAGCAAGAACTTTTAGGTATGCAAATGACTAGTCGCTTGCCGTCTCCTGGGAGACCAGCCTACAGTCCTGCTCTGTTTCATGCAGCACAGTCCGAGTTAATCGAAGGTCTTCAATCAGATTGGGCGAATAAAGCCAAGCTTGAGAATGCGATAAGGTTATATTTAATTGAAAAGGGCGAAGAAGCAAATGATGAAGGAACCCTCAGGGCGAAAATTTTACAAAAGGCATTAAGTGAAATTAATCTTCCAGGGGTTGAAGGCGAAAAGAAATTTGCGTTGTTACTTTGCGCTACGGTGTTGCACAGCCCGTATATGACAACGTCAGGTTCTAAAAACTTAAGCGCCAGAATGCTAGCGCATTTAAATTTGCATAAGATGCAGTTAGAGATATTGCAGGCACATTTTAAAATTAAAAGTGAATGCGCATTGCTTACAGAAAAAATAATTGATAAGAAATTGCTTGAAAAGAGTAGACGCGTTAATGTTTTAAATCCGGTGCAGGATTTTAATAGATTAAAAACTGAAGTTCTTTTAGCGATAGAGGATTATCTTCCTGCTGTTAAGTCAAATAGCGGCGGATATTTAAAAGCACAGAACTTGAAAAAACTGATTGAAGTGATCGATGATTTGAGTGATGCGGCAGAGCAGAAAAAATTGGCACAAATATTGTGTTCATTTGTATTGTATGGAAATGCAAATACACTGAATGGAAAAATATTTGAAAAAACCACATTAAACAAAGATGATTTTGAGTATTTGAAATGTATATGTTTGGAGCCGTCATATGATTTTATAAATGCGTTCTGTGTGGATCAGGCCAAACAATTTGATTCAAAAGCAAACCCCATGCTTCTTGTATATGATGTTAGCAAATATAATGTGCCACCTGAACCATATATTTATTATGGCTTTTAAATTTTGCGGGGCATATGTGACTCAGAGCCCCGGTAATAGTTCCACATCATTAATTTAAGCAATAATTTTGACGCTTGCAATTTTACCCCCTTTGAAAAACCATGGGTATCTACACAAGTCAGAAATGCGATGAACTTGAAGGTTGAGACACGCGTGGAGCTCGCCTCTAAACACGCGATAAATTTTCAAAAACAATAGCGTGCTGCGATTAATGAAGTTGAACAAGGCAATGCGAGCGGAACAAGTGTTGCGAACATGTTTGCGCTGCAAGAAAATATTGCAATGCATAATTCTTCGCATCACTTGTTCCGCTTTTGTATTTTTCAAGATCATCGAATGCCAAAAAATGTGCTTTTATTAATAATATCGCACGTTATACAACGCTCCACGCGTGTCTCAACCCTTGTCTCAACCCTTCAAGTTCATCGTAAAAGTTTGTTCTGAGTCATTTTGTTCTCATCATCATCATCATCTGGTAAAGGGTCTTGAGAACCCCCTATTCCGGCTCCCTGTATTGCTTCTTCACGTGCTTTTTCTTCTTTACGGCGTTTCTCATCCAATAACTCCGTCGCTGTAACCCCAAGTTCAGAAGGATTCAGAGCCTTTTTAAACGCACCGATAACACTTTGAAATTCTGGTGAATCTTGATAAAGCTGCGCCAATGGACTTGGCACTTTCGTTGGAAAAAGATTAAATCGATATTGGGTGATTTTTTCATTGCACGCATCATCAATTAATTTATTTCTATTTTCCTCAGACATACCTCGTAGCGTATCAACACCGCCCTTTGATTCGAGCCATTTGCAGAAGGTGATTAATGGTGCGAATTTGGATAGCGTTTTTTTAGACAACGCTTCTGGCTCACCAAAAGCAGGCTCCGTACTACCCCCAACTCTGCCAGTGCCTAACGCTTTCTGTTCAGCAATTATTAATGTTTTTCCAGAAGCCAGTGCAGTCATAATTTGACTCATAAAATTATCATTATCAACGCATCCAATCACGTTCAGTTCATTTTTTTCAGGTGTTTTTTCTAGTGGCTTAACCTGCAGATCAATCACAACATATTTTGAAATATCCCATTTTTTGTTAGTGAGAATTGTGGTAAATATCGCCGTACGTTCCTTAATTTTATCTTGTCCTGATCGATCATAATTAAAAAAATTCGTTGCTTTATCGTTAGGGACATCTGGATTATACTTTACAATTAATCCTACTATTGGGGACATGTTTTTTTTCGTACGACTTGCTTCTTCTTCACGTGGCGCTGGTGTAGTAGTAACAGGCGGAACAACAGCAGGAAGTGGCACATCATCTTTCACCGATAAAAATGCCGTTCTAGCACCAGCACGTATTTGTCGTTTTTGCTCAGAGTTGAGTTCTGCGCCAGTAAGACCAGTTTGCTTAATACTTTCATACGTTGCAAAATCAACAAATGTAGCATTCTGTAAATCAGCATTGTTAAACTGCAATGTTTTTTCTTGGGTGACAATTTTTGGAATAGCGCCAATGATGGTAGTGTTGGAAAAATCAACGATTTTTTGTTTTGCAAATTGCCCAACTTGTTCACCAGTAATTTTCACACCATCTGAAAATGTGCAGTCTGTCAAAATCACTTTGCTTAAATCAAGTTTTGTTAAATCACCTGATAATCTAAAACCAGTTAACTCCAATACTATTTTATTTCCACGCGCCGTATCGATCAGAAGAGCGATGTCTTTTTGTGTAAGAGGTGTAGCTTTCTTCCCATCAAAATGTTTTTTGAGCAAGCCAAATCGAATCTGTCGTAAAGATTTTGCTGTATCACCGTGCGGATTTTTTGCTGCATACGCTGCAGCATCAAAGTAATTCGCAAATTTTTTGGCTTTGGGGTAAAGCTCATTTAACTTTTTGAATAATGCAGTATGTGTTGTGTTAACAGAAATTGTATGTCCATTATGATGATAGCTAATTGTAAAGTTAAAATTAGCATCTGTTAAATCTGCACCCTGAACGGCGTTTATTATTGTTTCGGTATTTGCCGATACGTTCATACCATTTTCAAGTGGCGTTGTAGCATCAGGCAAGCGCATTATTTTATTTAAATCAACATTCGATAAATTCAAATCAGATAAATTAAACTTAATGGTTAATTCATTTGCGTTATCAATTAAACTCTGAACAAGCGTTAATTTATCTTCAGCTGAGATGCTTGGATTATTTAATTCAGGCGCAATTTGCGCTTTAATGATGTTATATAACGCTTGTCTTCGTGCAGGAGAAGCGATTTTATTTTCGGTTGCTGATGAACGGTCGTGTTCTGATTTAGCTGTGGTTGTTCCGTCAGCAAGCAACATTTTAGTTGAATCATCATCAACATCTTTTAGTTCTTTTACGCCTTGTTGAGCTGAAGATTTCTTTGTTTTCCCCACGTTGAGCAGTAAATTGAATGCGCGATTCCCCGTTGGAATGCCGTTAATGGGATCTGTTGGATATAAATAATCGCGATCAACCGCAAACCTTACTTCTTTAGAATATTGACCAACTGCTTTTTTATATTCTTTTAAATAAGCTGTGGAATCCACCTTCACTTCTAATCCATTTTCCATTTTAAAAGTAAATGGGACTGTAGAATCAATAACGGCCTTATTAATCTCTTGCGCTTCAGAAAAATCAGTTTTGCTATCGATTACAACGCCGGTGAGATCAACACCCTTAAGGCTAACATCGTTTAGCGAAAAATGGCGTAGGTCTAGATCAATTCCAAGTTTTTCAGAAAGATTGGCATATTCATCAAATTTTTCTTGATTTGATTCTTTAGATGCTAAAATTCTTTCTTTATTCGCATCTAAAATAACTTGATCAATTTCTTCTTCATTCTTGAGCGGGTTACCTAAACCGATTAAGCGTTTCATTAATGGTTTATCGACAGCTGTTTTGATAATGGCAAAACCATCAATGCCTTCTTTTCCGTTGTCACCCATTGTGCAGGTGAAATCCGCGATGCCGAGGGAGGCGGCAAAAGTAGAGTCTTTATCCATATGCTGCATCGAAAATTGCGTCCGTGCCTTGAGAACGATTTTTCCATCCTCGACTACAAAATTCGTTTCGACCTCTGGCCCATAATTTAAAGTTAATTTTTGATTCACTGTTAGAATCTTATGCATTAATGGATTGTTTACAGTAGGTGGTACAACGTATAGTGACGGCGTTGCAAAATTTTGATTCCAGTTTTCATACCATGGTTTTAATAAAGCCAATGGCGCATTTAACCAATCACTTATTAATCCGTGAACAAACTCTTCTGTTTTTGGATTGACGGCGAGTTTGTTTATTACCTTTCTGAGATGATAGACTTTGAATTCCTCTGAGGTCTTGAAAGAATCGTTAGCATATTTTGCAATTTTATCGTCAGGTGATAACTGTTGGTATTGTTTGTAAAGCGTTCCCAAGGTTTCGTCATCACAGAGATCAAAAATTAACTTTACGTCTACATTTTTATCTTTAGCTCTGAGCAACTTAAAGTTATCAGCATTTTTTATTCGCTCAATTGATAAATCTTTTAAATAACCGTAAAAAGGTTTTCCATTTGCCTTAAAACTAGTGTTGCCCGTAAAATCGCGATAACTACCTCTAAAATCTTGCATAAACAATGAAAAACCAGATTCTTTTTGCTTAAGTGCTCGACCTGCTTGCGCATTTGTTTGAGTGCCTTCCTCATCACCCTGCGTTCTGCTTTTTACGTGTTCAATAAAATGGTTAGTTAAAATTTTATTTTCATCATCGGTTAATTGAATATTGGTTTTTGTTTTAATTGAGGAAAATGCCTCGTTTTCACGTGGTTCTTCTACGTTACTTTGTGTTTCGCCTTGTGTTCTTGCTGAGACAGGGGTGCTTGGATTAGCAGTTTCCTTCGATAATAATTTTGCTTCAAATAACGATAAAGTAGAATCGGTAATGTTGAAGTATTTTTTCACCATTTTTAATAGTGCGATGTTTGTTAATGAGAGTTTTTTGTTGGGGTTTTCGTTGCTTAAAAGTATTTTTAAATCGTGATAAAAGTAGTTAGTATCTATATCTCCTTCTAATCCTGATAACGCTAATGCAAGATTATGTTCTGCAGCATGTTTGCATAACAGGGTTAAATATTCGGGTGATGCGCGCCAGTTAGGATCAAGTTTTTGTTGTTCAAGCGCGCTATCCTTTAAGAAGGCATATTCTGCCGCTGTGTCTCCAGGTGTTGATGCAAGAAAAGCTTTTAGCGCTTCACTTTCTGTTCCTTTTTCGTCGAGTATGAATTCGTAAGTGCCATCTGATTTTGCGCTAATTGTATAATCTGCTTTTCCGAGATTAATGTTTATTTCTTCTTGTTCCTCAGATCCTGATTTTTTGAAAGAGGATGTGGCAATAATGTGATATTTCACAGTGCCAGTATCGGCATCATAAGATAAAATTAATTTTTCACCGGTTCTCATGAACATAAATGGATAGTGGGGATTTTCAAAAAGTAGGAAGTTGGTAAATGAGGGAAAATTTTTTGTACAATAGTCAGGTATATAATTTAATGAGACTTGAAAATGCATTTTCTTGATTTTTTCAAATATTGATTTGGCTATAGTGTCGTCGGTAATTTTGAAGACAGTTTTAATTTTTTCTAGTAAGAGGGGGGTTATATCTTCTATTACTTGTTGCAGTGTTTTACCGCTAATATCAAGCGGAGGAAGAATTATTTTTGTGATTACGCCTTGTGAATTTTCGAAAAATAGACCTTGATTTTGATTATTTTCTTCCATGTTCATGGTTGGAAGATCTCGTCCAATGGTGAAATTATTCCTTCCTTCTATAAATGTGCGATCGTTATTGTAGGCTACATTTATAGCATCAAAATTTCGTGGCATACGCTCTCACCCCATCATTTTTAAACATAGTCCTCATTATAGGTGACAATACTTAAAAAAGTATTAAAAAAGAGGTTTTTTTGGAGAAAAACCACGGTATTGCCATCATTCCAGAAGCTGATATCCTCTTTTTCCTGGGCGTTTCCGTTAACTGATTGCATTAGGCACACAATGTATTATAATCAAACTGATGTCGTGTACGAATACAGTAAAGAAAAAAGCCTTTTGTTAAAAGAGGGCCGTGGAATATCTTTTGAAGAGGTGGTTGTTGCTATTGAAAATGCTGGTTTGCTAGATATTGTGTTGCATCCAAATACTGTGAAATATGCGCATCAAAAAATGTATGTGGTTGAAATAAATAATTATGCTTATTTGGTGCCTTTTGTTGAAAAACAAAATGGTGTTTTTTTAAAAACTATTTTTCCGTGTCGTAAGACAACAAAAAAATATTTAAACTCAGGAATGAAGGTTGGCATTCATGAAAAAAAGTAAATATCCGCTTACTGATGAAGAATCAGATTTATTAGCCTCATTTGAAAAAGGTGAGTGGCAATCTGTAAAAAATCTTAAGCAGGAAAAATTAAAAGCGCAAAAAATAGCAAAAAACACATTGAAAAAAGATGCGCGTATTAATATACGTATGCCGTCCAGTGATTTGATGCGCATTAAGAAAATTGCTGAAGATGATGGATTGCCGTATCAAACATTAATTGCCAGTATTATCCATAAATTTATTTCAGGCAGATTGGTTGACTCAGGTAAGCGTGATTAAGGAACTTCGAGGTGGAGCCGCGTGAAGCTCGCAACTTAAACCCGTCTGCTTCAGGTGAGGATACTTAAAAAAGTATTAAAAAAGTGGTTTTTTGGGTTAAAAACACGCTATTGCCATCATTAGCAAAGATGGTATTTTTGTCCTCCGTAGATGATTGTCGTTTTATAACTGTTTAATTAACAGGTTGAAATAATAAAATAATGTAAAATTGTGGCTAATAGGCTCAAAGTGAGATAAAATGAATGTATTAAGCTCAGAATGGAATATTGTGTTTGTGTCGGTTGATTATGAGTTTTGCTCTGAAAAAAATGAGAAATTGAAAGCAGAGCGGGGAATAGATTTCAATGAAATAATTTACTGTATGAATAATGGTGGATTATTGGATGTTGTGCAACATCATAATAAAGAAAAATATGCGCTTCAACAATTTTATGTCGTGGATGTTAACGGCTATATACACTTGGTTCCATTCGTTCAAAATGGTGATAGGGTTTTTTTAAAAACGATATTTCCCAGTAGAAAACACACAAAAAAATATCAAAAACAAATTAACCGGAGAAAAGAAAATGACTACGAAAAACAAAAATCATGATCTTGATGCGCATGAAAAAGAAATTCTAGAGGAATTTGAAAAAGGAAATTTTGTTTCTGTTTCTGATTTGGATGAAAAAATGCAGATTGCAAAACAAGCTGCAAAAAATTATATAAAACGAGATAATCGTGTCAATATTCGAATTTCTGCCGCTGATTTAAATATGGTTCGCAAAATAGCAGTTGAAGAAGGATTGCCATATCAAACCTTATTATCTAGCATCATCCATAAATTTATTTCAGGCAGATTGGTTGACTCAGGTAAGCGTTGATCTTAAGTCGCTGTGCAAAAATAACTTACCCTTTTTAGCATCTCATTGTTTCGGCAGATTAAAATGTTCTTCCTTCAAAAACGCTTGAAATACACCTGTATTCCGACGCATTTTTTCAGTCAGAACATTTCAATCTGCCATCACACTGAGCGCTAAAAAGGGTAAGTTATTTTTGCACAGCTCCTAAGGCCCTGGATACCCGTCTGCTTCAATCGAAAATGCTTACGACAGGTTGCAATATATTTTTCATTGCCGCCAATATCCACTTGCTCCCCCTCCGTTGCCGTGTCGCCATTTGCATCCAGCCGCATATTCATAATCGCCTTTTTTCCACAATGACAAATGGTTTTTAATTCGATAATGGAATCGGCCCATGCTAGCAGGTATGAGCTGCCTTCAAATAATTCACCGCGAAAATCAGAACGAATGCCGTAGGTTAATACGGGAATATTTAAAAAATCCGTAATAAACGTTAATTGTTCTATTTGTTTTTTTGATAAAAATTGCGCCTCATCAATTAATACACATTTAATATTGGGATTTTGTGCGACCTGCTTTTTGGCAGAAAGAAAAACATCAAAATTTTTATCAATCGCGATTGCCTTGTTTTGCAGGCCGATTCGCGTTGTAATTTTTCCAACACCAAAACGATTATCCACTTTTGGTGTGTATAGTAATGTGTCCATGCCGCGTTCGTTATAGTTGTAACTGGACTGTAATAACGTTGTGCTTTTGCCCGCATTCATCGCGGAATAGTAAAAATGTAATTTTGCCATTGCGTTTTCCTCGACATGATATGATAGGAAGATTAACACAAAATGCAGAAAAAAGTGATTGTGCCAGATTGGATTGAAATCAATGTAGCACAATAACTTGATTTTTTGTTTTATTGTGCCATATTGATTTCAGTTCAATGTGGCACAATAAGTTTTAAAACCAACAGGAGAAACCAATGAGCGATTTCGTAGCAGAAACGGGCGATGATCAGTTTAAAGCAGATGTATTGGATGCCAAAGTGCCTGTATTAGTGGATTTTTGGGCGCCCTGGTGTGGACCCTGCCGTCAATTAGCGCCGATTGTGGATGAAGTGGCGCAGCAATTTACGGGGCGCATAACGTTTTATAAGGTGAATGTGGATGAAAATCAAGAAACGCCAGCAAAATATGGCGTGCGTGGCATTCCAAGCTTAATGTTGTTTAAAAATGGAGAATTGGCGGCAAATAAAGTGGGTGCATTGACCCAGTCGCAGCTGGTTGCGTTTTTGGAAGAGCATATGTAAATTCAGCTCAGAGCCCCCCCCATACGCGTCAAGCTAAGAATTCGAAGCCAAGGGAAGCGAGAGCGCAAGCGACCGCGATACTTGCATGAACAGTAGCGCTGTATTTCATCAAAAGTTTGTTCGTACATGTTCCTTAGCTTGACGCGTATGGGCGTTAGCGAGCGGAAGCTACGAAGAACGCAATAAGAAATTTCAGATTGAACTTTATTTATTGGCTTCGTAGCTTCCGCTCGCTAACGCTCGGGGCTCTGAGCTGGATCACAAACCCCTTGCATTCCTTAATCGAACCCGATAGCATTGTCTCATAAGATTCTGGTAAACTGACTATTCGACTCATCCCCCCATATAACTTATATTAAAAAAATTCAAATTTTCGTGAAAATCAAAACTATTTCAAAATTTTTTAAACAAAACCAAAGGTAATTTCATTCTATGAATTTAACTGAACTAAGAGAAAAAACGCCCGCTGAATTAAGTGTGCTCGCTGAAACCGTCAACATCGAAAATGTTAATAGCATGCGTAAGCAAGACATGATTTTTTCGATTTTAAAAACCCATGCCAAAAATGGCGAAGATATTTACGGTGATGGTGTTATTGAAATCCTGCAAGATGGATTTGGTTTTTTGCGTTCTCCCATGAGTTCTTATTTAGCAGGTCCTGATGATATTTATGTGTCACCGAATCAAATTCGCAAATTTAATTTGCGCACAGGTGATACGATCATGGGGAAAATTCGTCCACCTAAACAAGGTGAGCGTTATTTTGCATTGGTTGAAGTGGAACATATTAATTTTGATTTACCTGAAAATACGCGTAAAAAAATTCTATTTGAAAACCTAACGCCTTTATTTCCAAATGAACGATTAACGATGGAAATTGGCAATGGTTCAACCGAAGACATTACTGCACGCATGATTGATTTAGCAGCGCCGATTGGAAAGGGTCAACGCGGATTAATTGTTTCACCGCCAAAAGCGGGTAAAACAATGATGCTCCAGAACATTGCGCACTCAATCGCCCATAATCACCCTGAATGTATTTTAATGGTCTTGCTGATTGATGAGCGTCCTGAAGAAGTAACAGAAATGGAACGATCAGTAAAAGGTGAAGTCATTGCGAGTACATTTGATGAGCCGGCAACGCGTCACGTACAAGTGGCAGACATGGTCATTGAAAAAGCAAAGCGACTGGTTGAACACAAAAAAGATGTCATCATTTTATTGGATTCGATAACACGGTTGGGTAGAGCGTATAACACCGTTATTCCATCCTCAGGAAAAGTATTAACCGGCGGTGTGGATGCAAATGCATTGCAGCGTCCAAAGCGTTTTTTTGGTGCGGCGCGAAATATTGAAGAGGGTGGTAGCTTAACCATTAT
>MGXX01000059.1:110285-144712 GCA_001801515.1 Gammaproteobacteria bacterium RIFCSPHIGHO2_12_FULL_38_11
TATGGAAATTCATTTGGATCGCCGTATTGCAGAAAAACGCGTATTTCCTGCGATTAACATTAATCGTTCAGGTACGCGTCGTGAAGAACTAATTACGAAACCTGATGAACTCAAAAAAATGTGGATTCTTCGCAAAATATTGCACCCAATGGATGAATTGGCTGGCAGTGAATTTTTACTCGATCGTTTAAAATTAACGAAAACAAATGCTGAGTTTTTTGATAGCATGAAAGGATAGTATACCCAGCTCAGTAACAGCCACCCCCTTTAAAAAGACGTCGTCGCATTAATCGCGAACTTGATTTCCCCCTTTGAAAAAGGGGGTCGGTTTTCGGACGCAGCAAGTAACTCAATGTTCGATAAATTATCGCGTCCGTAAACCGGGGGGATTTATTTTAACCCACGCAATAAATCCCCTTGAAATTTCCACAGAATAATGTACATTCTGCACAGTCAAATTTACCATGTAGAAATGTATGAATAAATTTCCCGATACAATTGAAGAATGTCATCAGATAATGCAAGTATTGATGAATACACTTGATGATTTATCAAAGCGTTTTGAAGTTATCGAAGCAGATAATAAAAAATTAAGAATCGAAAACACAGAGCTAAAAGAACGTTTAAATAACAATTCATCAAATTCATCGTTGCGACCATCAAGCGATTTCAAAAAGAAGAAAAAGAAAAATAATCGTCAATCAAGCGGCAAAAAGAGTGGCGGGCAACCTGGCCACAAAGGTCACCACCGAGAATTATTACCGCGTGATCAAGTTAATTTTTTTCAGAATTGTGCACTACCCAAAAACTGCTTATGTGGTGGAAAAATAAAATCTTCAGGCAATTATATGCGACACCAGGTGCATGAATTCAGATGAGACAGGTCATAATCGTGATGGTAAAAACCAATGGATGTGGGGATTTATTTCAAATACGGCCGCTCATTTTTCTATTCACGCGTCACGCGGCAAAAAAGTATTGCGTGCAATAATGGGTGATTTTAAAAATATCGTTGTTTCTGATCGATATGCTGCCTATAACATCTTTGATAGCGATCAGCGACAAATGTGTTGGGCACACTTAAAGCGAGATTTTACGAAGTTATCAGAAAAAGAAAATAAAATAATCGCTCGGATAGGAAAAAATTTACTTAAAAGTGAATCTGCCATTTTTAAAATGATGAATACATCAGTCCTCTCGCTTACAATATAACACCAGGCCATTTCGACAAATCCCCCCGGTTACGTGACGCGATAGTTTATTGACTATTTAAATACATTACAGCGTCACATAACCGACCCCCTTTTTCAAAGGGGGAAATCAAGTTCGCGATTAATGCGACGACGTCTTTTTAAAGGGGGTGGCGTGTTACCCAGCTCATGCTCGGCACATAACCGTTCATGAGCGATTTTACTGTTATGAAAAATATTTTTTAACGCCGATTTCCCATGGATAAACGGTTATCCCATTTAATTTTTTAGTATAAGGATCGCGGCTTAAACAAATCGCTTCGCAATCACCAAAATCCTTCGAAAATGATTTCAGGCTTGATAAATGTCGTTCTTCAATATTGTCTGAGCTTTTTATTTCAATAAATAATATTTTTCCCCCTGGCCTTTCAACAACCAAATCAATTTCAGCATCGTCTTTTGTTTCTAAATAAGTAAAACGATAATTGCGATGTCGATAGCTTGCTAATTGTATGCATTGATTAATAATAAAATGCTCAAATGCATTGTCAAACGCATTTGTTTTTTCAGGCAATGGAATTTCAATTAGGCGCATTAGTGTTCTAACAACGCCCGTGTCAAAAAAGTAAAATTTAGGCTTTTTGCTTAAGCGTTTACGAAATGAATGTTGAAACGGCTGTAAAAAATAACCAATGAGTGTATCTTCTAAAATAGAAAAATAATCTTGCACGGTATAATCAGAGACGCCAACCTCTTTTGCGATTTTCGAAAAATTAATTTTCTTTCCGTTTGCTTGTGCTGCCACCTCTAAAAAATAGCGAAAGGGCTCTAAATCACGCACATATTTTTCTGCCCACACTTCTTCTTTCAAATATAAATTAACATAAGCTTCTAAAAAAAGTTGTTTATCATGATCACTGGTAAATTCAAAGAGTTTAGGCAGCATCCCATAATGAATGGCATGCAATAAATTAAATTTATTGCCAGCTTCTAAATAAGTGAGTGGATAAAGATGATAAAGCAATGCTCTTCCTGCTAATAAATTAGCGCCGCCATGCCTTAATTTTTTTGCGCTTGAGCCTGTTAGAATAAATTTTTTATCGGTAGTTTCGATGAGATTGTGCACTATATCTAATAGTTTTGGTAGCTTTTGAATTTCATCAATCACAATATGGGTTTGTTTTTCAGGCATTGCGTTAACGATTTCACTGAGCGTATCTGGGTTGCTTGCAAAGCGGTTTTCTGTTTTTGCCTCCAGTAGATTGATCATTATGGCTTCTTTTAACCAAGGTGTAGATCGTAGCAAGGTTGTTTTTCCAGTCCCACGCGCCCCAAAAAGAAAAAAACTTTGTTTTTCATTAAGTTGAATAAATCTGGGAAACATACTTGACGCCATTTTCTAATTGATATTTAGAAATTGTACGCCATTTTCTAAACGCGGTAAAGAAAATGGCGTTTTCAAGTAATATAACACCTATTTTTATTGATTATCTTAAATTGTTTACGTAAATTAATAAGTATTAAATCAATTACTACTTTTTAATACCATGAAAAAAATATTACCAGATTGGCATTATGCACGACCTGAATTGGCAAAAAAATACTTAGCCCTTTTTGCATTGGGGCTTGTGTCCGCTCGATGTTTATTTGCGCGTCGTAGAATGGGGAAAACAGAATTTCTAGAAAAAGATTTTATTCCTGCTGCAAAAAACGAAGGATATGCCACAGTTTATGTTAATTTGTGGAAATTAGAAGTGGATCCTGCAACAGCAATTATCACGCAATTATATAAAACTATTGCGCCAAAACGGTTTGAAAAAATTAAAGTTAAAGTGTCTGGTAAACTTCCTGGTATTGCAGAAGGTTCAATTGAAACTGAATTACATTCTCATAAAACTGTATCAGGGTTAGCCTTGATGCAGGTAATGGATGTTTTTGACAAAACAAAATTGACATTGATGTTTGTGATTGATGAAGCACAGGTGTTAGCGTATGCGGAAAATTCAAGCTTTGCGCACGCCTTGCGTGCTGAGTTAGATAGCCGCAAAGATCGTATTAAGGTTATTTTTGCAGGGAGTTCAGAAACAACGTTGAGACGCATGTTCGGCATTCCTTCTGAGCCATTCTATAATTGGGCGCCAATGGAACCTTTTGTGTTGCTTGGTAATGAATTTGTTGCTGCAATGGTGCAGCGCGTAAATAAAATTTGCAAATTTCCAATGTCTTTGGACGATGCATTAGCGGCCTTTTCAGCATTAAAATATACTCCTGAGTTTTTTCGTAGATATATTGAGTATTATTTAAATAATCCGGAGCGTGGTTCAGCTGGCATATTGCAAGAAGCAAAACAAAGTGTATTGCATGATGATCGCTTTAAAAAACAGTGGCAATCTCTTCTTGTTGCAGATCAATTTGTATTAAAAATGATTGCAGGTGGTGTTAGAGATTTACACGGAAAATCAGCTGTACAACAATTGGGAAAAGCGTTGGGAGTTGAAGACAGCGCGAATAAAAATATGGCACAAAATGCCTTGCGTCGATTAACAGAGAAAAATATTATTACTCGTATAGAACACGGCATTTACCAATTCGAAGACGAAGCATTTGAAGATTGGGTAAAACATCAGGATTAAAAACAAGGCAAGCCTGTTGCCTTGCTATTGCCTTGTTCTTTATTTCTTGCCTGGCCGATTTCCATCGTTTGGCTGTGCTTCTTCTTGCGTACCTGTTGTTGGGTCTCTATATCGTGCAAACAATCCAGTGCTGGTAACGCTTGACTGAGGATGTGTCGCTGTTGGCTCCTTTTCTGTGTAAAGTTCAATGCCTAGTCGTTCAACTTCGGCAGCATCACGCAATACACGAGTAATTTCAGGTTCTTCAAGACCAGCCAGTTCACAGCACAGCTCACATAACATAACTTGATGTTGCAATAAGTTTGTCAGATCGCCATTAGCAAGAAATTTTTCTAATAACACATCTGAAAATTCCTTGCAAAACACCTCAGGCGTTTTGTTTTTTAGATTTTTTAGTAAATCATCTTTAAATTGATCAAACGCATTTTTTTCTTCCAATGAAAAGCTTTCTGGAGACGCGTAATCAATAATAGTGATGTTTAATAAAATTTTAGTATTTTCACTTTGTATTGTTGTTAGTGTTTCAGAATAAAGTTTTTCTGTGTGTTGGTTATTTAGGCCAGAAACACAATAAGCACGGAGCATATATAGTTCATGAAGCAGTTGTTCAAAAGATCTGGTAAAGTCGGCCGAAGCTAGACCGGACAACTGAAGAAATGTGATCAAAAGTTTAAAATGCATCATCAGAAAATCAACCTGTTTCGCTTCTGATGGTTTAAAGCTTTTGAAAGCATCGCAAAATTCGTTAAACAAAAGCTTAGAAAACACAGCGGGCGATTCTGCTTCATTGAGTGAGGAAAACAAGTGCTCTTTAAATTTGTCGCGAAATTCTATTGCTATCGGATCAACGCAGTTTGCTGGTTCATATTGGTTAATGAGATTGAAAGCAAAGCCCTTGAAAATAAGATCGAAGTTCTCATCTGCTTTAAAACGATTATAAAATGCCGTGTTTAGCGCGCAAGTTTTCTCAGCTCGGCTTGATGATTCATCAAGCAAAGCAATTTTCTTTTCTATAAGATGATACAGTTCAAATGCTGCTTCTGGCGTTGCCATTTTTTCAAATGCTGATTTCAAATAATCATAAGTGCGTGAACCTGACATTGCTCTGCGAGCAAAAAAATCCAATACACTGTTATCTAATGAAAATAATTCTGTCACTTTTTCAGCAGAAAATTTTTCAAACGCCATTTGGGGATTATTTTTTAATACCAACCATTCCACTTGTTTAAGATTGGGATGGTCTGCGTAATCGGATAAAGCCTGTTCAAAAGGTTTGTCGATTCGCGCAGCGATGTTTGTTCGGTCAGACGTGCGCCATTCTCCAAGACCGTCCTCTTCTCTTTCATCGCTCGAGTCAAGATCATATTCTGTATCAGAATCCATGGTGTGCATTTTCATTATCCATACTGGTTTTGCACATTTTTGAAGTGCTTGATCCTCAATATTTTTTCTTTGAGATGTTTCTGTGGCTTCAACTGTTGCGCGTTGATTTGCTTGTAGAAGTGCCGATGATGCTTCGTTCGCCAATTTCGCTTGCTGACTCTCTTGAACACGAAGATAACTTTTTTCCATGGTTAGTAACATAAAATCCTCCAAATATCCTGATCTACACAACGTAAAATTATTATTCAATTTTTTTGCAATATTAGGATATATACTTTCAATTTTTTTATATGCACGAGGTATGGCCATCACCTTAGCAACCGAATCGTTAAGGTTTGCTGGGTTTTCTTGAAAAATTTCTTGCAGCATCAACAACGCAAAAAAACGATTTGCTTCTAGTATTAAATTTTCTTCAATCTTTGAAAACCCAGACCAATATTCTGCACTTGTAGCAAATAAGTCACCTATTTTTTGCTTAAAAGTTGGAGTCAATCCAGATTCCAGTGTGGTTACGAAACCCTGTAATTCATTATGTGTTAAACCTACTTTTGCATAATCCGCATCAAACAAATTCGTCGTTGCTACAGGTTTATCATTACTTTTCATAAAAATCTCCAAAATTTTATCTAAAAACGCAGTGAATTACTGACCAAAAAGATTATTGAAAAAATTATAGTCGAAAAACAAAAAAAAACCGAAATAATTTTATGTTCTAAAACAGGGGATTAACGCACATACCCTTTTTTAATTTATATTATGCAATAGATTTTATTCTCTAATGGTTAAGGAATTATTAACATTGACAAAAAATGTAAAAAAACCCTTTGCGCGAAACCTGAATATTCAGTAAATAAAATTTAATGTGACGCGCTGCACGTTATAACTTGTGTTAAAAAAAAGCATACTGAAGCGCAAAGTTTCACGGTCGCTGGCGCTCTCGTTTCCATTGGCACTGTTAAAATCCACTGTAAACGTTAAAAATATCGTCGTTTTGTTCAAATTTTAATGCGGGAGCCCTGGGTAAGCCTGTTGCCTTTTATTGACGGTATTAAAAGTTATCTGTAAATTAGGAATTCTTAAAATCATTAAGATTTTTTAATACTATGCTCAAAAATTACCTAGTTGGTACTATGCGCGGTCTGAATTGGCGCAAAAATACCTTGGGCTTTTTCGTCTTGGGTTGCTGTCTGCGCGTTGTTTATTTGCGCGACGCAGAATGGGTAAAACATCAGGATTAAAAACATGGTCAAAGTCATCACCGTTTCAGACATTAAAAAATTAATTGATCAAATTGGGTTGAAAAACTTTTTTTCTGGATTAATCGCATCACTAGAAAAAGAATATTCACGCTGGGAAGAATTTGAAAAATCACCGCGTCATGCCATTCATACTCACGACGGTGTAATTGAATTAATGCCGACTGCAGATGACGACTATTATTCATTTAAATATGTAAATGGCCATCCCAACAATGCAAAGCAAAAAAAATTAACGGTTATTGCGCTGGGGCTATTGTCTGATGTGAATAATGGATATCCTTTATTGTTAAGTGAAATGACATTGTTAACTGCATTGCGCACAGGTGCAACCTCTGCATTGGCCTCAAAATACCTTGCAAAAAAGAATTCAAAAGTAATGGGAATCATTGGAACCGGTGCGCAATCTGAATTTCAAATTTTAGCGCATAAAACAGTATTTCCTATCGAAACTGTGAAATATTTTGATATTGATCCTGAAGCCATGAAAAAATTTCAGCATAATTTAAAAGATCAGGATCTTAAATTAATTGCTTGTAATAATGCGGAATCAGTGGTTGACAGCTGCGATATTATTACCACTGCAACAGCAGCAAAAGGACATGTTGATATTCTCAAAAATGAATGGATAAAAGCGGGCATGCATATTAATGGTATTGGCGGTGATTGTCCTGGAAAAACAGAGTTAGATAAAAATATATTGTCTCGCACAAAAATCGTTGTTGAATATTTCCCACAATCAAAAATTGAAGGCGAAATTCAACAGACTGATGATGAAGTGTATGCTGAATTGTGGGAATTAATATCCGGAAAAAAAACGGGGCGTAATGACAATGATGAGATAACCTTGTTTGATTCCGTTGGTTTTGCATTAGAGGATTTTGCGATATTAAAATTGATTCATGAATTATCAGTTAAAAATAATATTGGTTCTGAAATGGATTTAATTCCCGCGTTAAAAGATACTAAAAATTTGTTTGGTGTTTTATAGGTTATTCCGTGCACAGCTCCTTAGGGATCGAGCGTAAAACTTTCCATGGAGGAACTGCTCATTGAAAATGTTTTGTTAAGAATTGAGTCGCCAAAAAAAGTGTTGCGTGATCTTGGTGTCAGTGTCACCTCTAGTTTGTTTGGTGAAATGGGAGAGGTGGGTGATGTTGTTTTTTTTATGGCAGGTGTTGGTAGGTTATCTAAGAAGGTGACTCTTCGTCGAGCAAGGGGCATTGTTGGTAAAGCATTTATGCTGCCCGCTGTAATAATTTCCGGATTCCCACCGTAGTTAATTAATTTTTCTGCTGAATGGTGGTCATGAATGATCATGAAACCAATACCCAATTCGTTGGCAAGGTTAGGTAATAATTGCGGATTTTTTTTTAGTAAAAATTCCGCGTAATCCCAGTTCCCGCTTTCGCCAACAGCACGTGCCATTTCCATTACTGAAGCACCTAAGCGGCGATATTTTTCTGCGCGATTAAAATTATTTAAAAGAATGGCTTCTCGAGCAGCCATATTAAATTGATTGAGTTGTTGTTGGGTGGGTAAGATGTGGCGACTTTGTTTTTGATTTGAGCGCATAAGATTCCTTCCTGTTAGTTTTATGCTAACGCATCCTGTTGATTTTTTAAACAGATTATAAGCAGATCAAAACTATATGATATTTAAGTGAATATATTTTGTAAATTACCCAAAATTGGTGATATATGGTGCTATAGTACAGATAGAGGAGGAAAATAGTAAAGTAATTGGAGGTGGTTATGAGTATTATCACATTAGGTTTGGGGAGTTATACAACAGCGCTTCCGTTAGGCGAAACTGGGGTTTTGACCTTTCAAGGTCAAGTTGTTTCACCCTTAATTGCAAGCAATTTTTCGGACGTTGTTCCTACAAATGACTGGATTAGTTCAGTTATTTTTCCTTATTTTGGTAATCAATATTCAGCGCCGATTTTTGCGCAACCTCTTAATATGCAAGCAGATTCATCAGGTTTAAATTTAGGCTATACTGCAACGCCGACATTTTTTTATGATGGATCAGGTCGACAAGTTAAATTTGAATATACTTATCATGCTGATTTAAATATAAGCTTAGCAGGAATGAATTCAGCTAATACCGTTTTAGAAAATACATCAGCTTATTTCAATAAAACATTATGGCAAGACAGTGATTCAAGTAATCAGTTACATGCAACCTTTGGCCATGGCTCACCCTTTACTTATTTTGAACGCACAGGTGATGCAGATGTTGTCATTAATTTAACCGCACACAATAGTAATACTATTGGTCAACCCAATGCAAGTAACGAAGTTTTTAAAATCGATCACGTCAATGGGACTTATAATGGTGGACAATTGACGATGGATTTGTTGGTTAATGCCGTTGATGGGCAAGGCAGTCATATTGCTAATGCAGTTGAAGCGCGTATTTCAATTGATACCAACGGCGATGGAAAATTTGATTATGTTAAAACCATGAATTATTTACCAGTGGATGGTGATGCGAATAACACTGAACATTACACACAAAATGAAGCACGCGGGCTGGGCGCAAGTGAAACGGGCCAATTACAAAATTTAAATAATGCAACAATTCAAGTGGAAGTGTGGAAAGCTTTTGGTACGGGAGACATTCAAGTACAAGTGGGTATGTCTAATGTGGTGTTACCTTTTAATAATTTAACTGATTCAAATGGCGTATTAGCAAATACATTATATTTGGCAAATGATGGCACGCAAAATTTATTAAGCACGCATCAACCAGCTGTTGAATCTATTGTATTGGGTGCAGCACCTGTGGAAGAAGCGGTACAGTGGGATGGTGTTGGTACTATTTACTATTACGATCATAATGTATTGGGTCTGACGATCAATGGTAACCATTATGGATTGTTTGCACCCGTCGGCAGTGAATGGCATGTTGATAATGGTGTTATTACTTCAGATTTAAATGGTAAAGATTATTTCTCAAGCGCTTTACTACCTGATCAATCAATTGACACATTGCAATATTTTTATCAACACGCTTATGCCTTTGTCACAGATAGTCAAGCAACATTTTCATATGACGCTGAGAACTCACAAGTAGTGACGAATTTTTCAGTCACAACTGATTTAAAAGAATCAGATTTCTCGGCTGATGCATTAACATCGCTATATCCGCATCAATGGTTACATTCAAATGATTCATTAACACAATATACTTATCAAGCACCTCAAGGAGAAATGAAGTTGCACGAAGGTAATACCTTTAGTACGGCCATTCCTTATACGGGGATTTTGCCGGTATTACCCAATTTTTTAGATGCAGCAGAAACACAGCAATTGGCGAATATGATTCAAGGTGAATATCAATATATGAGTGCATTACCCATTGTTATTCCCGGAAAAGATAGTTATTGGGCGGGTAAAGCAATGGCACGTTTGGGAGAATTAGCGGAGTTAGCGGATCAAGTGGGGAATGTTGATGCGAAAACATTTTTTGTTAATGCAATAAAAGCGGAATTACAAGACTGGTTTACTGTGAGTAACACGGAAGGTGATAAGCAATTTTATTACAATGAACAATGGGGGACACTTCAAGCTTATCCTGCTAGTTTTAATTCTGATTCAGAAATTAATGATCACCATTTTCATTATGGTTATTTTATTAAAGCGGCTTCTGTGGTTGCACAATTTGATCCACAATGGGCAAATGAATGGGGTGGAATGGTTGAGTTATTAATTAAAGACGTCGCAAATACAGATGAAACAAATACTTTGTTTCCTTATTTGCGAAATTTTGATCCGTATGCTGGACATTCATGGGCATCAGGTCATGCTGCCTTTTTTTCTGGAAATAATCATGAATCTTCTTCTGAAGCCTTAAACTTTGCTAGTGCTGTGACATTTTGGGGTGCGCAAACGGGTAATGCGGCATTACTTGATTTGGGAAATTATTTATATTCGACCGAAGTATCTGCAGTGCAACAATATTGGTTTGATATTAATAATATGAATTTTCCGGATGAATTCAATCACAGTGAAGTCGGTATGGTATGGGGGGACGGTGCAGTTTATGGCACTTGGTTTTCAGGTGAGCCTGAAATGATTCATGGTATTAATTTTCTGCCTATCACAGCAGCGTCTTTGTATTTGGGTTTATATCCTGAATATGTTGCAAAAAATTATGCAGAAATGATACAGGTGAATGGAGGTGTTCCTACTGAATGGAAAGATATTATGATGGAATATCAAGCATTATTTAATCCGGCTGCAGCAGTGGCTTCGTTTACCTTAAATTACACGCCAGAAGAAGGCGAATCGTTGTCACATACTTATAGTTGGATTAATAATTTAAATGCTTTGGGTCAAGTTGATAGAAATATTACAGCAAATACCCCTTTTTTTTCAGTATTTAATAAATCAGGATTGATCACATATGTTGCGTATAATCCAACAGATGTAGCGCAAGAAATTATTTTCTCAGATGGAACCCATTTCACTTTGCAGGCAGAAGAAATATTGGCGATGAATATCGATCGCACATGGTCATCTATTACAGGCAGCATTGCGCATGATCCAGTGTCTGATCCAGTGCCAGTGCCTGATCCTGTGATTCCGCTACCCGATCCAGTGCCAGTGCCTGATCCTGTGATTCCGCCACCTGATCCAGCACCAGAACCCACTCATCCTGATTCTCAAATCACAGGTACAATAAATAGCGAAATAATAACAGGGACAATGGCCAGTGATGTGATATATGGATTAGCGGGAGATGATCAATTACATGGATTAGACGGTAATGACGTGCTGTATGGTGGTGATGGAAATGATGCATTGTATGGTCGTGAAGGTGATGATGTGTTGATTGGGGGTGCTGGTGCTGATTTTATGAATGGAGGTGCGGGAAATGATGTATTTAAATATCTCGCGTTATCTGACTCAGAAAAATCATCACCGGATTTTATTCAAAACTTCGAACAAGGCAACGATAAAATTGATTTGTCTGCATTTAATATTGGATTTAATCAACTGGCTTTTAGGCAAGAGAATGGTTATAACTTTGTGGATGTTATCGGTACGGATTTTTCAATTAAAATCGGGGATGGTTATAAAACATTTACGGCAAATGATTTTATTTTAACGGGGTCGTCATCAGATCCTGCGCCACAACCTGTTCCAACACCCATCCCCACACCAACACCTGTGCCCGCACCAACACCAACACCTGCTCCAAGTGCTGCTGATATTATGGGTACTGCCTCGGGAGAAACATTAATGGGAACGGTGAATAATGATGTTATTTATGGATTAGGGGGTAATGATATATTGCATGGTAACGTAGGTGATGATGATCTGTATGGTGGTGAGGGTAATGATACGATACATGGCAATGAAGGTAATGACACATTGTATGGCGGTGCGGGTAATGATCACTTATACGGCAATATTGGTGACGATATATTAATTGGCGGAAGTGGCGCTGATTTTTTGGTAGGGGGTGATGGAAAAAATACTTATAAATATGAAAATTTACTTGATTCTACAGACGATCAACGCGACACCATTGAAGCATTTCATCACGGTGTAGACATATTAGATTTAACATTATTACACGTGAATGTAGATGATATTCATATTCAAGCGCATAATGGTATTCAAACTATTAGCATCACAAACACAAACTTTGCAGTGGATTTAATTGCATCTGATCCTATTTCACATA
The DNA here is from genome assembly GCA_001801515.1 of Gammaproteobacteria bacterium RIFCSPHIGHO2_12_FULL_38_11. Next base: position 122,448 of record MGXX01000059.1, read on the forward strand.
GTGATATTGCAGTATAGCAACATGTTTCATAACAAGGATTCGTTTTTTATGCGTTTTTTTAGGGATGGCATTATTTTATTTTTACTTTTTTTAAATAGCCTTGGCGTTATCGCTGCAAATCCCGTTGCCAATCTCTGGGATGCCTATCAAGATGCTGTTAAAAACGACCCAGTTTTTCAGCAGCAAAAAGCAACGCTTCAAGAAACTGAGCAACAAATTCCGACGGCGAGGGCAACTCTGCTACCGCAACTTGTTTTAAATGCGCAATTAGCACATACCTATCAAAATTCAGAATTACTGGGTGATGTTGACTATAATAGTAATCAATATACTATCAATTTCAGTCAAGCACTTTTTAATGCGTCTGCATTTAATCAGTTATATCAAGCAAGATTATCAGTGCGAGCAGCGGTTGCCTTATTTTCCTGGCAAACGCAAGATTTAATTGTGCGTTTTGTTCGTGGTTATTTAAATGTGCTGCAAGCTCGCGATATGATGGATTATACGCAATCTCAAAAATTATTTTCTAAAGAATTCTTACGTGTTATGACAAGGCAACGACAATTAAAATATGCAACAGTCACAGAATTTGAGCAAGCAGAACAGCAATATCAATTATTAAATGGTCAATATGAAACGGCAAAAATTACGTATATGCAAGCATTACAAAGCTTAAGTAATATAACGGCCGTTGTTTACTCAGCCTTTCCAAAGTTAAAAAGTAATTTTATATCGATTAAATTAAATCCCAATTCAGTCCAGCCCTGGGTTGCGCTAGCAAAACGGCAAAATTTATTGTTGCAATCAGCGCGATTAACCATGCAGTCGGCAGAACAAAAAATTAGAACAAAAAAAACAGACTTTTTGCCGACTGTCTCCGAAATAACAAATTATTCAGATATTAATGAATTAAGCACGCAAGCTGCCGGCGGATCAGAAGAAGCAGTGCGTTCAACGGAAGCGGGCATTTCAGCTTCGTGGAATTTTTCGCAGGGTGGACAAACGCTATCTGATATTGCAACAGCAAAAGCACAGTATGCTAAAGCCAGTGCCGATATGGCGCAACGTTATTTAGAAGCAGTTACCAATGCTAAAAATGCATTTATCGGCGTGCATGACGGGTTGTTCAGTGTTAAATCGGCGCGGGAAGCAATGAAGGTTGGCGTATCTGGCTTAAATCACATGAATAAGGGATTTAAAGCGGGCGTACAAAATATTTTTGATTTGTTGCAAGCACAAAATCGTTTATATGAAGCACAAAAACAATATACACTATTTTTTTACACCTATGTTTTAAATACGATTTTATTAAAACAAGCAGCGGGAACGCTATCGCCGCGTGACGTATATACATTGAATAATTATTTATATGGAAAAACAGATGATAACAGAACAAAATGATTTGCTTCGCTCAATTATATTGCGCTGTCGTTCAGCATTTTGGTCTGTTATTTTCTTTAGTTTTTTAGTTAATTTATTAATGCTAACAGTGCCACTATTTACGTTACAATTATATGATCGCGTGCTGGTTAGTCAAAGTGCTGACACACTGTTTTATTTAACGTTTATTGCTATTTTTTTTATAGCAGTTTATGCGGCGCTTGAATTTTTGCGAAGTCGTATTCTAATAGAAGTCGCACATTGGCTCGATAATCAATTAAGCCCAATTATCTTAACTAACAGTATTGATCGACTATTGCTTGGAAATCGGTATGCTTACCAATCACAACATGATATTGGCGTGATAAAAAATTTTTTAAAAAGCCCATCGTTTTTTTCTTTTTTAGATATGCCTTGGTTTCCGATTTTTTTAATTGCCATTTTTTTTATTTCAGGGATATTAGGGCTGATTACATTGATGGGGGCAATTATTTTATTTCTCTTCGCCTATTTTAATCAAAAAATATCAGCACATGATTTACAGGCAGCTTCAAAAATAACTGAGCATAATCTATATGATGTAGATACTATCTTAAATAATGCTGAAACTGTGCAAGCAACAGGGATGTTGCATGCATTTATTGAGAAATGGATAATTAAAAATAATAAAGTGATGGTGTTTCAATCTGCTTCTGCAAAACACGTTGGTTTTATTTCCGCTAGTAGTAAATTTCTCCGCATCTTGATACAAATTATTTTGCTAGCCGTGGGCGCCTATTTGGCAATGCAAGGTGAGTTAACGGGAGGTGCTATGATTGCCGCCTCTATTATTGCAGGTCGCGCATTAGCACCTGTTGAGCAATTTATTTCAGCATGGAAAGAATTCTTTTCTGCTAAAGAATCTTTAATTCGTTTGCGAAATTTCATTCAATTGCCTGAGTTGCGCACAAAACATATAGCGTTGCCCAAGGCGCTGGGTAATATTGAATGTGATAATTTAATTTATATGCCAGTGGGAATTGAACAGCCATTGTTGCAAAATATTAATTTTAAATTAAGTGCTGGAGAAGGGCTTGCAATTTTAGGGCCATCCGGTGCTGGTAAATCAACTTTAGCGCGTATGATGCTAGGTGTGTTTAAGCCCACGCGAGGTGCAGTTCGTTTAGATGGTGCGGATGTTTATAGCTGGGATAGAGCCGATTTTGGGAAGCAAGTAGGTTATTTGCCGCAAGATAATGGATTAATTGAAGGATCAATTAAAGATAATATTGCTTGTTTAGAAACAAATTATTCAGACGAAGATGTGATTGCTGCTGCCAAAATGGCAAATGCGCATGATATGATTTTACATTTGCCCAAAGCATATAATACATTAGTTAATGAATTTCAGTTATCAGGTGGACAGGCAAAACGCGTTGCGTTAGCACGTGCATTTTACAAAAATCCTTGTTTTATAGTATTAGATGAACCAGAAACGCATTTAGATGTGGAAGGTGAGCGTGCCTTGTTAAATGCCATTGAGAAAATAAAAGCAAAACAGCAGGCGACATTGATTATTGTAACAAGGCATTTGAAATTAATTCAATTAATGGAAAAAACACTGGTATTGCGAGAAGGTAAGATTCAAGCCTTGGGTGCAACACCTGAAATATTAGCTAAGATGCAATAAATAGACGAGTAATGAATATGTTAAATGACACCCCTATTCAAAATAGTCCATCCACACATTCCATTACGCGCTTGGGTTGGATTGTTATTGCGATTTTTATCAGTGTTTTATTCTTATGGGCATTTTTTTCAGAAATTGAAAGTGCTGCTATTGCTTCGGGAAAAATTGTGGTTGCAGGAAATCGTCGTGTTGTTCAACATTTAGAAGGAGGGATTATTGCTGCAGTGAGTGTAAAAAATGGCGATATAGTTAAAAAGGGGCAGGTATTAGTCAAAATTGATGATACGCAATCTGCGACTAAATTTGAATTAGAGCACGGTCAACTATTACGACTATTGGCGGATGAAGCGCGATTGATTGCGTTGATTAATGATCATGAGCAGGTGACTTTTCCTGATCTTGTTTTGTCTGTGGCAAATGCAGCGAATATGCATAAAATTTTGGATAATCAAAAAGCCAGCTTTGATGCGGAACGAGCTGCTAAAATGGGTAGCTTAAAAATTTATAAGCAACGTATTTTACAACTTGAAGATCAAATTCAAGGTGCAAATGCGCAATTGATCGCATCAGATCAGCAGTTAAAATTGGTGCGTCAAGAAGTGGCCGCAATTTTGCTATTAGCGAAAGAAGAGTTAATTGATCGCAGCCGCGTGTTATCCATTCAACGAGATGAACAACAATTACAAGGCCAACGTGGCGAATATCAGGCAAATATAGCAAATTTAAAAGAAAAAATTGGTGAAACTGAATTGTTGGTTATTGCAGAGCAAGATAAATTAAATAAAGAATGGACTCAGGAGTTGCGCATTGTGCGTGAAAAATTAGCACAATCTGAAGACCGTGAAAAAGCAGCGAAAGATATTTTTAAACGTACAACAATTATTGCCCCTATAGATGGAACGGTGATGAATCTGGCGGTATCAACATTGGGTGGTGTGGTTAAATCGGGTGAAACATTATTGGAAATTGTGCCAAGCCATGAAGAATTGGTAGTAGAAGCAAAAATAAATCCCTTGGATATTGATGTTGTGCATGAAGGACTAAAAGCGAAAATAACATTGCCAGCACTAAAAACTCGAACAACGCCGACATTGTTGGGTAGGGTGAGCTATGTTTCAGCTGATTCTCAACTAGATGAGCGTACGCAAAACCATTATTTTCAAGCGCGTATCCATATTGATTCAGATGAATTAAAAAAATTGGGCGATAAGAAAATAATGCCGGGTATGCCAGTAGATGTGATGATTATCACCGGGAAGCGTTCACCATGGGGGTACTTTATGGACCCCGTTGAACGCAGTTTTAAGCATTCATTTCGTGAGGATTAATATTGTTTAAACATAATTATGGAAAGTTGATATGGAAAGAAAGGTAATTCTTCAGCTCGCTTGCCAAATAATACGGTAAATTTAATAATCGAAATGATTTTCCAGAAGGCGTTTTTAGCGTATCCCATTGTATTTTTCCTGCATACAACCGTATTGCAATATCATGATCTACCATTTCCATAAATTGCATCAATGATTTTAATTTTCCGCTCACGCCTGATTTCACTTCAACGGGAATTAAATATTTTTCAAATGGAATAATATAATCTACCTCTGCATTGGATTGTGGTTTTTCTCTTACCCAAAATTTAAGCGGTTGCTGACTGTATGGATTAATTGTTAGAAATTCTTGTCCCACAACACTTTCGATTATTTTCCCCTGATAAATTGTGTTTAAATCGCCAACGTTAAAATAATATTCCTGCAATCCTGCAATATGATTTACTATACCAATATCTAAAAATTGCAGACGCGGTGATTTTTTATGATTCGTTTCGGCGGGCGGAGTGGTTTGTGTTGTCGGATAAATTAATTTTAACAGCATTGCATTTTCTAAAGTGCGTAATGCTTCGCTCATTTCACGCGATTTATAATTTGAATTACCAAAACCATGAAAATGAATTCGTTCACCTGATGCTAATGGCGCATGCGCAATGGCGTGCCGAATAACTTGCGCCATTGTTTTATTGCTGGCATATTTTTCAACGTCATCCATGAAGGAAATCATCAAATTTTCATATACTCTGTTTGCCGCTAGAATATCCTTTTCTGCTAAAAATGCTGTAATAGCAGCAGGCATGCCGCCAATCAAAGTATATTGATGAAATAAATTTAATAATTTATTGTGCGCGAAATCGGGGCAAGGCATTTTTTTTATTATTTCATGTGCTTCACTCTCATTTGCAGCCAATAAATATTCTGAAAATGAAAAGGGATACATAAATAAATATTCAACACGTCCGACAGGAAAACTGATGTGCTTATCAATTAATGTTTCTAATAAAGAACCGGCAGCAATAACGTGAATGTCATTTCGTACTTCGTAAAAATAACGCAGATAATTCGCAGCGCGTGGGCAGCTTTGTATTTCATCGATAAATAATAAAGTGGTTTCTGATTTTTGAATGGGCTTTTTTAAATGAAAATGAATGGCGGAGATTAAATTATCAATAGAATAATCTTGTTCAAACAAATCGCGATCCGCTTTGATTTCCAAATTGAGTTTTAAAAATTGCGCATAGGATTTCCCGAGATTTTCAACAAGGGTTGTTTTACCGATTTGTCTAGCGCCACGCAAAATCAAGGGCATTCGATCTTTCTTTTGTGACCATTCCATAAGCGGTTGATTTATAGTGCGTTTATACATATTTACTCTCATTTGTAACAGAATAAGGGTTGTTTATAACAATTATTGTAACAGAATAAGGGTTGTTTGGAACGAAATTTGTAACGGATATAAGTTTATTGAAATCTACGCGCTAAAACAGCACTTATTATTTTGTTGTAGCAATCGATGTAATTGCTCAGTCAAGTAAAAGGGGATGGATAATAATGCGTAGTGAATGTGTTCACCATTATGAGATTTTGCATTAACATCCACTAAGCTCGGTAAATCTGAATTAATTCGGACAGCAAGTTTTCTTTTTTTAAGATGCATGAACAATTGTAGTGATTTCATGCTGCCAGTTGCACCTGATTTTACTTCAATGGGAATGATGTGATGAGCATGCTGTAATATATAATCAATTTCGGCGTTCGAGCTTTTTTCTTCTCGATGCCAGTAGAAATTATTGGGTTCAATAAAACTAGGTTCAATACATCGCAATAATTGGCCAACAACTTGTTCTGATAGTGCCCCTTGATTTACTAAATTGATGTCACCAATTAATTCCAGTTGATCTAAGCGTAATCCCAAAAATGTAGAAACTAACCCAACATCGATAAATCCAACTTTAAAGCGTTTATCATCTACTTCAGCTAATAATGGTAAACCATTTGCTGCTGTTGCTTTTATTTTATAACACAGTCGTGCTTTGCATAATAAATTGAGCGCTTGCTTTAATGTTGCAATTTTTACATCATTATTTACGCGTGTGAAAACAAATTTCTGTCCTAGTGATTTAGGAATGGCCGTCATGATTTCTTCTAGGTGTTGCGTTGAAATTTTCCCTGCGTATTTCGCAAAATCATCGCGATAGGTTAATAATAATTCATTGTGTGCACGTGATACTTTTAATAATGAGTTGGTTTCTATCCAGGTTGATACGGCATAAGGTAAACCACCTACAACTAAGTATTCATAAAATAAAGTCATTAATTTTGTGTGAATGCCAGATGATATTGTTTCCATTAATTGAAAATCCTGAAGAAAATTAACCAGTTTTTCCAATCCTTTTGCTAATAAAAATTCTTCAAATGACAATGGTTCAATATGCAAATAGGAGACACGACCCACTGGCATGCTGAATTCGTGTTCTGCTAATGTAAAATCTAACAAAGAGCCTGTTACGACAACGGGAAGCGCTGGAAGTAATTCATAAAACCAACGTAATTTGGCGAGTAATTCTGGGAACGCTTGAATTTCATCTAAAAATAAAATGGATTCATTCAGGTTAATCGTTAAATTCATTTTTAATTCAAGGTCGCGTAAAATTTTCTGTGGATCATTACTGTTAAAAGATGAGCGAAGCTCGGGATTTTGTTCTAAATTGATTTCAATTAACTGTTTGCCTGTTATTTCAGCAAGCTTACGTACCAGCCAGGTTTTACCAACTTGTCGTGCACCGCGCACGATCAGTGGCTTACGTCGTGAATCTGTAATCCAGTCTTGGAGGTCTTGTGTCGTATATCGTCTCATATCTTATTGATTATACGTAAACTGGTAAAAAACACAAGGGTGTTTTTGACTGTTTTGGTAAAAAACACAAGGGTGTTTTTTATCACTGCAGCCTTAATGCATGTACTTAAGTTCCATGAGTACCCACCCTTCTTTGCATTGTGTGTCGATACGCGTGAAATGCTTTTGATAGGCAGAAAAAACACGATCGGCATCTATTTCTAAAACACCGGATAAAATTAATTTCCCATGGGACGATAATAATTCTGTTAATGTGGGTGCTAATTGAATTAAAGGATTTGCCAAAATATTTGCGAGGACAATATCGGCTTTTATCCCATTCATTTCACCTGTTTTTTTAACATGTAATTTTTGATTATTAAAATTATTATATTTCGCATTATTTGAAGTTGATTCTAATGCTTGATTATCATGATCAGTTGCATGCACAATTTCAGCACCCATGGCTAATGCACCTAAGGCTAAAATGCCTGATCCACAGCCATAATCAATCACAGATCCGTGTGAAATATTATTTGCAATCCATTCTAAACAGAGTTGTGTTGTGGGATGTGTTCCCGTTCCAAAAGCTAAACCAGGTTCAATAAAGACAACTTTTTTATTTTGATGTGATATTAAAAATTGCTCCTTTTCCCATTGTGGGCAAATCCACAAGCCATTAAATTCCTGTGCGTGAAAATGTTTTTGTGTTTCCGCCACCCAATTTTTATCATCTATTTTTTCAATATTAAAATGTGTTTTTTTCAATTCAGAATAATTATTTTTTATTTCAGCAATCATATTTTCAGGCATGCAATTTTCGTCAAACAAAGCATGTATGGTTGTTTGTTGCCAACAAGGCTGATCTTCGGGTGATAATTGAAATAACGGTTCATTTTTTGCATCCGTCATGGAAACAGCATCAGCACCCCATTCCATGAAAATATCGGATAATAAATCAATTTTGTCAGGTTCAACAGTGACGGAAATTTGGAAGTGGGTTGGCATAAAATTCCTTAGGCGTATTTTTTCAATGCAAATGATAAAAGCGGATCCAGCACTCTAACTTGATTTAATTCCCATTGCGGTACAGCAGGATCTACTTTTTTTATTTTAAATGCCATATCTTTTTCGAGCAGTGTTTTTATGGTTTGATTAATGCTGGATGCAGATGTTTTTGAAACTTGCGTAAAATGCTGACCCGTTGGCTCAATTGTCGGATTAATTGCTAACATTTTTAAAATATTTTTTTGTTTTGCGGTTAATTTTTCGAGATCAGCAATTAATCTGTCTTCATGTGTTTCATAACAAATTTTCCAGCAATGCAAAACATCTTCTAATTCAGGTTGTTTTTCGATTTTCCAAATTTCGTGGCACAATAAATTGACATAATATGGATGTAGTTCTGTTAATGACATAATTTTTTCAAATACAACAGAAGATAATGCGCCACCCCAGTTTTTTGATGAATTCGCAAGTACTCTGTACGCACAGAGCTAACGCATCTTAATTCAATGCATATTCAAACGATTAAGCCTCCGCAGCAGGTTTCAACTGTCGAATCTAGGTTAAATAAAGAACCGCTCGTCAAAGTGAAATTATTACAAATTATATTCTTATTGCATAATATACATATTTTATATGTTTTTTGCACTTATTTTATAACTTATTATTGAAATAATTATAATTATAATTATAATTTAGATTTATAATATTGAAATATGACAAATATTTTGCACATCAATAGTAATTATATGAAGACGCTTGGCCCAACAACTGCTCACTTAGTGGTGACGCTTTATGATCGCAATCGCCCTATTTTCCACTTTCAAGAAGCTTCTGATATTTTGGGCGGGCGGGCATCGGCCGCCAATGCCCTATCTCAACTTGTTCGAAACGGAGTAGTAACACGACTAAAGTCTGGAACATTTAGTCTAGTTCCATTTGAGCTTGGGTTTGAACGAGAATATTTAGGAAACCCTTATGTTGTTGCACGCGAATTAATATCTAGTGGGCACAATGCAAAAATTCAATATTATCTCTCGCATGGATCTGCTTTTGATCTCCATCAGATGGTAACACAACCACAATTGGACATTTATGTGTGCTCACCAAGAATGATGCGTCCACAAAATATTTTGGGTTCTCAATTTCACTTCGTTCGCTGTAAAACAAAAGATCTTTTTGGTATCACTGAAATGTGGGTTGATAAAAATGAAAAGGTTTTTGTGAGTGATTTGGAACGCACATTGTTAGATGGATTAAAGCAACCTGGTTATTGCGGAGGATTTTCAGAAGTTGCAAAAGGTTTCTCTATAAAACATGATGCAATTGATCCACAAAAAATAATTGATTACGCAATGAAGCTTTCTGTGGGTGCAGTCAATCGCAGGCTGGGTTATTTAATGGAGCTATATAATATTGGCTCGCGAATTCACTGGGAATTTTTGCAACAAACATTAACATCGACCTACCAACTGCTTGATCCAGAATTACCATCTGAAGGGCATCACACCGCAAAATGGCGATTACGATTAAATATCCCGCAAGAAGAATTGCTTGCGATTGGAGGAACATAAAAAATGATTTTACAAAGCCAAATTTCTAAATTATCTAATCGACTATTTAAAGAAGAAGGTGGTAGACGTATACCGGAAAATGTGCTTGAACGTGATTATTGTATTGCGTGGTTTTTAGTTGGATTATCGCGCACCGCACTTCGAGATTGCATTGCATTCAAAGGCGGAACAGCGTTAAAACGTTGTCATTTTTCTGATTATCGTTTTTCAGAAGACCTAGATTTCACATTGCTGCAACCATTGAGTTTTGAGCAGGTAAAGCAACAACTCGAAGCAGTTTACGATGAAATAAAAAAAGCATCGAATATCACATTGGAAAAATATTGGATGATGTCAAATTCGAATTTCATAAAAAAGAAGCAAGATTAAAAAAGACTTGGGAAACACGACTGGCAGCACAAATGGCTAACCTATTTGAATTTGATCATGTCTACCGCGCAGTAAAAAGGTCCCTTAGGCAGGCAAAAATCATACCTGAAAAACTCTGAGGTCATGGACCCTGCTGAAGTCAACAAAACAGATCTCTGTTTTCTGTAGAAGAAACAGATAACAGATATCTGTTATTTTGACATAAACTTTAATATATTCTATTATATATAAAAATCATAAGGTTATATTATGCATAGAAACGCTCTTTTTTACCTTGAAAATTGGCTAACAAAACACGCCCGCAAACCACTTGTTTTGCGAGGTGCCAGGCAAGTTGGCAAAACTTGGTTGGTTCGACAATTTGCAAAAACAATGAACCTGACACTTATTGAGATAAATTTTGAAAAGCGCCCCGACAGAGCAGATCTTTTTAAGAGTAATAATCCAGAACAAATTTTATTGGAATTAAGCAGCGCATTGGATCACTCCATTGATCCTAAACGATGCCTATTATTTTTAGACGAAATACAAGCCGCACCTTCTGTTTTCAGTAAATTGCGATGGTTTGCGGAAGACTGTGCAAAATTACCTGTTATTGCAGCAGGATCATTATTGGAATTTTTATTGCATGACCATACGTTTAGCATGCCTGTCGGTCGTATTACTTATATGCATTTAGAGCCATTATCATTTGAAGAATTTTTATTGGCGCACGATAAAAAAACATTGCATGATTACCTGCAAAAATTTAATTTTATCAATACAATTCCGCAGTCAATTCATGATGATTTATTGTCGTTATTTAGAGAATATGTTGTGGTGGGTGGATTGCCTGCCGTTGTTTCAAGCTGGATTGCCACAAAATCGTTACAAGATATTTCGATAATTCAACAAGACTTGCTTGAAACTTACCGTGATGATTTTTCAAAATATCGAGGAAGAATTGCAGTTGATCGACTTTACGAAACAATGTGTTCTGTGCCAAAATTGTTAGGAGAAAAATTTGTATATAGTCGCGTTAATCCAGATGCGCAAGCGAACAGTGTAAAACAGAGTTTTGAATTGCTGTGTCGCGCGCATGTATGTCATCGTGTTTCTGCGTGTTCTGCCAATGGTGTGCCACTGACTTCTGAACTTAAAGAAAAATATTTTAAAGGCATTTTTTTAGACGTAGGATTGTGTAGCGCGTCATTAAAATTAAATTTTTCAAATATTGCGTCTCCCAATGATTTAATGCTTATTAATCAAGGTGGAATAGCAGAACAAGTAGTTGGGCAATTATTAAGAACAATTGATCCATTTTATATGGAACCCGCATTATTTTATTGGGTACGAGATGAAGCGGGATATAACGCTGAAGTTGACTATGTAATACAGCATGGTAACAAGGTTGTTCCTGTTGAAGTAAAGGCGGGTAGCACAGGTGGGTTGAAGTCATTACATGTATTGATGGAATTAAAAAATTATCAACTGGCTGCACGAGTGAATGGAAATTTACCTAGTAAAACTGAGGTTTCTGTAAAAAGTCGCACAGGAAATGAAGTGAGATACACCTTGGTATCCATTCCATTTTATCTGACCGGGCAGATTGAACGATTGCTGAGTGTTAATGGCTACCTAAATTCGGCATAATGTCAAAGCAAGCTGCTTTCTGAAAAGGTTGCACATGTGCGCAAAAAAATTGAAGAGAAAATTGAGCAGGAAAATAGCCGGCAAAAAAACAAGCTTTCGTAGAAATACCGTGTATTCGTATTCGTCTAAATTTCAGGGTGATATCGATATCATTGTAAATTCAACCGCGAGTTTCGTCGCGTTCATAAAATACTTTCCCGACCCGCTCAATATGCGCAATTAAATTGGGGTTTTCAATTTTCGACAGTAGAGATAAATCGAAGGTATAAGGCGTGAGTAAATCATCGAGATCAAAATAGATTTTTGTCCACTCTGAATCGGAAATTTTTCCAATAAATGTTAAATCAATGTCTGAACCATTTTTATAATTTCCTTTTGCGCGTGAACCATAAATAATAACTTTTTCAATGCTGGCGTATTTTTTAAATACGGCATTGACTTTATTTATCGTGTCGTCGGGCAATCCAAACTTCATGTTTTTTTATTTTCCAGTTTTTGGTGTAGCGCAATAAATTCAGGATAATATGCATCGATGATTTTTTTCGCAACTATGGTCGCCATTTCTTTGTTATAAGTGTATGAAGTTGAAATCCGGCTTTTAATCATTTCCATCCATGTTTTTCCGTTTTCAATTAAGCCTCTTTTGAAAGCCAAACGAATAGCATCGCGACTGCCAGCAATTTCTACGTCGCCTTGATTTTCATAGAAATCTTTAATGCAGTTCCATGCCAGTTCATAATTATATTCGAAGGATTGAATTAATCCTTGTTCTTCTAATTTTGATAATTTTCTTTTATGTGCAATTGTGATTGCATCGGTTAATTCAGATAAGGCTAATGTAAAGTTAGCAAGGCGTTGGTGCCAGCGAATGTCGTTTTTCATGAATGCCTCTAAAAAATCATTTTTAAAATAGCTTTGACACTTTGCTTTTACAAAATAATGACGCACTTATTACGCTCGCAAGCTCGCTTCATGCGTGCTTCCGATTCTATTTTTTAAGTTTCTTTTCAAGATAATGAATATTCTGCGCCGTCTTTTTAAAATTTTCATCATCCATTAATTCCTGATGTAGGGGAATATTTGTTTTTATGCCCTCAATTGCCGTTTCGTCTAAGGCATTTTTCATACGTGCAATGGCATTTTCACGTGTTAAGGCATGCACAATTAATTTTCCAATTAATGAATCATAATATGGCGGCACTTTATAACCTGTGTAAATATGAGAATCCATGCGCACACCCATGCCGCCAGGCGCGTGATAAACGCTGATCGTTCCGGGTGATGGCATAAATGTGAAAGGATCTTCTGCGTTAATGCGACATTCTATTGCATGACCATGCCATTTAATGTCTTCTTGCTTGAATAATAATTTTTGTCCTGCTGCAATACGCAATTGTGATTTCACAATATCAACGTCGGTCACCATTTCGGTAACGGGATGTTCGACCTGAACCCGCGTATTCATTTCGATAAAATAAAATTCGCCATTTTCATATAAAAATTCAAATGTGCCCGCACCGCGATAATTAATATTAACACAAGCTTTTACGCACAAATCACCGATCTTTTTGCGCTGTGCCATTGTGATGCCAGGTGCAGGTGCTTCTTCAAGAATTTTTTGATGACGACGTTGCATAGAACAATCGCGTTCACCTAAATGAATGGCGTTGCCTTGTCCATCGCCTAACACTTGAATTTCAATATGACGTGGATTTTCTAAAAATTTCTCCATGTAAACTTCATCATTATTAAAAGCAGCGTTCGCTTCTGTTTTTGTCATTGCGATGGCGTTAATTAATTCGTCTTCTGTGTGTACAACACGCATGCCTCGACCACCACCGCCACCTGATGCTTTAATAATTACGGGTAGGCCAATACTTTTTGCCATTTTAATATTTAATTCTGCGTCATCGGTTAATGCACCGTTAGATCCGGGAATGCAAGGTACACCTGCTGCACGCATGGCAGCGATTGCGGATACTTTATTTCCCATTAATCGAATGGTTTCTGCCTTTGGACCGATAAACGTAAACCCACTTTGTTCAACACGTTCTGCAAAATCGGCATTTTCAGCCAGAAAGCCATAACCAGGATGAATAGCGTCGGCATGAGAAATTTCCGCGGCGCTAATGACCGCAGGGATGCTTAAATAACTTAATGTTGAGCTAGCAGGGCCAATGCAAACTGATTCATCTGCCAATTTAACGTGCATTAAATCTTGATCGGCCGTTGAATAAACGGCAACGGTTTTAATGCCTAATTCTTTGCATGCGCGATGAATGCGTAATGCAATTTCGCCACGGTTGGCGATGAGGACTTTTTTGAGCATGGCTTCTTTCCTGAAAATAATTTTCTTGCGAGTCAACGCTTGTTACGTGTTGAGTACAACACTTCACGCGCGTCTCAGCCCTGTTATACTTCAATAATAAATAATGGTTGATCATATTCAACTGGCTGACCATTTTCAATTAAACGCGCGCTAATTGTGCCGCTGACATCTGCCTCAATTTTATTAAACATTTTCATCGCTTCAATTAGGCATAATGTGTCACCGGGTTTAACTTTTTGCCCGACGCTAACAAAAGAGGGGCTGCCAGGTGTGCCAGACAAATAAACTGTGCCAACCATGGGTGATTTAACGTGATGGCCTTCTGGGGGCGCGCTTTTTGCTGCAGGCACTGTTATTTCATTCGCAGTTGGTGCAGCAACAACAGATGCTGTGCTGGGCGCTGGAATTTGCTGTGTGTAGGTAGGTGTCGCATTGGCTTGACAACTGATACGAACGGAATCGTCACTTGATTTTACTTCCAATTCGCCGATCCCCGTTTCTTTGACCAATTCAATTAGTTTTCTTATTTTTCTGGTGTCCATTTGTTCCTCTTATTTTGTTTTTAAATAATCATTTGCTGCGATTAATGCCAATTGATAGCTGTTAATGCCGAATCCACTGATAGTACCTATAGCAATATCTGAAAAATAAGAGTGGTGACGAAACGATTCGCGCGCCATCACATTTGATAAGTGAACTTCAATAAAAGGAATCGCAACAGCCAATAATGCATCGCGAAGAGCAATGCTGGTGTGGGTAAAAGCAGCGGGATTAATGATGATAAAGTCTGTTTTCTCATGTAAGGCTTGTTGAATGTGTTCAATGAGCTGGTGTTCAGCATTGCTTTGAAAGCAACCTACGGCATGGTGGTTATCAAGCCCTTGCTGGATCAATCGATTGTTGATATCCTCCAGGCGATCGTTGCCATAGAGATCAGGCTCGCGTTGACCTAGCAAGTTCAAATTGGGTCCATGAATTATCAAGATTTTTGCCATTTGTGTATTATGGCGTACTTGCATGATGTTGTCTAGTTCGATGCAGTTATCTGCACGTTAGCGCTAATTACATCCAAGTGCTTCAGGAATTTTTGGGGGGGTAGATACCCAATGACACGTGAATTTGCAATTTCCTGCCCGTTATAAAAAAAGAGTATGGTGGGGGGCGCCACGACGCCATAATTCTTTTCAATTATTTGATTTTCAACAGAATTATCAGTTACGTCCGCCCGTAAAAGGATGAAATCGGCTAGTTTTCGTTTAACGGATGGGTTAGAAAAAGTAAGTGAATCAAATTCCTTGCAAGCAATGCACCAATTAGCTGCGAAATCGAGCATTACCGGTTTATTTTCAGTTGAAGCGGTATCTATTGCGGTTGTGATATCAGCAACTGAGTGGACTGCTTGAAAAGGAAGCGCTGAAGTTGATTTTTTAAAGTGTGGTAATGTGCGTTGTATCATCATGGCAGCAATCACCAATAGTAAAATACCCAAAATATATTTAATAATATTCATCCATTTTCCAGGTTTGGGTAAAATACGCGTTCCTAACGCGCCAATTAATAGTAAAGGTGCGCCCATGCCGATACCGATTGAAAATAAAGCAGCGCCGCCCAGCAAGGCATTTCCACTTTGACTGATAAATCCGAGCACTGCCACTAGCGGAGGCGTAACACAGGGCGACAAAATTAATGTGGATAAACATCCCATGATGGCAACACCAAAATAGCTGCCGCTCTTTTGGTGATAGCTTTTTTCAGCGATATAAGCACGCCATTTTTCGGGCAATTGAATGGTGAAAAATCCGAATAATGACAATGCCATTAAAATAAATAAAAAACTAAAACATATAATAATCCAAGGTTGTTGAAAAACAATTTGAACATTACTGCCTAAAATAGCGAATAAAACACCGGCAATTGCATAAGTGATTGCCATTCCTAAAACATAAAATAATGATAATAAAAAAGTATGTGAATGCGCTTTATTTTTTTGACCGACAATGATACTGGATAAAATGGGGATCATCGGCAAAACACAAGGCGTTAATGATAATAAAAGCCCAAATCCTAAAAAGCCTATCATCATGAGGGAAAATGAATGCTTTGCAAGTAACGTTTCAAATTTATTGGGCGTAATTGATTTTATGTTTGGCGCAATATCGATATTTAATGCGGAAACAGGTTGCATATAATTGGCACTTAAATTAATGGAAATTAATTTTGTTATTGGCGGATAGCAATAGCCTGTTTTTGAGCAACCTTGATAATGCACCTGTAAAAGAATATTTTTTTCATTGGATTGAATAATGGGGATGGGAATCATTAAAGTATTTGCATATACATCAAAATTACCTAAGCTTGTTTTAAATACTTGGGTGTTAGATGGAAATAATGGGTTACCCAATTGAGCATTTGCTGGTTTTATCGCGCGAAATGAAAAATGTTTTTGATATAAATAATAATTTGGCGCTATTTTCCATGTTAATAAAACTGTTTGGTAATCCTTGGCTGTTCCTGAAAATTGAAATGCCTGTTCGGGAGACAGGGGAGCTATTGCTGCAAAAGCAGGAGAAATAGCGCTAAAAGTAAGCGAAATGAGTAAGAAAAGTGTTTTCATACATGTTCCTAAGCAGCATATTTCCGTATGAAATACGCCATTGCTGGATCTAGCACGTGATAATATTTATTTTTGTCCACAAAAATCATATCTAGCTTGTCTAAATCCTCTAAACATTTTTTAATGCCCGATGGATTTAAATCAACCCTACTAGAAAATTCTCGTCCTTGAGGTTCATGTGTTGTTTGAAAGGCTAGCGCTGTTATTACTTTTTTCCTGTTTAATGTAAGACGACTTAAATCATCTGTTATCCAAATACTTTGTTTTTCGACATAATCATCCCATGCATTTCTAACATCATAAATAGTGGGAATATCATTTGAACGCCACAAACGTCGACAAAGTGCGTTAAGATAATAAGGGTGGTTTTCAGTAAGATGAATGATTTCAGAAATAGTGTCATCGTCTAAGTGTTTTTTCCATTTATCTTTTGCAAATTTATTTAAAAATGGAAAATAACAAGCGGTGTCAATGCGATCAATCGTCATTAAATCACACAAATGATAAAGCGGGCGTGATTTATCTGTAAACATTTCATTTAATAAATGGCGTTTACTACCACAAAAAATGTAGCTGACGTAATTGCTGCGTTCTACGGCGTGACGAATTGCTGCTTCTACCGCATGATTTTCCTTTAATTCACCAATCTGTTGAAATTCATCAAAAACAATAACGCAGGATTTTTTAGTTTTTTCTGCAAATTGATCGAGTGTTAATAATAATTCAGAAATACTTTTTTCTGTTGTTTGGCGCGTGCTGATTTCTAATTTTTGACCGAGTATATTAAAGATTATTTTTGGGTTGAGTGTTGCAATAGAATCAATTAATTTATGTGCCAATGGTTTTGTTTTGGGTAATAGCGCATTGATAATTTTGGATACGCCTTCGGTAATGGCTTTGCGCACTTCTGCTTGTGCGAGCACAAAAAAGAAATCAATACTAACACTAGGGGTATCAATTTCCTTGAGTACCTGCGTAATCAAACTGGTTTTTCCGTATCGTCTGGGTGCAACTAAAACAATATGCTCATGTTCGTCGATGCTTGTCTTGAGCGCATTTCTTTCTTTGTTTCTGTTACAAAACACGTTGTCTCTTGCAAGGCCCTGTGGGAAATAACGTCTCATCTCTGAATCCTCATCACACCATTAGTGTCACACAATTGGTGTGATAAGGCAATGTCTTGCGCGGCTACCATATTCAAGATGCATACAGGCGCAACAGCGCTTGTATGCTTCAATGAAATTGAAATAATGTTACTAAATCAGGTAGTTCATTGTGATGAATCAATGGCAGTGAAGCTGTTGCAGCCTTGGACAGAGGCTATTTAAGGCTCCGTAACACATACTGCAAAATTCCGCCATTCAAATAATAATTTAATTCGTTGATAGTATCGATGCGGCATAACACATCAATGTTTTCTGATTTCCCATCCGCACACGTAATTTGCAATTGCAATTTTTTGCCGGGTTTTAAGCCTTGATCAACGCCGGTTATGTTAATGGTTTCCGAGCCATTTAAATTAAGTGTTTTGCGTGTTGTGCCTTTTAGGAATTCCAATGGCAGCACACCCATGCCAATTAAATTTGAGCGATGAATACGTTCAAAACTTTCGGCAATAACCGCTTTAACGCCCAATAATAAAGTGCCTTTTGCAGCCCAGTCACGTGAAGAACCGGTGCCATATTCAGCCCCTGCGAAAATCACGAGCGGAATATTTTCTGCTTGATATTGCATTGCGGCATCATAAATGGATAATTGCTTTTTATCAGGATAATGCAAGGTATAACCCCCTTCAACACCGTCTAACATTTCATTTTTAATGCGAATATTGGCAAAAGTTCCGCGCATCATTACTTCGTGATTACCGCGTCGCGCACCATAAGAATTAAAATTTAAGGTTGAAACTGAATGTTCTTTTAAATAAAGACCAGCAGGACTGTCTGGTTTAATTGAGCCGGCAGGCGAAATATGGTCAGTTGTTACGCTGTCACCCAAAATCGCTAAAATACGTGCATTTTCAATATTTTTTGGTGCTTCGGGTGTGGGTTTAATGCCATCAAAAAAAGGCGGCAATTTAACGTAGGTAGATTTGTCATCCCAATTATATGTTTCAGTTGCGGCAACTTTAATAGATTGCCAAGTGTCATCGCCCTCAAAAATTTCGCTGTATTCTTTTGCAAACATGTTTCGTGTGACATCCTGCAATGCTTTCGTTATTTCTTCAGTTGTTGGCCAAATATCTTTTAAATAAATTTTCTCACCTTTTTTATTGGTGGCAATAGCATCCTTATTTAAATCAATATTCATTGTGCCTGCTAATGCATAAGCAACAACGAGTGGTGGAGAAGCTAACCAGTTTGCACGTACCTGCGGATGGATGCGGCCTTCAAAATTTCTATTACCTGATAATACTGCACAAGCCACTATTTTATTGTCGTTAATGGTTTTTGCGATTGGTTCATTAAGTGGACCTGAATTACCGATGCAAGTTGTACACCCATAACCCACCAAATAAAACCCTAATTGTTCAAGCGAAATCAATAAATCTGCTTTTTTCAAATAATCTGTTACAACCTTTGAGCCAGGCGCTAATGATGATTTCACCCAGGGTTTTGCTTCTAGACCCTTTTCCAAAGCTTTTTTTGCTAATAATCCAGCCGCTAACATGACAGAGGGATTAGATGTATTTGTGCAGCTTGTAATGGCTGCGATAACCACATCTGCGTGATGCAAATCAAAACCAGCGTCAGTTGAAAATGATTTTGTTTTATCAGCTATTTTATTTAAATCAAGAAAATCTTGAACCGCTTTTGGCAATAAATTTACGGGTACTTGATCCTGTGGACGTTTTGGCCCCGCAACACTTGGAACAACGGTTGATAAATTTAATGATAATGTATCGGAGAATTCAGGTTCAAGTGCATGTTCACCATTGAACATGCCTTGCGCTTTCATGTAAGTTTGCACAAGTTCAATTGTTTCGGGGGGGCGATTAGTGAGCGTCATGTATTTAATCGTTTCTGCATCAATTGGAAATAATCCGCAAGTAGCGCCATATTCGGGCGCCATGTTGGCAATCGTTGCGCGATCGGCCAGTGGCAAATATTTTAATCCAGGACCATAAAATTCAACGAATTTTCCGACAACGCCCTTGAGTCGTAACATGTGTGTAATGGTTAACACCAAGTCAGTTGCAGTGATTCCCTCGTTTAATTTCCCATCTAAACGAAAACCCACTACATCAGGAATTAACATGGAAACAGGTTGGCCAAGCATCGCTGCTTCTGCTTCAATGCCACCTACACCCCAACCCAAAACGCCTAAGCCATTAATCATTGTGGTGTGACTGTCGGTTCCAACCAATGTGTCTGGAAACGCTTGTTTTTCGCCATTTTTTTCGTTGCTCCAAACACCTTTTGCCAAATATTCCAAATTTACTTGATGGCAAATACCGGTGCCGGGTGGGACAGCTTGAAAATTATTGAAAGTTTGTTGGCCCCATTTTAAAAACTGATAACGTTCGTGATTACGATCCATTTCAATTGTGACATTTTGAATAAAAGATTCATCCGTCCCATATTTATCAACTTGTACGGAGTGATCGATGACCAAATCAACCGGGCACAATGGATTGATTTTTTCAGGGTCGCCACTTAATGTTTTCATGGCATCGCGCATCGCTGCTAAATCAACAACGGCAGGAACACCTGTAAAATCCTGCATTAAAACACGTGCAGGGCGGTAAGCAATTTCATGTTCGGAATGTTTTGTATCAAGCCATGCTGCAAAAGCATCGATATCTTTTTGTGTTGTTGTTTCGCCATCTTCAAAACGCAATTGATTTTCCAGTAATATTTTTAGCGAAAAAGGTAATTTTTTAATTTGCGGGAATTTTTTTTCTAATTCGGGGATACTAGAATAGTGGTAGGTTTGGCCGTTAACGATTAATTGGCGACGGGTTTGGTAGGTGTCCTTCATGATGGCCTCGGTATCTGTGTTTCTGATGCATCATTGTATACTGGGGACTGGGTGGATTCAAATTTCGTTAACTCGGTGTCGAGTCGATAAATACCGAGTTGTCAAATACCAAGTCGAAAGATTACGAGATGAGCCTCAAAGCTGAAAATTCTCCAAGATTCGGGTTCAGCTCCTAAATTAAGTTTATGTTGACAGCATAAGGATATTGCCATATCCTTATGTTTATAACATAAGGATGAATCATGCTTCGAACACTTTTGCGAACCATTATTTTAGAATGGCAAACACCCAAGGTCGTCAAACCTGATGTGTCTCGCGTCTTGACGATTAACTTAGATACGATGCTAAATAATGAGCATATTGTACTGCTTACTGGTGTTCGTCGCTGTGGAAAGTCGACTTTATTGCAGCATATTCGCCAACAACATAATGAAAAACATTATTACTTAAACTTTGAAGATGAGCGTCTTATTGATTTTACAGTGGATCATTTCCAGATGATGATGGAAATCTTTGCTGAATTGTTTGGTGAAGAGAAAACCTTTTACTTTGATGAGATTCAAAATATAAAAGGGTGGGAGCGATTTGTTAGGCGCTTGTATGAACAAGGGTATAAAATTTTTATCACTGGTTCAAATGCAAAAATGCTGAGCCAAGAAATGGGAACGCATTTAACGGGACGTTATATTAAAATTGAATTATACCCCTTTTCTTTTTGTGAATTTCTGGACTTTAAAGGTGTAAAAATTAATGTGCAACATGCGACAACGGCTGTAAAAGCGAAACTGAATAATTTAATAAAACAATACATTACGGTAGGTGGATTTCCACAATATGTCAAAGATGAAATGTTAGAGTATTTACAGGCGTTATACGAAAGTATTTTATATCGCGATATTATCTCTCGTTATAAATTACCCAGTGAAACAGCTATTCGTCAGCTTGCTTTTTATTTTGCAAGTAATGTCGGAAAAGAAATAACATATAATTCACTTAAAAAGCAGTTGAATTTGGGTTGTGCAAATACAGCGGCTGAATATTGTCAATATTTAGAAAATTGTTATTTATTTTTTTTGGTAAAGCGTTTTAGTTATTCGCTGAAGCAACAATCGAATTCACCTAAAAAAGTTTATGCAATTGATTCGGGACTTGCGCATGCAATTGGGTTTCGTTCTAGTCAAGATGCTGGGCGTATGCTTGAAAACATTGTTTTCATTGAATTAAAACGCAGAAATTTTGAAATTTATTATCATCATGAAAAAAAAGAATGTGATTTTGTTGTGTGCAAGAAAAATAAAATCCAAGCGTTAATACAAGTTTGTTTTGATTTGGGCGATTTAGAAACCAAAGAGCGAGAAATAAATGGAATAATCGATGCAATGCAAACTTATAAAATTAAACAGGGCACAATTATTACTTTAACTGAAGCAGATGAAATGATTGTGACTGTGGATGCAAAAAAATATCGCATTGACATTGTTCCAATTTGGTTATGGTTAGTCGCTGTGCAAAAATAACTTACCCTTTTTAGCATCTCATTGTTTCGGCAGA
>MGXX01000060.1:0-862 GCA_001801515.1 Gammaproteobacteria bacterium RIFCSPHIGHO2_12_FULL_38_11
CTAGCTTTTATTCATCCCGAGCACTATCATGCTTTTAATGTTAGTAATCAATCTAATTTATCTGCGCTGGGCACAACTGCAACGCTTACGCTTTGGTCATTTTTAGGATTGGAAGCCGCGACTGTCCCCGCGGATGATGTGCCGCACAAATCTATGATTGCGCAAGCAACAATAGCGGGCACCCTCATTGCCGCCACCATCGATATTTTATGCATCGTGGTGCTAATGGGAATTATGCCGCTTAGCACACTGGCACATTCAACTGCGCCCTTTGTTGATGCCGTAAAAATTTTATTTCCAGCGCATCAGCAGGGAATGGCTTACCTTATCGCTTTGGGAGCCATTATTTCTTGTATTGGCACGCTAAATAGCTCTATTTTATTGCAGGGGCAAATTCCAAAAGCGGCAGCAATGGATGGATTGTTTCCCGCTTATTTTGCTAAATCAAACCAAAGTAATACGCCTGTTGTAAGCCTCATATTTTCCAGCCTATTAATCACGTTATTATTACTGCTCACAATAAATAGCCAATTATTACAGCAATTCCAGCTGCTTATTTTAATGGCAACCTTTGCCTCATTAATTCCTTACCTCTTTACAACCTGGAGTGCCATGGTGCTTTTTAAGAAAAACAAAAAAATAATTTTACTGGCTATTCCTGCAAGCGGCTATGCGCTGTGGGCACTTATTAGCACCGGCACGACTGTCATTCTCTATGGACTATTATTTTGTTTAAGCGGGACAATATTGTATTATGGTAGGCGATATTTGTTTGGGGAGATCCCCGCTAAAAACATGCGGGGATGACGAAAGGTGGTGGGATGACGGCGAAAATCGCATTTTCATTAGCGAGCGGTATCTG
>MGXX01000060.1:878-2496 GCA_001801515.1 Gammaproteobacteria bacterium RIFCSPHIGHO2_12_FULL_38_11
GATACGATCGATACTCAAGAGAAACTCTGTGAACTTTTACAAAAAGAAGGTTTCACCGTTAATCAAGTAAAAATTTCCCGCTTATTGCACAAAATAGGCGCCATCAAAATGAGTGAGGGCGATAAAATTGTTTATCGCTTGCCCGTTGAGGGTATTAAACTCTCTACTCAAGATACCCTCAAGCAACTCGTCACCAGCATTACACATAACGAATATTTAGTTGTCATTCAAACCACTCCCGGCGCCGCCCAATTAGTCGCAAAATTGTTAGATCTCGCGCAATATGTGGATGTCCTAGGCACCGTTGCCGGCGACGATACTATTTTTGTAACCCCAACCACACTCAAAAAAACAACGAGCGTTTATCAGTCTATTTGTCAAAATTTTCAGTAAGAGAGGAATCTTTCAAAACCTCGGAGATCCTTCGCCACCTTACGGTGGCTCAGGATGACAGTTTCTCCTCTTCAATGCAGCGGCACTGGCTTAAACACCGTGGCGTGATTTGCTTGTTGCTTGTTACGCAATAATGTTGTTTCCACTTTGTGCTTTAACATTTCATTAGTTTGCAATAACTGTTGTAAGTGCTCTTGTAAAATCACATTCTTTTTGCGTTCTTCAGCTAAGTTTTTTTCTAATAATTGCAATTGCGTCTTTAACTGGTTATTTTCATCTGTTAATTTCTTATAATATTCTTTCATAGACTCATCCCCTTCTTGTGTGGAAACAACCGGAGATGCATCCTTGGAAGATTGATTAAAATGCCGAAAACATTCTAACTGTGTTACGGTATTATTTTCGCAAGCTTTAAATAACTCAGAATCATGAATCCACAAAGCGTGATAAATTTTTCTGCGTAATTCAATATTCTTTGTTTCAATGGGAATAAACCAAAATAACATGTAGCCTACTTTAATATTCTTTAAGTAGCGATAAACTTTTTCAAAAAATGCTATTTCTGATAAAGTTTTATCTTTAAAACATTTATCAAGATAATCAATATGTTTTTTGATATGCGAAGCAAGAGATGAGCGTTTCTGAATATAAAATGAATTGTAATAATCTCCTCCACGATAAAAAGAACCTTCATATCGAATAACATACTGCACAATCATTTGTTTAATTTTAGAAATTAAAACTGCTTTCATGCTGTTCTCCTTTAATAACAGAAAAATTATCGGCAGTAATTTCTTTGGGTAAAATATGGGAAGCTAAAAAAATCTGCTCTGCTTTTTTTAGAACATCCACGGCTACTTGCTGTCGCTCACTGCGATGCGATTGAGACTTTAGCAGCGTTTTACACAATGTAATGAGCTTCATTTGTTGCGCACTTTCATAATCTAAATGATCTGAATAATCAATTTCTAATTGAAGTAAATCAACAACGGCTAATCGTGATTGCATGATCGATGGCATAATATCTAACGGGATGCTTTCATAATCACGTAAAATATCATCAATAAAGGCTTGATAATGAGCGATATTCTTAAAAAGTACAAAACGTTCTTTTTGTGCTTGCCATTTTTGAAAGGCTTTATTAACTTTTTTAAACCACTCATGTGCATGATAAGTGGATGTTTGCTGAGGCGCGGGCTCTGGAACTAACGTCGCATTCATTGCT
>MGXX01000060.1:2547-5106 GCA_001801515.1 Gammaproteobacteria bacterium RIFCSPHIGHO2_12_FULL_38_11
AGAGAGAGCGTCTTCGTGGAAACCATTGTCACGGAATCTTTTAATGCTTCACGAATAACACCGACTTTCGCCTGCGTTACTTGTAATTCATGCAACAACAATTTAGAAAATTGTCGAGCAGACCAATTAAACGGCCACCCAGCTGTTTTTATCGGCCAAAACGCCCATTTAAAACGCCACGCTGGTTTTTCGTCATTAATTTTTTGCTTCAAATATTGAATGTATTGATTAAAGATCATGCTTAGCATCGCAATATTTTCTGAACTAGCAGATTGTTGTAGCATCTCCTGCAGTGTTAAAGCAAATTTTTGAAATACCGTAAATTGCTCTTGGTTAAAAACAAAGAAATGGGTTGTCCAATGTTTATAGGATTGCCCTACTTGCCAATTTTTAAGAGGTTGCGCTACATGTTTTGCATTAAAAAATTTTTTATAAAAATCATGAAAAGCAGGTTTGCCTAGATAAAGATAGGCAGCATCCCGCTCATGAAATTTAAGAGGCCAAGTTAATAATACATTTAAGCGTTGCACGGCGGGCGCGGGTGTGGCTTTCGGCTCTTCTGTACCCTTTTTTTCTAGCACAGCATTCAATAATTGATAATCGTAACACCAATCGGGACAAAATTGTTGCAAGTAGCAATAGAGGGATTGATAGAATCCTGTTTTCTGTTGATCAATACGATGTTTTTCATCTTTTGGAAAGGCATCCATTTGATGACGCATCGCAGCCAGCGCATGATAAATCGTTAAAGTGGCATGGTGAAATTCTGCTTGCTGTTCATCCACTTTATTGAAGTTGGGATTAGCGCCATTCCCTGGATTAACACGATGTTGTAAATTGTAGCGTTGTCTTTTCTGGTTATGATAATGATAAATGCCATCGTAGCTTTTTTTCAAAAGTGATACTTCTTTTTCTAAGAGAGCAATTAAAGCTTGTAAAGAAAGTTTGCCGGTGTGATCGCCGTAAGCCCAAAAATCACCAATTTTACCCGTTAAGTCATAAGCCATTTCAACGCATTTCTTCAAATGCGCAACGCGCAAAATGGCCTCTCCTAGCCCATGAAAGGCTTTTAAACAACCCTCTTTTTCTGAATCACTTACCCATTTTGGTAAATCTGATTTATCTTTTTCATAAACAAAAGCTTGTTTTTTGCCTTGTTTTGAAAAATAAGTCGTGTGTTGAGCTTGCGAATTTGAACACTCTACACTGCCGAATGCTTCTAAACCGGCGAGCAAAAGAATTTCATTTAACATTTCGCCAGTATGTGTTTGACGAACAATAGGATAAATTTTTCGAGAAGAGAGTGACAAGCCAGCATTTTCTAAGTCAACATAATGCTGTAAATTTAACGGTTCATGATCAACGGCGTGTTGTCTTGCGTAATAAAGCGTTTGCGCGCTTGCTAACAATAAAGCAGAGAGCTCCAGGCGACAACAATTTAATTGCTCTCTTGCGCATTGCCTAGACGCTTCTTTGGCGGCCACAATTAAACAATTTTGCAGTTGCTGTTTAATGCCCTCCATGGCATCAGCCTTATTTTTATCGCGTTTTAATCGGCCGTATTTAAAAATATTTTCATGTTTTTGAACTTGTTCAATATACGCAATGCGATCTTTAATTCTATTAATTGCCAATTCATCGACACGAAAGGTGGGTAGATCACTTAACGCAAAATGAATCCACTCGCCAAAAAACTGCTCGAGCAAATCGCCTGGTTTTCTTCCCCCAAACCAACGACGACGACGGCTCGATAAATAAGTTGCGGCATGTTCCGCAATCAAATGGCTTTGATAATGATAATAGCCCATCGACTCTTTCACTTGTCGCAGTTGACGTAAATAGAGCGTCCATTGTTGATTCTTCAGACAATAAGTCGGTTTATTTTTTTCATCCAACTCCCAATGAAGTGGGGGCGATACTTGAAAAAGCTGTTGATAGATTTTTTTTAATTCAGCTAACCGCGAACGATTCGCTTTAGAATAAGCATTGCCCATTACTTTTTCATAAACCATTAAAGCAATTTGCGATACAGCGCTCACTGAAACACCCGCAACTGCGGCAGCAGCACCCGCTGCGATATTAGTAGGCATAGTAATACCCTTCCCGTTTAATCAGACGATAAAATAGATGAGACGTGAATAAAGCATGGAGGGATAAAAAAAGAAAAACTGAATTGAGGGGCTACGCTAACATACCAACAATAAGCTTGTCAACGGGGGCCATATAATGCGGAGTGAGTAGATCCGTTGGGGTGACCAACGGATCTACTCACCCAATTGTGTCTTTTAACTATTTGTTTTTATTTATTAAATTTCATGAAATACATTAACTGTCGCATTGAATATGTTAGTAGCGCCGATTAATACTCTTTGCTATTATTACGAGCAATATCATTCAATAACAAAAATGAATAAACAAAGGTATGCGCTTCAATGCCACATCAAGCATTCACTGCAGCGATAAGCAATAGCACCGTTTCATTAAGCATTGCACTGTCGCCCACTGGGCATTTACATCTTTATACAGATCAAGACAACAAAGAAACTCTCCCCCCAAACA
>MGXX01000060.1:5166-9045 GCA_001801515.1 Gammaproteobacteria bacterium RIFCSPHIGHO2_12_FULL_38_11
ACCCGCCAGTTTTTCTTTTTGGCAGCAATTGGCGCAAATTTTTATTGCGGATGTTTGCAAGCAAAATAGCGGTAATGAAAAAGCAAAATACACTTTTTCTATCCCTGTGGATGAAATATCAAGTTGGCTAACCCAAGCACCTTTTATGCGCGGCATAGAATATCTTCAGCTAGCCACAGCGGAATCGTTGTGGCATCGGCTCGCAGAGGCACTGGAAATTGAAATAATACCCTTTGATCGAAATATCGGCGCTTATTTAAGCGCATACCATGCTGCGTGGAATACCGTAGGGCGAGTGTGTTTTCATTTAGCAGAAAATAAAAATAATTCAGATCACCCATTCGCTTTTTTAGCTACTTATACAACACGACTTTCTAACACGGCCAATACGCAACATGTTCCACTGGGGCGTGCTTTAGAGGAATATGCAGGAAGCAATAAAAAATCACAGTTACTTTCATTGTTATTGCCTGTACATCGATCAACTGAAAAAAGCCACCTTTTAAAAAATCTTGTTGATACGGGTAATATTTTTAAACCACAATTTTTTAGCGCACATGAAGCTCATCACTTTCTGAAGGATATCCCATTGTTTGAAGCAGCGGGAGTAATGATACGCGTGCCGAATTGGTGGAACTCCAAAAAACCGCCACGTCCTAGTATTTCTGTTTCAGTTGATAAAAAAGACACTAGCACCGTTGGTTTAGATGCTCTGTTAAATTTTAATTTACAGCTCGCTTTACCCGATGGCGAACAATTAACCTCTCAAGAATTAAAAAACTTATTGAATAACACAGATAAATTAGTAAAAATCAAAGGTCAGTGGGTTGAAATCGATAATGACAAATTAAATCAAGTATTATTACACTGGCAAACCATTGAGCGTCAGGTGGAGAAAAATGGTTTATCATTTTCTGAAGGATTGCGACTGTTGGCCGGTGTATCAAAGAAAGAGGCCCATGACGCGTCTTTAGAGGATATTGCTGCTTGGTCAAAAGTCACTGAAGGCCCTTGGTTAAAAGAAGCATTAGAACGCCTTCGTCATCCTGACATCACTCGTGACAATAATCATATCACGCTTTTTAAAAAATATTTACGGGCTAAATTGCGTCCCTACCAAGAGCGCGGTGTGCAATGGTTATGGTGGCTTTATAACATGCATTTAGGTGGGTGCTTGGCCGATGATATGGGGCTAGGAAAAACCATTCAAATTATTTCACTGATGATCCTCATTCATCATAAGACAGAAAGTACTCAAAAAAAATTACCTCATCTATTAGTGCTTCCTGCTTCTTTAGTAGGTAATTGGCAAGCAGAAATTAATCGGTTCGCGCCCACTCTCACTACGTTTATAGCACACAGTTCTAGCATGCAAAAAGATAGCAATAATAAACCGTTATTATCGGATATTAATCTTGTTATCACAACCTACGGCATGTTAAATCGTTTACCGTGGCTCACTGAAACATCCTGGGACATGGTGATACTGGATGAAGCGCAAGCTATTAAAAATCCTTCTTCTAAACAAGCACAAGCCACTAAATTACTAAATAACCAAGTACGTTTTGTCTTAACAGGAACCCCTATTGAGAATCGCTTGTTAGATTTGTGGTCTTTATTCGATTTTATTGCACCAGGACTATTGGGCTCAAATCGTATTTTTGCAAATTATAGTAAACAAAAAGCTAAAGAAGAGCCTGGCAACCCCAATAAAAATCAATTTTACGCAGCGGTACGTCAGCTCGTCAGTCCTTATATTTTGAGACGTTTAAAAAGTGATAAAAGCATTATTAGTGATTTACCTGATAAAACAGAAATGCAAACGTATTGTACCCTGACTAAACAACAAATTGGTTTTTATCAGCAAGCAGTAATGGAGCTTTCCTCTAAATTAGAACAACAACAGGATGGCATACAGCGACGCGGCTTAGTATTGTCTTATCTCATGCGTTTTAAACAAATCTGCAATCACCCTAATCAATGGTTGGGTCATGGGAAATATGAAGCGGATAAAAGTGGAAAATTTGAACGCTTAAAAGAGCTCTGTGAGGTCATTGCAGAAAAACAAGAAAAAGTACTCGTATTTACGCAATTTCGAGAAATTATTCCTGCTTTATGTGATTTTATGACAACTATTTTTGGTCAATCAGGATTATTTTTACATGGACAAACCTCCATAAAAGAGCGATCTAAACGTGTAGATGCTTTTCAAAATGAAGAAGGCCCACCTTTTTTTGTTTTATCGCTTAAAGCCGGCGGAACGGGTCTTAACTTAACAGCCGCCTCTCACGTCATTCACTTTGATCGTTGGTGGAACCCAGCGGTTGAGAACCAGGCAACGGATCGCGCTTACCGTATTGGACAAAAGAAAAATGTGCTGGTCCACAAATTTATCTGTCGTGGAACCATTGAAGAGAAAATTGATTCCTTAATCAATGATAAAAAAACACTTGCTCAGGAAGTCATTGGCGAAGGCTCCGAAATGGTTATCACTGAGCTATCAGATGCAGAATTACTTAACGTGGTTACACTGGATATTCATCGTGCTTTGGGAGAGAATGAAGCGCTTTTATTGGAGCATGCATTATGAGTTGGGGATATTATCGTCCGTATGTATCAGTTGCTAAACGCAGAGAACGGGCAGAACGCAAGGTAAAAACATTAAAAAAGAACGGCCAAATTTTAAAACCAGTAATCATTAATGGACGAACCATTGCAAAAACCTTCTGGGGAAAAGCCTGGTGCGATAATTTAGAATCATACAGCGACTACGAAAATCGCTTACCTCGCGGACGAACCTACGTACGAAATGGTTCTGTGATCGATCTTCAGGTTAATCACGGCGAAATAAGTGCTTTAGTCAGCGGATCGTCTATTTATAAAGTGAACATCTCCATTGCTTCTATTATGGAAAAAAAATGGAAAAGTCTTGTTAGTGAATGTTCGGGAAAAATTGAGTCATTGATTGAGCTTTTACAGGGAAAATTTTCAAAAGGCATAATGGAAATCATCACGCATCCCGAAAAAGGATTATTTCCTCATCCAAAAGACATTAAACTTCACTGCTCTTGCCCTGATTGGGCTGATATGTGCAAACATGTTGCTGCAGTTTTATATGGTATAGGTGTACGGCTTGATGAATACCCAGAGGAATTATTTTTATTGCGGCAAGCAGACCATCTTGAACTGTTAGCCAAAGCGAGTGCGGCGAGCCTTACCACTCAATCGAATAATGAAGCACCCTCCATTGCGGATAGTGATTTATCAGCGCTATTTGGTATCGACATTGAACCGCCTCATAAGCAAAAAACGGTGAGTAAAAAAGTGGCCAAGAAAAAGTTAATCGCTGTGAAAAAACGTAAAACAAGCATGCAAACAAAAAAACGGGTTGCATCAGTGAAACTCAAATCAATACGGGCAACAAAAAAATTACCCATGAAAAGAAAGAGAATAACAAAATTAACGACAAATTAATAATTAAAGGACAGCAGTTTACTCTGACTCAACGAGAACGTAGCACTATTCCATGATCAACAGTATGGGGAGAGGATTTTCATTAAATTGGTGCGTAAAAAGTGATAAATATCACATTATTGGAACGTATAATGTGATATTTATCACGAAATCAGAATGAATATATTGAATTGCATCAAATAATCGGGTATTGTGATTGTTATGGATAGATTACTTTATCAAAATTTGGTCACCTGGAAGCACACAGAAGGTCGCAAGCCACTGATGCTAGAGGGTGCTCGTCAAGTTGGGAAAACATTTTTACTTAAGAAGTTGGGTAAAGAAGAGTATGAAAATTTTTATTATCTAAATTTTGACGAGCATCCGAAAGCACGCACATTATTTGAGGATAATATTAGCGCTGAA
>MGXX01000061.1:0-987 GCA_001801515.1 Gammaproteobacteria bacterium RIFCSPHIGHO2_12_FULL_38_11
GCATTTCATTTGTCATTGCTTGTTTTTGCTATTTCATTAACTGGCTTCTCCATCTTGGCTGGTTTGTTGGGCGCGCTTACTGGGTTTGGTGGCGGCATTATTGTTATTCCTGTTATCGTGTTAGTTTTCCATTTACCCATTCACTATGCCATGGGCGCGTCCCTCATCTCAGTGATCGCCACTTCTTCTAGTGCAGGCGTTTCCTACCTACGACAGGGTTACCCAAACTTACGAATTGGTATGTTATTGGAAGTAACGGCGGTAACTGGTGCAATTATTGGTGCAGGGCTTGTCACAGTTTTTCCAAAAAAAATATTGATGATACTCTTTAGTGCTCTCTTATTTTTTTCAGCTTACCTAACCCTCAAACGGCGCGAAGAAAGCGAGCGCTACAATAAATCTCATCCCTGGGCCACCTTTTTCAAATTAGATAATTTGCACCCTGCACAATTGGATGTCGCGCCCTACTATGTACAACAAGTACCACAAGCATTGTTTCTGCTTGCCATCGCAGGTTTGCTTTCTGGTTTACTGGGAATTGGTTCCGGTACCATGAAAGTTTTAGCAATGGATCATAGCTTGAAATTACCTTATAAAGTGGCGACCTCAACCAGTAACTTTATGATCGGGCTCACGGCAGCCGCGAGTGCGGGCATTTATTTTTTGCAAGGATATATCCAGCCCGTTATCGTTTTCCCTGTGCTAATTGGGGTAACCATTGGCGCATTCTTTGGCACCAAACTCATGAGTCATTTACACACTTACTATTTGCGCATTATCTTTAGCATCGCTATTTGCTTTATAAGCGCGCAAATGTTTTACAATGCCGTAACTAATTAAGGAGCCGCCATCATGCAAAAAATAGAAGCCATGATCGCTGCCATGCTACTACTCGGAGTACTCGCGTCTGTCACCTGTGTGAGTGTTGGTGGCATTGGTTATCTCTGGCAACACCACGCTGAAACCCTTGCACAAATGAATATTCAT
>MGXX01000061.1:994-1226 GCA_001801515.1 Gammaproteobacteria bacterium RIFCSPHIGHO2_12_FULL_38_11
CTGCACTCTTACGCCTTGCCTTTTCTGGTACAGCATTAGGGTGGGTTGAATTAGGTCTTATGATATTAATGGGCACACAGCTATTGCGCGTAGCATTGCTCATTGTCTTTTATGGCAGCATTAAAGATTATAAATTTGTTATCATTAGCAGTTATGTTTTATGTCTACTCCTATACAGTCTCTTAGGATGACAAAAAAAGAGATAACAACACCACATCGTAGTTGGCGTTAT
>MGXX01000061.1:1251-3645 GCA_001801515.1 Gammaproteobacteria bacterium RIFCSPHIGHO2_12_FULL_38_11
GCCTTCTACTGAAAAACCAAATTTTTTGCATAAATTCAAACTATATTTATTCTCTTGAATAACCATGGCCTCAATACGCTCGATTCCCGCTTCATGCGCATAAAGATTTAAGCGAGCAGATAATTTTCCCCCCAAACCAATGCCTTGATAATGATTTAACACACCAATGTTAACATGCATCACATGCGCTAACCGCTTCAAGGAAGAAACAGTTCCTCCAACAAACCCGACAATTTCGTTAGATAATCTTTCAGCAATAAAAATAACTGACTGCCCCTCTTCCATGCGCGTTAAGTGTTTTTTCACAACTTCAATGTTATGGTGCCACTCTTCAGAGTCATACAACAAATATTCGCTCTCGTTGTACAATTGCTGCATAAAGCGAACCAGCAACGGTGCATCAGTAGGTTCAGCCTGACGAATGCAAATTTTATTTAGCATGTTTCACTCCTTTGAATTTATGGTTACGACTCTACTATCAACTTCAATGGTTCCAAACAAGTCTCCGCCTTCTTTTCCTTCCACTCAGAGAGCGTTTTAAGCGCCATCCATTTTACAAGCGGTGAGGGTTGTTCGTAAAAGCGTAGGATTAAACGATAGGATGTGGGTGTTTTAATATTCTTTAAATACTCAAGGCAAGCAAGGCTTGTTCTCTCAAACGAACCTGGCGCCATGTTGTGTTGCCGAAAAACAGGAAAACGAATCACGTTCTCCTGCGTTTTACCTTGTTTGGTGAGATGATTAAAAATATGAATGGAAGAAGAAACAACAGGCAAGGGATTGCTGATATTGTGAATGCAACCTGGCAACAAATACCCCGCCGCTCCTTTTGTGGTTGCAATGGTGCGTGTTTTTTTCAATCGCGCAGCATCGTCTAATTTATCATACACATTCACATTCAGCGCATGATTAAAAACACCAGTGATACTCCATGTTTTATGTTGGTGGGGCTGATTATCATAAAAGGCGGGCCAAAAAATGAATCGCACGGAGTAATCTAATTGTGAGTGATAGAAAAGATCGGGCAACTGCCAAGTGTCTTCCAAAACATTGCCAGAAAAATTATCTAAAATAGCCTCGATACAAGCGCATTGAAAATGGGTTGACGCTAACGACTCTTTAACTAAGTCGCGCAACAACTGCAATTTTTTTACTAATTCAATATGACGTATTAAAATGGCATCGATTGATGCATAAAAATCGCTTAACATAAATCATCCTTTGTTAAAATGCAGTAAGGGGTGTTTTTTGTATAGCTAGTGGAATAGCGTTGAGGTGATTTAAGCAGAGCTGATCGTGCGTAATAATAATAACGATAGCATGTTTGGCGAGGGATTGAATGGTGGGATATAAAAATAAATTTGCTGATTCATCTAGGGCATTCGTTGGCTCATCTAACAAGACAATACCATTCGTACCATGCATAGCAAGCATTGTTAGAAAAAATTTTTTTTGCGTACCAAAAGAAAGCTGCTCAAAAGGGGTATCAAAAAATGGTAGGAGATTAAACCGCTCCGCACAATCTTGTGCGGCATGCATTAACTGCTTATTCTTAATGGATAGCATTAAATTAAAAAAATCTTTACCGGTTGTTGTGGGAAAAAAAGTGGGCTTACTTGGAATGTAGGTTAATTGTTTTTTATAAGCATAAGAATCAGGGTGATCCATACCATTTAACACAATCGAACCAACATCTGGCTGAAAAATACCGGCTAACATTTCCATCAACACGGTTTTCCCAATACCATTAGGGCCAGTAATAACATAGCAACCGGTATGAAAAGTGTAAGAGAGTTGATGATAAAGCACCTTCCCTGAGAAAGATTTGCCTATGTCATGTAATGTTAGTGTTTGTGTCATATTACCATCCCAACGCTTACTAACCCTATCATCAACATCAAACTCATTAATGTACCGTAACGTCTCAATTTAATTTGTAAAAAATAAACTGGGCATAATAGAATAAGCGACAATAAAAAAGCTAAGCTCAATCGTTCAACAAACAAGGGTGCCCATAAAAAAACAGCAAATAAAATGACGGCATTAAATAACGCAACAACAGTTCCTACCACCAGCCAACGTATCCCCATTAACCGTATGAATGAAAGGGGTAAACTACCAAGAAAAAAATGATAATTTTGCCAGCGCTCATGAAGTACGCTAAAAACGCTACTAGCACTCACAACATTAACCAGCATCATTATAAATAGTATTTTGGAAGCAACAGAATACTGCCCGCCGGTCTTTGCGCAAAATAACGCGCATCCCGTCACTGCGCCTAGCATTAAAAGTGTGAGATTGTGTTGCGCAACATGCCTCATGCAATCTTTAAGGTGAATGGTTAATAGTGCGTGTTTTTCTAAAAAAGAATAGCGACCATGGAATAGCGTCCAA
>MGXX01000061.1:3652-3740 GCA_001801515.1 Gammaproteobacteria bacterium RIFCSPHIGHO2_12_FULL_38_11
TTTTTTTCTGTAAAAAAACCCATCCCCGCATACTGCACGCCTGTGACGCCAAGATAAACAACACAAACAATAAACTCTTTGCGATAAT
>MGXX01000061.1:3887-5263 GCA_001801515.1 Gammaproteobacteria bacterium RIFCSPHIGHO2_12_FULL_38_11
ACTCATCCAGCGATGCCAGGGCCTATTTGCAACGATAGGTTGATGTAACATCAACCATAAACTGCTACTTACTTGTATGCCAAAGAGCACATAAACAAAATGCATAAAGTGGCCCCCTGGACCAGATAAAAAAGCATTAAAAGGGAATAATGCCATTTGTGCTGCACTGGAAAGATTGGGGAATAATAAGCACACCGACAAAAATAAAAATAGTTTATATCTAAATAAAACATGGCTCATCACTTGTTGATACCATTGTAAATTGGACTTTAATAATGTGATAATCACAAACACCTCATACCCTTGGACGCACAGCCTGTAATAAATTTCTTACAATATAAACCTCGTCAATGAGTTTACTAAAAAGCTCTAGCCGCGCATCACGCTCAATGATAACACCATTTACAGGTGTTTTGCGAACGAGATAAGCCAATAAATCCAACACCTCGCGTCTTACAGGAGAGGCATGTGTATCCACCCACATATTGTCAATCCAATTGCACCCTGCAAGGTGAACGGCTACTATTCTATCTAATGGTAAAGCATCAATAAATTCATAGGGATTGTATCGATGATTCATCGCATTCACAAATAAATTGGTCAAGTCCAACAACAATCCACAATCAGCTTCATTAAGAATAGTCGTAAGAAAATCGTGCTCAAGCAAATCAGATTCCGGCATTACATAATAATAAGCAATATTTTCTAACAAAAATAAATGATTGGTTGTGGCTTGAATATGTTTAGCTTTTTTAACAATACGCGAAAGGGAAGCGGTATTAAACGCAACTGGCATTAAACCACGTATTGCTAATTGATTGATATGCGTCACTGCAAGATGCTCGCTAAACCACGCACAAGGACTCTTTTGCAAGGTTGAACACAATGCCGTAAGGTAGGATTCCGAAATCTCTTGATCTGTCCCAATCGATAAAGTTAAACCATGCAACACCACGGGAACACGCTGTCTGATTTCTGTGATTAGAGGATGATTGAAATCTATGAATAGTCTCTCCGTGTTCATTTCAACGCAATCTAAATGATGTATGTTAACTAAAATATCTTTAGCAACAGCGGTGCGATAATTAATGCCTACTCCAACATACTGTTTTGGTTTGATAAACATTATCCATTCCTTGTCATAACTTTTACTGATAATGGGTTTAAGGTTTTGAGAAAAACTAATGTTTCCGGCTGCCTCTCAACAACGAATTGGACGTCATGCAAAAAATTCGGTTGTTTAACTTGATCAATTAATTTAGAAACACCCACACTGAAAGTATGCGTTAATGCCATTGCGTCATGCTGTAAAGTTTGGTTTAAAAAAATCTCGTACTGGATAATTGCACTAAGCGAGTCTTTTTCACGATAATCAG
>MGXX01000062.1:0-3665 GCA_001801515.1 Gammaproteobacteria bacterium RIFCSPHIGHO2_12_FULL_38_11
TTACCCCCTTTGTAAAAGGAGGTGAGCAAGGGACAATTACCCCCTTTGTAAAAGGAGGTGAGCAAGGGACAATTACCCCCTTTGTAAAAGGGGGTCGGTTTTGCGCCAGCAAAACCGGGGGGATTTATACAACAAGGCCTTTTACAACAGAAGTGATTAATGACCCCATACCAATATTATCAACAAGAAATCAACGCTGGGCGAATTCAACCTGATAATCGTCAATATCCTGTTATTGAAAATCTTGAAATTATTTTTCACGCATTAACCATGCGCGAAAAAAATAAAAGCTGTCTGCTTAATTTATTTTGCCGAAAAAAACCCATTAAAGGATTGTATTTGTGGGGTAGTGTTGGCATCGGCAAAACATTTTTAATGGATTGTTTATATCATTGTCTCTCTATTCGAAAAATGCGCTTGCATTTTCATCAGTTCATGTTAAATATTCATCAAGAATTACAGTCTGTTCAGGGCGTAAAAAATCCGCTTCAAATAATTGCCAAAAAAATATCGCAAACAGTCGACGTTATTTGTTTTGATGAGTTTTTTGTCTGTAATATTGCTGATGCAATGATTTTAGGTGAATTATTTTCACATCTTTTTAAAAATGGTGTGACGCTAGTAGCAAGTTCCAATAGCCCACCTGATTTATTGTATAAAGAAGGTCTGCAGCGCGAACGATTTTTGCCGGCCATTAAACTTATCAAAGAAAATACAGAAGTCGTGCATTTACATTCAAAAATGGATTATCGCAGACAACATATTAACAATACAGGTGTTTATTATTTTCCATTGAATTCGCAGGCACAACAAAATATGGAAAATGCATTTATTCATTTTTCAAATGGCGCCCCCATCGAATATGACCCCATCATACTTTATGAACGTTCAATCCCCATTATCAAGCAAGCCGGTTCTGTGGTGTGGTTTGATTTTTCTATTATTTGTGGTCGTCCTCGCTCACAAAATGATTACCTTGCGGTCACGAAAATTTATCACACAGTGATGATTGAAAATTTACGAGCGATTAAATCAAATGAAAATGATCTTATATTGTCATT
The DNA here is from genome assembly GCA_001801515.1 of Gammaproteobacteria bacterium RIFCSPHIGHO2_12_FULL_38_11. The sequence continues at coordinate 1,062 of MGXX01000062.1, forward strand.
TATTTACTTAGTCGACATTTTATATGATGCCCATTGTCGGTTAATTATTTCATCTAGCGTTTCACTCACTGAAATTTATCTTGCAAAGAATACACAACAGCCCTTTCAACGAACCCTATCCAGATTAATCGAAATGCAATCAGAAACGTACGTTTATCCCGAAATGATCGATAAAACACTCACTAATATTTAAAAATAATTACAAAAAAACATTTAAGCGTACAATTTACCTTTTTTTAAAAGTTTTTTGTATTTTTTTTGATATAACACTTGTGATCGGAAAAGTTGGTGATATAATGATCCACCAGTAGGTATGATAAGTTTATTTATTAATCAACGTGAGGAGTTAGGACCTTGGACGGAGCAGCACAAAAAATGAATAACACACTCGTTACATTGACATCAGACTTGCAAGACAACCATGTGTTGAGTTTGCAAGAAAGCGTCAATCAAACGCTACAACAATACATTTCAAAATTAGACGGTCAAACACCTGCTAATTTATATAGTTTAGTATTGGCTGAAGTTGAAAAACCACTTATTGAAATGGTTTTGAAGCTAACGAACAACAATCAAAGCAAAGCAGCCATTATCATGGGCATTAGTCGTGGCACACTGCGTAAAAAGATGGCAATTTACGACTTAAATTGATGCTGGTTGACGCACGTTGTGAGCTACGCGTGGACATACTGCGTAAAAAGATGGCAATTTACGATTTAAATTGACAACGCTTGACGCACTGGAGCCACGCGTGAAGCGTTGTATAACGTGCAGAATTACCCAAAAAAGCGTTTTTTCTATTACTCAAAACACTTTAACAACGCAAAAGCGGAACAAGTGTTGCTAGTTTGCTAGATGATATGTTCTGCGGCTGCGGCACTCATTCGCATTGAACGTCAGAAATGCACTCCACGCGCGGTTCCACTTGCTATCGCATCAACAATATCTGAAACCGTATTGATATTTTCTAAGGCTTGCTCAGGAACACGTATTGAAAATTCTTCATTCACAGCCAACAATAAATCCAACGCATCCATCGAATCGAAATTCAACTCTTTTTGAATGTGTGTTTGCAGATGAATACGCGCAGGATCAATCGCAAAACGTTCAGCTAATAATTTTTTGACACGTTCAAATAACTTTGCTTCCATTAAAACTCACTTCACGCTATTCGTCAGTGTCTATATTGCTTCCAGAACCTTTGGCTGCATTCTTGTCAGCTTGTTTTTTGGCTTCACCTATAGCGTTGTCGAAAGCAGTATTCGCATCGTCCACGCCTTTGGCACCCTGTGATAAACTGCCTGCCGTACTAGAAACACCGCTTTTAAGCTGCGATGCCATTTGACCATAATCTTCACCCGTACGCTGACCGCCAATCCAAGTCATGATGTTATTGGGCAGCTGATAAATTAACTTATAAGACTGCTCTATAATTTCCAGAGTAAATATACCAAACGTTGCCATCAATAACACAGCGCAAATAAATTCAGAGAATTCATTTTCTCCTGAAACTTGACCGAATGTCACATGACTCGTCGTTTGAAAACTGCCGATCACACTCGAATATCCCGTAATCAGCATATGAAAGGCGACAAATGAAACGACCATCGAAGCAATCAAACCAATAATCATTAAAGCCGGACGTAAGAAAATACCCAAAAATAACATCAAAGCTTGTTCTGCTTTACCCAAGAAATCGTGACCTTCTGGATGCGTTAACCCCATGCAGACCAATGGTGCTGCTGCCACCCCTTCGATGACCATAATTAACCACCCAACGGAGGCACAGGTAAACAAGGCAAAAGGATAGAGCGGTACGTAAAAAGATAAAATTGCGCCCGGCGCTAACAAAAGAGTGGACAACAACATTACGATACTTTTTACCCATGTCAGTGCTGCTTTTAGCACTAACCCAGCAGAACTCGAGCTATTGCAAATACCCATCCCAATTGCAAGTCCTACAGAAACGGCAATCGCAGCTTCCCACATATTACCAACCGCAGAAAGTAAATGATTCCCAAAATTCATTAGCATGGCGATCGGATTGTAGTATTGATTAACATGAAAGCTTGTCGATGCACCAAAAATATCACTCAAAACATCAGCAAGAACATCCCCCTGAAGAGCACCACCTGTATCAGTTTCAATATTGGCTCCAGGGTTGAAATTGGGTATTTTATTCTGCGCTGTGCCAACATATTGTTTCCACAAGTCTGCAATGTTTTGGGTGCAAACGGGGGGCGTACATGTTGCATAGCTTAAAATAGTCAGCGCAGCGTATTTCAAATCACTTCCCGACTCATGGCCCGATGCTCCCCCATAATACATAAAAGCAGCAGTATTGGGGGCTGTTACTGCAGGAAACATTGCACTAATGGAAATTGCAGTTGCTGCATTATTCGTTTGTTCAAGATTCCAATAAAATGCACCCGCCATAATCCAACCCATGCCTTCAGCTTCTGCAGTGATGTTTTTCATCGTTTTATGCTGTATCCAAGCATGCAGGTCTGAAGAAGTCATTTGGCTATCGGCAGTACAACTGGCGTTAAAGTGGAATGGCCCCATTTGAACAGTACAACCACCCGCTTCATTTAAAGCACTTGC
>MGXX01000062.1:3692-20729 GCA_001801515.1 Gammaproteobacteria bacterium RIFCSPHIGHO2_12_FULL_38_11
AAAAAACGGCCTGAACACTCGCATCAGTAGCGGCCTGCGATGGCGTTTCTTGATTTTCCACATAAACTTCGGCAGCTGGTAACTCTGACATAACCAATTGCTTGAGTGCTTGAAAAGCGATCCCTTCTTCTACTGTTTGAGCAGCTGTCGGACTAGAAGTCGGCGTGGTTAATGAATCATACGTTGCTGTGTGTGATATTTTTGATAGGAAATAATTTTGTGCTGAGCCACAACTAGCCGCATTAGTTGTGGGATCATGAGAATCACCCACCCCTGGAAAATATACCCAACCCGTTGTTGCATTAAAGTTAGGCTGATAAGACTCAGGATACGTATTAGGCTGGAGTTTCTTTTGCCAATGCGCGCTTTTAATCATACACACTTCGTCTTGAAAGATTTGTGTAATAGGCGATAATGCAACTGGTTTAGAACTAGAAGGATTACCACTCCCAATGGCATTTTTTGTAACAGCAGGGTCATTTTTCAGTACCTTTGGTGAAATATATAATTCACCACCATATTTCATGTAGTCCAATGCAGCATCCCAAGTGGCATCCGCCAAACCAACACCTGCCACCACAATTTTCATAAAGATATCCTGTAAAATTGAATAACCCGTGGTTGATGATGGAATGATGAGCGCAAACCCCATAGCAATACGTAATAACACTAAATGCACATTGCGATTCTGCCCCACAAAAGTACCGTCACCTGCAGCATGCAACACGACGCTAATTGTGGTATAACCCAACCAAAGTGCAGCAACAACAATAACGCCCTTGTTAAAAATATCAAACACGTGCCCTAGTATTTGGCCGGGTGTACCATGCAATACCCCACCCATGGTACCGAAAATTTGACTTAAGTAAGCAACAGAAAAATCTGTCGCTGCGGGTTTCAAAGATACTAAGCTTTGCCCAAGTGGCCCTACATCTGCAAAAGCGGAAGCAGTCATTAACAGTAAAATAATTGCAGTAAATAAACGACCCATACAGACCTCTTATTTTTTATTACCTGTTTTATTTGGGAAAAAACTGGAAACCCATTCATGCACCGTACAATCTAATTTTTTTTGTTTTATTTGAAAATAATAGAAATGCTCACGAAACGCATAAGCAAGCATAAGCGTTGATAAACCCAATGCCATTAAAGAAGACAAAAACATGAGTTTAAATAAAAGAAAAAGGGTCCAGCAAAAAGCGACCAAACCCAGCACTGCGCAAAACACTGCTACCCTAAAGTAGGATTTCATACGCGCATTCAAATCACTTTCAGATAAACCATATTTTTTTATAGCTTCTGCAAAAGTGGTTTTAACAATCGGTTTTTCAGCTTCCGTTTTGACATCTTTTAAAATGCCCCCAATTGTTTTTGCGTTGTCTTTCACTGCTCCCCAAGACGACCAGCCTTTGACGTTCGCATTATCTTTCACTGTATTTTTAAGGTAACTGCCAATACCCATAATATCGCTTCCTATAAAATGACCCGAATTTTTATATACTATCACCTAATACCTTAAGAGAACATTAAATTTTAATCGATTTTAATCGACAAAATTTAATGATATCTTAAGGGAGCTATTGTATTCTACCTAATTAAGATAAATTATATCGAGAGAAGGCATGCCAGATTTAAGCTACAAATCAGTTCATCAATTTTGGCGAGACTACCAAGACCCTATGATTCATCGCGTCATTACCTTCATGGAAAGCGTTGAAGATTGGACATTAGATGGCGATGCAGAAGTTGAAGCTTGTATTAAAATGCTGGGTGACACACTAGAAGGAATTGGTAATATTGATCTACAGCAAGAAAATTCAATGATTGAAGTATTGGCGCATATCAAAACGGGGCGTGGGTTACGTTTGCTGATGTGCCTTGATATGGCCTATCCAGGTGCTGCAGCTAAAGTGCTAATGAAAGCAGAAGAAATTACACGCTCACAAGCTGACAATGCTGGTTTGTTTTTACGTCGAAACGTGGTATTTGAACGATTGCGATTACTCGGACGCGTATTTGCTGATGATCGTTTAAAATTGGTTGTCAAAGCACTTGAGGAAAGCGGACATGAGTAAAATTAAAATCACTGGTTTACTATTCTCGGTTATTTCAATCAGTTTTTTTACCGCAACAACCACTGCGGAAGAATTAACAAAAGAACAACAAATAACCATGCAAGCCTGCAATGCCTATTTAAATCAATCCGGATCACAATCATTGTCCGATTACATCTCCAAACTACCTCCAAAATATTCTCAACAAGCAAAAACAAACTTAACGTTTTGCGCTCAAAACAACCTCTGTCAAAACTCATCCAATCCAAACTGCGCACGAAAATTATTAGAATGGCAATTTATTAAAGAAGCACAATCAACTAGCGCAACACCTCCTTCATCCAATCCATTAACATCCTCCATAAAAAAACCGCCAGCAGCAACAGCGCAACCCAAAGAAAGTACGGAAAGCAACACACAATCAGTCTATAAAATACCGCCTGCAGGCATTCCAGCACCAACACCTGCCCCAGTAACTTCTGCACCCGCAGAAGAACAAGCACCAGCACCACAGCAATCACAACAAAGTTCACAACAAGCAAGTCCGCCGCAACAAGAAGAACAACAGCAACAACCCAGCATTAACTGGTAAATTTTAGAGGTTACTACTATGAAAAAATTTAATTCTGTTCTGACAATCGTTTTAACCAGCACTGCATTAACGATATCAAATACTGCGGCAGCTGCCGATATATTCGCCCCGCTTGAAAATTTTATTACCACATTTTATAACAATCAGGCCTACCCAACTGCAGTTACATTTTCAACACCCAAAACAATTAATACTGCGACGATTCCGGCAACAAAAACCACCCCTGCCCTACCTGTAACACGCGCAGCTTCAGCTGCCGCACAACAAGCCACTTCTGCCAATTTGCAAAACTCACTGTTACAATTTTTTTATGCATTGCACGCCAATGACAAACCTGGCACTTCCCCTAAACTGAAAAATACAATAAAAACTGCTGAAGGAACGGATTTTAGCACTTACTTTACCAATAACTCTATTGCTTCGCTGACTACCTCACCACCCGCTAAACCAGCCATAACCAAAGACAATCCCGGTACGCAAGCCAGTGACACGCTATATTTTAGTAATCCAACAGGTGTTTATTCAACATTAACAAGCAACAAAAAACCCAGTCAAGCTGACATAAAATTGGTAACAAAGCCCACCATTATCAATAATAATTTTTTAGACTACGCTGCATTTTTTACGCCGATGGCTTATACACAGGCACAAACAGTTGATGCCTCAAACTTTATAAAATATGCCGCGCAAAGTACACGAAATTTAACAAGCGGCGTTAATTTTAATATACTGTCTACTAATCCAATAGCACTGCCAGCTGTTGTAACAAGCCCAGAATATTATGACTATATGTTTATGGTTCGTTCTTTGTTGGCCGTACGATCCATTTCTATCAACATGCTTAACCACATCCGATTTGAACGCACGCCCATGCCTAGCCTCGGTAAAGCGGCTGGCTTAACAACGGATGCAGCTAGCCCACTACAAGTAGAATCATACCAAGCCAATCATCGCATTACCGACAAAACCTGGTATACACAAATCACCAATGCAACGCCAGCAACTGTTCAGCGTGAGACATTGATTGTATTGGCGGAAATTGAGCAACAAAATTTTCAGGCGCATTTGGATAGAGAACGATTATTAGCCGCAATCACGGCACTTAATTTGACGTCATCGAATCAAGCAATGAGTGCAGCACTTCAAGAAAAAGCAACGAAACTAAATGACTTAATAGGCAGGGAAACTAAAACTAAAGCACACTAAGGGGAGCAGGTGCGATGAAAGACGCCTTCGCCATGAAACCACTGGAAGTAGCTTTCCAATCCTTTTTCCAGTGGTGTAAATGCATCATGATAACCCATTGCGCGTAATGCGGTTAAATCTGCTCGTGTAAAACATTGGTAAGCACCCTTAAGCGAATCAGGAAAGGGAATATACTCACACTTTCCGCTGCCATTTAATTGTATTAATGCGTTAGCAATATCATTAAACGGACGCGCTTCACCTGTGCCACAATTAAAAATACCGCTTTTTTCTGGATGCTGATAAAACCACAAATTCATTTTCACAACATCATCAATAAATACAAAATCACGTTCGTGCGCACCATCACCATAACCGCCATAACTTGAAAATAATTTAACGATACCGTTACTTTCTAATTGATTCATTAAGTGAAAAGCCACACTTGCCATTTTTCCTTTATGATTTTCATGCGGTCCATATACATTAAAATAACGAAAACCCGCAATCTGTGATTGTGCAGATTTTAAAAAAGGCTGTACATATTGATCAAATTGCCATTTCGAATAACCATAAATATTCAAGGGTAGCTGATGAGAATCACGATCACTAAAAACAGTTTTTCCACCATAAACCGCTGCACTCGATGCGTAAATAAAAGAAATGCGTTTTCGCAAACAATAATGTAAAACGGCTTTAGCGTAATCATAATTATTTTTCATCATGTATTCACCATTCCATTCCGTGGTATCAGAACAGGCGCCTTGATGAAAAATAGCGGCAAGATCAGCATCAAATGCATCTTCTTTTATAATTTTTTTTAAAAAAACTTGATAATCCATATAATCGCGAAATTGCACGACAGCTAAATTGCGATATTTTTTTCCGTCAGTTAAATCGTCGACAGCAAGAATGTCGGTGATGCCGATGGCGTTTAGGCCTTTTATGATATTGCTGCCGATGAAGCCTGCAGCGCCGGTGACGACAATCATGGATATAACCTCACTCAAAATTTTGCAGTAATCAAATAAACTCCACTGATCACACCTCAACCAACATCTTCTGAATTAACTTCGTCGTAGAAAACCCATCCACCAATGGAATCGTTAATACTTTACCACCCTTTTTTAAAACAGCCTCATGCCCCGCAATTTGCTCAACACGATAATCACCGCCCTTCACCAAAACATCAGGATTAACTGCTTCAACCAAACGCGCTGGTGTTTCTTCAGAAAATGAAACAACCCAATCCACATAACCCAACGCACTCAATACTGTCATCCGCGCTGATAATGGATTTAATGGGCGTTGCTCCCCTTTTAATTGACGCACAGAATCATCACTGTTTACAGCAACAATTAATCGTTGGCCCAGTGCTTTTGCTTTTGATAAATAATCCACATGACCTACATGCAAAATATCAAAACAGCCATTGGTCATGACAATTTTTTCACCGCGTTTTTTTGCTTCTTTAACGAGTAATAATAATTGTTGCTCGTGTAAAATGCCCGCAGCCAAATCACCCGATTGCAATAATGCTCGCTGCAAATCAGACACTGAAACCGCATGTGCACCCAGTCGTCCCACGACGACGCCTGCCCCCACGTTTGCCAGTTCAACTGCCGTCAATGTATCCATACCCGCAGCAATACCGGCTGCCAATAAAGCAATGACCGTATCACCTGCACCAGTCACATCAAAAACATCGCGCGCTTTTGTAGGAAAATGCATTGCTTCACAACCCGGCTTAATAAAAATCATGCCGTCTTTTCCAAGCGTCACCAATAAACTTTCAATTTTCACTTTTTGCAGTAATTCAAGGGCTTTTGCAATAATCTCATTCATATCACGACAAACACCCACCACCGATTCAAATTCTTTTAAATTCGGCGTTAAAATAGTGGCGCCGGTATAACGCGAGTATTCTTTATGCTTTGGATCCACTAATACAGGCACATTATTTTTTTTTGCCTCTGTAATTAAGCGTTCAACATGACACAACGCCCCTTTGGAATAATCAGATAGCAGAACGATTTGTGCTGTTTTTAATTTTTCACAATAATCAGCAAATAAAATATCATCATTAATTTCACTCTCACCTGTATTTTCAAAATCCATGCGAATTAATTGTTGATGACGTCCTAATACGCGAAGTTTTGTAATAGTGGGGAAATGGGGAACGGGCAAGAATTGACAGTCAATATGAGATGAATTCAAACACGCTTGCAATTCTTGCGCCTGCACATCGTGACCCACCAATCCACATAGCGTTACTTTTCCGCCCAAGGCTGCAATATTTAGGGCCACATTTGCAGCACCGCCAGGACGCAATTCAACTTCAGTGACATGCACAACCGGCACGGGTGCTTCAGGAGAAATACGCGTTGCATCGCCATGAAAATAACGGTCTAACATCACATCGCCATAAACAAGCACATGTGTTTTATCGAAGGAAGGTAAGATGATATTTGTCATGGTAATGCTAATCCGTACGTATATATCCAGGGAAGCGACAACGCATGAATTATACTTTAGAATAAACTTAATACAAGCAAAGTAGGGCTGTCCCATAAAAATTAACGTGCTTTAGCCTGACTGCTCGCAATAGTATCGGTTACCTTCTCCGGCAACAACAACTTCATACAATGATGATGCTTTAACGGACACTGACGCTTAAAACATGGCTGACAAGCTAAATTTAATTTTAATATTCTTGCTTGATCAGATAAGGGCGGCGTAAAATCAGGCGAAGTTGAACCATACAAGGCAATAATAAAACGATCAAGCGCCGCCGCAATATGCATTAACCCTGAATCATTCGTCACAACACAGCTTACCAACGATAATAAATCCACAGCTTCTGCTAATTGCGTTTTCCCTGTTAAATTATCGCAACGATTTTGTGTGAGCACTTGAATTTCTTCTGCTATTTTTTGATCCTTAGGCGATCCAAATAACCATACTTGCCAGCCTTCTGATAATTTTTGATTGGCAACCGTTGCATAGTGTGTTGCAGGCCAGCATTTTGAAGGACCAAATTCAGCACCTGGACACAATGCTAAAATAGGTTTATCTGTTTTTAAATTATATTTTTGCAAGGTTATATCAATATTTTTACGATCAACAAATAATTTTGGCGTGGGTAAATTCGCTGGCAATAATGTTTTTTTTCGAAAAGCCAATGCAGCAAAACGTTGCACCATCATCGGTAATGTTTTTTTATTGAGATGATAAATATCATTTAATAAACCAAAACGATATTCACCTAAAAAACCCGTGCGTTTTGGAATTTTTGCCCAGAATGGAATGAGCGCTGATTTAAAAGAATTTGGCAAAACAATCGCTCGATCATATTTTTCAGCACGCAATTGTTTTGCAAATTGATAGCGTTTTAACAGTTGCAGTTGACCATGGCCAAACGGTAACACAATACTTTTATGCACTTCTGGCATGCGCGACAATAACGCTTGGCTCCATGCGGGTGCTAACACATACAATAGTGCGCGGGGATTTTGTTGGCATAATAATTTAAATAACACTTGCGCCATCATCATATCGCCGACCCATGCTGGGCCGATGATTAATATCCGCTCACTCACGCTCGGGACTCCGAGATTAATGTATATTTCGTTTCACAATACGGGCAAACCACCCACCCTGTTTTTTCAATATCCAAATACACCCGTGGATGTGCATCCCACAAACGTTCATTGGGCATTGGGCAAGATAAGGGTAACGCTTTGTGCGTTATTGTTTCATGTCTTTGCGTACACGCCGGTTTTTCCATATAATTCCCCAAATAAATATTTCCAGATGGTATCATACAACTTTTATCACAGGAACAAATCCAATGGCAAAATACGAACCACTACCCACCACCCCCATTCTTCCCAACGGTACAATGTTACACGCCCATAATTTACCTGAATTGGTACACATGGACGATCCAGCTGTCTCTGTAATGACTGATTTCACTTTAACCCCTCCTCACAGCATTCTACCCAATGCAACACTTGATCACGCCATCCATGAAATGCAAGTGAGTGGTTCGCATTTATTACTGGTAATTAATGAAGAAGGCTATTTTCAGGGTGTTTTAAGCTCTGAAGATGTATGGGGCGAAAAACCCATTAAATTAATTCAAGAAAGTCGTCTTCACCGCGACCATGTACTCGTCAAAATGATCATGGTTCCCTACAAGCATGTCACAGCATTTGATTTTGCATTAATTGAATCAGCACGTGTTGGGCATATTGTTAAAACCCTATCTGAACACAAACAACATTATGCATTGGCTGTCTCACCCAATGTTGATAATACAGTACAAATGATTCGCGGCATTTTTACCGCTTCACAAATCAGTAAGCAATTGCATATCGATGTTGCTGATCTTTTTTATTGAGGAATTTAATGTCTCGCCAAATAATACTGGATACTGAAACCACTGGGTTATCGCCACAGCAGGGACATCGATTAATTGAAATCGGTTGCCTAGAGATGATTAATCGTCGCATTACGCAAAATCGCTTTCATTATTATATTAATCCTAAAAGAGCCGTCGACGCTGGCGCTGTCAAAGTGCATGGACTAACCGAAGATTTTTTAAAAGACAAACCTTTATTTGCCGATATTGCGGAATCCTTATTTGACTTTATAAAGGGTGCTGAATTAATTATTCATAACGCCCCATTTGATTTAAGTTTTTTAAATTCAGAATTTGAACGTACGCATAAAAAATGCGTTCCCATTATCCAGTTTTGCAACGTTATCGACACATTACCCATGGCACGAAATCTTCATCCTGGACAGCAAAATACATTAGATGCTTTATGTAGACGTTATGGTGTGAATAATAAACACCGTGATTTGCACGGCGCATTAATCGATGCTGCCTTATTGGCTGAAGTTTACTTATTAATGACGGGCGGACAAACACAACTGTTTGACTCAGATTCAATGGATGAAAAAATAAATACAGGCGCTGTTATTCAAGAAAAATTAAAACGCACGCAAGTATTGCCGGTTATTATGGCAAACGTTGATGAATTATCAGCACACGCTGCTTTTATGAATAAAATAGTGCAAAAGCCCACGCGTTAGTCTGGCACGAAAATCACCTTCATCGCCGTCACGTTAAACATCGTCACGTTAACTTGCGTCACGACATTTAACGTTATAGTAACAGCACGCCACTCCCTTTAAAAAGACGTCGTCGCATTAATCGCGAACTTGATTTCCCCCTTTGAAAAAGGGGGTCGGTTTTCGGACGCAGCAAGTAACTCAATGTGCGATAAATTATCGCGTCCGTAAACCGGGGGGATTTGTCGAAATGGCCTGGTGTTATATTGTAAGCGAGAGGACTGATGTATTCATCCCTTTAAATACATTGCAGCGTCACATAACCGACCCCCTTTTTCAAAGGGGGTAATCGCAAGCGTCAAAATTATTGCTTAAATTAATGATGGTGGGGCTGTTACCAGTCAAGCAATATTTTTTTCTAGCAACGATTTCGTTTTTGAATCCATTAATTTTAACGCATTGGATCCCCGCGTGATTTTCGCAATACTCACATTAAATTGCTCAGCTATGTCACGTTGCGTCAACTTATTTTCAAGCAAAGCTTTAATAATTAAATAGCGATCAGCAATCGATTCTTTTTCTTCAATTGTTAAAAAACAATCAAAAAGCCCTGACAGTTCTTCAGGTGACTTTGCTTTTAAACAAAGTGTTAAAAATGATTTCCAATGGGGTGTCATAATATTACCTAATAACAATACATTAATAAATCCGTTATTGATAACGCATTTTTTTCAACCGCATTCGCTTCAAAAACAACTTCACCTTCGCGAAGCGCCATTACCCGATTACCATATTTAACGGCATAATCTAACTGATGCGTGGTCATCAAACAAGTAATCTTTTTTTGTTGAATAATTTTTTGTGTGATAGCCATCACGCTATCTGATTTTTTAGGATCCAATGCACTGGTATGCTCATCTAATAACAATAAATCGGGTTGGTTACGCAAATAAAGCGCAAAAGCCAAAATTTGCTGTTCTCCGCCAGATAAATTTTTAACGCGTGTTTTCAAGGCTTTTGATAATTGAGGATTAAATTCTGATAAATAATACGGCAAAGTTGCTGTAACTGCATTTTTCTCATCAATTAATAACGCATTCTCCTCAATCGTTAAGTCTGTAAAAATACTGTCAGCAATAAACTGTGTGATTGTTACCATTTCGCGTCTAATTGCTTTCGAATTATAACTTGCAATTGACTTATCTTTAAGATTAATTTCACCCGAAGATAGCGGATAAGTGCGATTAATTAATTTTAACAACGTACTTTTTCCAGAACCATTGCCACCCAAAATAACAACAAAATCACCTGGATAAATAACAGTTGAAATATTATTAATAATATTTCGGTCTTTATTAACGGCGAAGGTCGCATTTTTCAATTCAATAAGTGGTTTCATAGTGCTTACACACGCTTCTAATCTGTCGTTGAATATAATTCCGCTCTTTGTTTTGTGTAATGCGCAGTTGATAAAAAAGCCACCAACACCAATCCTAGGAATAACTTCAAATAAACCGGATGAATACCCATCACCAAGAGCCAATTTAAAATTAAAAAATAAACAAATGCGCCCAATAAACAACCCAATAAACCAACAAATGCATTAAAACGATCGGATTTAATCAACCCCGATACCAATTTTTTTCCAATAACCACAGCACCAATCGCCGTTAGCGCCATCCCCAGCCCCATGTGAATATCGGCATAACCATCGAGTTGTGCATTCATCACGCCACACAAAGCCGATAGTGAATTGCTGATTGCCAATCCTGCACCTAAATAAAGGGTGGGATTTTTACCAAGCTTTCTTAACAAATGCGGATTACAACCAAATGCACGCATTTTTAATCCCACGCGACTATGCAATAAAAGAATCAGTGTCAGTGCCAATGTCAGCGTGAGTGTCGCCAAAAATACTGACAGCATTTTAGGATAGTAATCTTGTAAATATTGTAGAAAAATATGATTATTCAGCAGACTAATATTAGGGCGATTCATCACAGCAAAATTAACGCTATACAACATAAAAACAGCAAGAATACCGGCAATCAAGGAATTAATTTTAGCAACACGTTGCATAACGGTTACACCCATTCCAATTAACACACCCCCCATCACGGCAGCAAACACACTGAATACTTGATTGCACCCGAGCGTAATCAATCGCGCAAAAATAGCAGCACCTAATACAAAGGTTCCCTCAACCGTTAAGTCGGTAATCATTAAGACGTCATAACTTAAATACACGCCGAAAGCCAGCGGTAGAAATAATAATGTTTGTTGCAGCGTGTTGAGTAAAAACATTTAAACCCTCAAACAGTGTGATTACAACCTATTTATTGTATAACCCGCCTTCTTCGCAGCTGCTACAATCAAGGCGGGATTAATATTTTGTTTTTTAGCCGCCAGGGGATTAATAAAAACAAAATATTTTTTCATCATATAAACCGGTATTGAACCCGCTTTTTTACCATTGAAAATTTGTAATGCCACTTTCGCTGCATCTACGCCTGTTTGATATTCTGAAAAGCCTAAAGCAAATGCGGCGCCTTTTGAAACCGAGCCATCATCAGATGCAATAAGCGGAATTTTTTTCTGCTCTGCTTGTTGTACCAATGTATTAATGCCACTGACAATCAATTCATCTTTTAAAATAAAAATAGCTTGGCTATCAGGTGCAATATTTTTACTAAGCGTGTAGAGATCCGATAATTGCGATACCATTAATTTCTGTATTTTAATATGGTCTTTTTTCGCCACAGCTTCAAATTGTTTTACCTGTGAAAAAATACGGTCATCAGCGCTATATACAACGGTTAATTTTTTTAAATTTGGCAATGCGGCATGAATAAAGTTCATTCGATCATTCGGTGAAACACGACTGTTAACACCTGTCACATTAGTATTATTCGCCTTTTTTGCTTGTTCTTTTAAATGATCTGCAGCAATACCAACGATGGGTATATCACGAATAATTGCCATCGTCATTTGTGATGCCGCCGTGCCAATTGGCGCAACCAAATTAACGTGATCAGCATTAAACTCTTGTAAAATAGCGCGTTGAATATTCTCATCGCCCTGTGCATTTTTAACAAGGTAATGAACAGGCACCTTCGATTCTTTATTCATCGTCTCCTTAAAACCATTAACGATTTGTGTCATCGCAGGAAGTTCGATAGGGACAAGAATACCAATGGTCAGCGATTTTGCCGCCGCGGCATAGGTACTACTTGCACAAAGCGATGATAAAGCGCAAAACATAATGATTTTAAAAAAATTCTTCATAAAAAGCCCCCTTGAGAACAAGAATACTGATGTAATAGTACACGAGTACAAGCATAAGGGCAACCATTAATCTCGATGATGCGCAATTGCTAGTTTTTTCCCAACACCTTCTGCTAATAAAGTGGCTGCCAACATATTCAAACTAACACCCTCTTCTTTTGCGCGAAACGCGAGCGCTGCATGCAAATGCTTTGGCACTCGAATTCTCCACTGCCCACTATAATGTGATGCAAGACTTGGCCTTGGAACAGGGTCACCAAATTCTTCTGACGTCTTAATCCATGATTTAATCGCAGATTTAATATCATGTAATGCATCCTCAACTGTTTTGCCATCGGCAATACAACCCGGTAGGTCAGGCGCCTCCGCAAAATAGCCACCTCCTTCTTCTTCTGATAAAGGGCGTATTGTGATTGGATAATCATAAGCATTCATTATTTTTCTCCAATTCGAAAATGAGTTCGATAAATAATTTTATATAAATAGGCTTAATAGGTCTTCGTAAAGGAACCGTGAGTCTCTGTCCGTTTTTCGCCCTGAAAGTCACATGGCTAGTGCCTGGTTGCCGATAAGAAAGTCCGATTCGATCAGCAAGGGTTTTCAAATCTCCAATCCGCCAACCACGAGGATTATTAAGCATTTTTTCAAGTTGTTTCTGTATTTTACCCATTTAATGATACCTCATACGGAACCATATAACAACAAAATCAATAAAAAACCGGCGTCACAGCAGCAACATCAACCAACAACATCTTCGTCCTTCTTGAAAAAATACCTGCCGTCACATCAGGAAATTTAATTTTGGTATCTGATATCATTTTTTCCAATAGCTTAGGATCGCTGATTTTAATTTCTGACTGCAAGAATCGCAGGCCATTTATTTTATGCTCCTTCTTTTTTGATTTTTTATTTTTTTGTTCAAATGTCAAAAGATCGATATGCATTTGTAGCACAGCAATTGTTGTTGTACGCCAAACACTTGGTAACAAATCTGCTTGATCTAATTTATTTAGGCATTCATCATCAATTTGTTTGACTAATATTTCACGTGAAATTCGAGAAAAAAAAGTAATTGCAACCATATAAATTGCCTTGGTAATCGGCCAACGTTGAGAAAAATCCTGATGCGTCAAATTTTCTTTAATTGTACGAACAATGTTTTTTGCATCAAAAAAATCACGATCACCGTGTTTTTGCAAAACAAATATCCTAAAAATATCCCGCAGCAAAATCCCTAAAGCATACACATCCTGCATTGGATGTGCTTTAATTTTTTTCCGTTGACACAAAAATATTTCGGGTGGTTGATGATAAAAGCGGGCTTTGTTTTCTAGGCTATCGTAAAAGAAATCAGGTCTAAGCGAATCAACCGGCGTAAGACAACCAAAATCAATAATGAAAGCATTTTCAGGGCTTGCATCAGGCATTTTTTGATCTATGCGTTTACCAATGATGACGTTATCTGTTTTCAAATCGCAATGCACCAAACCCTGTTTTTGATGCAATTGATTTACAGCATTTGCCGTCTTAAGCCAACGGTAAAACACTTCTTTAACGGAATCATACGTGACCGCATACAATGTTTTTCCCTCAAAAAAAGGCATTAATATATAATGGGGTTTGATTTTATTTTTTGCGTTGCCAGAAAAAACACCAACGCCATAAATTTTTTGATACCATTCTGCTTCTTTTTGAAACTCAGCCCCATAACAATATTTTCCAGCATAAATTAACTCTGATTTTACAGAAAATTGACTGCGGTCATTTGATTCAAAACGAAACACCTCACCAAAAGTACCCGAACCCAATTTTTCTTCGCACTTATAAAATATTTTTGCTTGATAGATGAATGATGGGCCGCCATCATAACTTGAAAATTCAGGAATTATTCTCATTATTACTCCTCACAAAAAATCGAGAGAATAACAAGATGCTGAAAATATTTATATCCGTGTTTTTAAAATTATTTATTAATTTCTTTAGCTGTCAGCTAATGTATAATGCCATACTTTTCTCGTCTGGAGTAATTTATGTTCGCTATAGTAGAAGCATATCGCAAAAAATTATTAACACTTGAAAATTGGCCAAAAAACATCATATCGGGTTTGATCGTTGCTGTGATTGCCATGCCCTTGGCAATGGCATTTGCCATTGCTTCAGGTGTCAATCCGGTTCAAGGTCTTTATACCGCTATTATCGCTGGTTTTTTTGTGGGCGTTTTTGGTGGAACGCGGGTGCAAATTGCAGGACCTACCGGCGCTTTCATTGTCATTCTTGCAAATATTACCGCGCATTACGGTGTAAGTGGATTGCAGATTGCTTCATTTATGGCCGGTTTTATACTACTTTTAATGGGATTTTTAAAACTGGGTACAGTGATTAAGTTTATTCCATACCCAGTGATTGTCGGGTTTACCAGCGGTATTGGTGTGATTATTTTTGTTGGAGAATGGAAAGATTTTTTTGGTTTATCTACACATATTCCATTAGACGCACATTTTTTCCAAAAAATAGTTTTATTATCTCAGGCATTACCGCAATTAAATATTGGCACAACGGCGTTAGCACTTTTGAGCCTATTACTAATGATCATCACGCCTAAATTTTTCAAAAAATTGCCTGGTCCTTTAATGGCTATGTTAGCTGCTACTTTTTTACAAATGATTTTTCATTTTAAGCATATTGCAACGATTGGTAGCACATTTGGTGAAATGCCAGAACACCTACCCTATTTTCAATGGCCACACATATCACTCAATACTGCACTTGATTTATTGGGGTCTGCTTTCACCATTGCCTTATTAGGATCAATTGAATCTCTATTATCCGCTGCTGCATCCGATGGCATTACGGGTTATCGGCACAATTCTAATCAAGAATTAATTGGGCAAGGACTGGCGAATATATTTTCGCCTTTATTTGGCGGATTTGCTGCAACAGGTGCAATTGCCAGAACAGTAGCCAATATTCGCAATGGGGGTAAGAGTCCACTGTCTGCAATGACACACTCCATTGCATTAATTTGCGTGTTAATCTTTTTGGCGCCTTTCGCTTCAAATATTCCACTTTGTTCTTTAGCAGCTATTTTATTTGTAGTTGCTTATAACATGAGTGACGTAAAGCATTTTCTGCATATCGCAAAGCGTGCACCACGATACGATGTGATTGTGTTATTAACAACATTTTTTTTAACGGTATTAACTAATTTAGTTATTGCAGTAAATGTGGGCGTTGTCCTTGCAATGTTATTTTTTATGCGTCGTATGATTCAAGAAACACACGTTGCATCTGAAGATTCAGAAAAATTAATTTCAAGTATTTCGTCGGCCATTACACCACCTAAAGATGTGATGATCTACAATATTCAAGGCCCATTTTTTTTCGGTGTGGCTGAAAAAATAGAAAAGGCTTTGATGGTGACGCACACGGAGCCAAAAATAATCATTATTCGATTTAAGGAAGTGCCTTTTATTGATGTAACAGGGTTAGAAACTTTAGAGGAAATTTTAAAAAAATATCAAGAAAAAGGGGTTTGCATTTATCTTTGCGAAGCAAACCCAAAAGTACGCTATAAATTAAAAAAAATGGGCATTTTAAAGTTTGCCTCAAACAATTGCATATTCGAAAAACTAGAAGACACATTACTACAAATAAAAAAATAGAAATAATTTCTTTTTCTATACATGCTTTTTTTAATCAATTGGTCGAGTTACGATTAACCTTTAATTCATCCGCTTTTTCCTCGCGAGGAGTAAGCGATCTCTTTGTAAAAAAATGCGCTGCCTTATAAGACACTGCAAATTCAGTGAGCACAGTAGTGCTAAGAAAAGCACCACAATATAGCCACAAGGGGAGGAACATTGCGCCATTGATACCACCACCTGCGGCTCTGTGAGTTGTGCTCCAGCGTTTAAGGTGCATGTAGGCCATAAATGTTAAAAAGGGTAGACTCAACCCCACACACGTCTTGTCAACAGGCCACTCTTTATTTGCAAGCGCTGTACGATTACCTAAATAAGTACCAATACCTATGAAAGGAAGCTGGTAGCGAACTGTATTTTTTAACAAACTAATATACATGTATATACACTCCTATGTGCTCGATTCCGAAATTATTAGCAGTTACATGATGCAAAGAAGAATGTTATAGATGTTAAGCAGAAATTGCAACTTTATAACACCAAAACCACAGGGCTCCCGCATTAAAATTTGAACAAAGCGACGATATTTTTAATCGTTTACAGTGAATTTTAACAGTGCCAATGCAGGGATGTCATTCTGGGAACATATTCCCGCTTTCTCCGGATAGGCTACTCAAAACAAGATCCCTCAATTCGTCAACCTGCTCCCACTTCGCTTGTATGCCTGCATTAATAATATCAGCGATTCTCACAACGTTGGCAACATTCACGCCAAGACAGGTCAGGTAAGAAAGCCCAACCTTCACTCCCGAGGTTTCCACGACACTCCTGGAATCCGAAGGGAGTTGATTTCTTTGAATAAGAATCCTGTGCTGTTCAAATTTTTGTGACAATGCCAGACCTGTGTAGCCATGACAGCCCACATCAATGCTCAGCATATGATTCATCGTACTGCCGCTCACTAATCGATAACCTTTCGCTAACAAACAGTCTGCTAACTTTCGCGTGTTGGACAGTATGTTGTTGATGTAGTTTGAAAACTCAGGCAAGACGGCCTTCTCAAAAGCAAGCGCCTTTGCAGCTATCACGTTAGAAAAAGCAGCACCCTGCAGCCTAGGCGAAACAGCGAGATTGAGCTTGCGTGAGAAGGCCTCATCATCCCAAAGCAAAACACCACCGCGCGGGCCTCTCAACATTTTGT
>MGXX01000062.1:20821-35248 GCA_001801515.1 Gammaproteobacteria bacterium RIFCSPHIGHO2_12_FULL_38_11
CAGTCAGATGTGAAATATCGGCCAAGACTATCGCCCCTACCAAGTCTGCAATTTCGCGAAACATGGCCCAGTTGAACACCTGATAATACGAGCTCGCGCCCACAGTAATGAGTCTTGGCTTAAATTTCAGAGTCAGCTCACGAACCTGATCAAAATCGATCTCTTCTTTTTCATTCAAGCCATACTCATGAAAGTTGTATAAATGATGTGTGTAATGTGCCCGAGCGCCATGTGAAACATGCCCACCACTTTTCATACCTAAAGACAAGACAGCATCACCTGGCTCCAACAATGCAACATACACAGCAAGATTAGCCAAACTGCCAGAATAAGGTTGAACATTCGCATAGTTGTATGAAAACAGATCCGTTACTTTTGCAATGGCATACTCTTCAACCTGATCCGCCACCGCATCTCCCGGATACCAACGATGTTCCGGCAGCCCTTCAATTCGTCTATCCATAAGATTGCAGCCCAGGATTTCCTTCACTTGAGGATAGGCAATACACTCTGCGGCAATCAGATTGATATAGTCCTGATTAAAAGACTCACAGCCCTTCAAAATGTCTTGAATCATATGCATCTCCTGGAGTGTGGCGTCAAAAATTACAACCGTATTGTTCCCTGATAGCACTATACCACTGAATCATAAAACCGTTTAACCTAGATTCACATGTTGCTCAGATCAAACCTTATATGCAAAAATCATATATGCTCCGTCGCTGCACGCCCTTTCCAAACGATGGCTAGCATCAATAAATGGAGTGAAATCAATGGTGCACACTATTAATCATTTTATCGATGGTAAATTGATAAAAAGCAGGTCTGAAAAAGCATTACCTGTCTATAATCCTGCTACAGGTGAAATAACTGCACATACCCCCTGCGCCACTGCTTCAGAAATCAATGACGCTATTTCCGCTGCAAAAAAAGCATTTACAACATGGTCACAAGTCACTCCCTTAAAACGTGCACGCATACTTTTTAATTTCAAAGCACTGCTAGATGAAAATAGCGATGAATTAGCTAAAATGCTTACTTCAGAGCACGGGAAAACAATTGAAGATGCAAAAGGTGAAGTATTACGCGCTATTGAATTAGTCGAATTTTCCTGTGGCACGCCACATTTATTACAAGGAAATTATTCAGAAAATGCAGGTCCAGAAATTGATACCTATACAATCAAACAACCTTTAGGAATTTGTGTTGGCATTTCCCCTTTCAATTTTCCAATTATGATTTCAACATGGATGTTTATTCCTGCTATTGCTTGTGGCAACACTTTTATTTTGAAACCCTCCGAAAAAGACCCCTCTACAACGCTTTTTCTTGCAAAATTAATAACTGAAGCAGGATTACCCGCAGGCGTTTTAAATATTATTCACGGCGATAAAGAAACGGTTGATGCATTAATTACACATTCTGATATTGCCGCTGTGAGTGCTGTAGGCTCAACACCCGTTGCTGAATCGATTTATCAAACAGCAATTATGCATGGAAAACGTGCCCATACGTTTGGTGGTGCCAAAAATCACGGTGTCGTCATGCCTGATGCAAATATACATGAAGCCGCTGATGCAATCATTGGTGCTGCATTTGGCGCAGCAGGTGAACGCTGTATGGCTTTATCGGTTGCTGTTGCAGTTAGCAATTCGGTTGCAGATGCATTGGTTGAACAATTAACACAGAAAATTCCAAAATTAAAAATTGATTCTGGAATGAATAACAATGTGGATATGGGACCTTTAATTACAAAAGAACATGCAGCCAAGGTAAAAGAGTATATTAAGGTTGGCATGCAAGAAGGTGCAAAATTAATTGTGGATGGTCGCGAACTAAAAATAAAAAACCATGAAAATGGATTTTTTATCGGTGGCTGTTTGTTTGATTATGTTACTAAAAGCATGCGTATTTATAAGGAAGAAATTTTTGGACCTGTGTTATGTATTGTTCGTGTTGCCAACGTTGAAGAAGCACTTAATTTAATTAATGAAAATCCTTATGGAAATGGTGTTGCTGTATTTACGCGTGATGGCGGCACCGCTAGAGAATTTGCATCAAAAGTAACTGTGGGCATGATTGGGATTAACGTTCCCATTCCTGTGCCAGTGGCGTATCACACTTTCGGCGGTTGGAAACGCTCTATCTTTGGTGATATAGCAATGCATGGTAGTGAGAATGTGCAATTTTATACACGATCTAAAACAGTGACACTCCGATGGCCAAAAGAGTCTAAAACTAAAAGTGAATATCACCTGTTGAGCCATTAGGAGTATTTATGTTAACTATTGGATTTATTGGTCTTGGTAACATGGGTTCCCCCATGGTTAAGAATTTGCTAAAAAATAATTACACTGTGAAAGTGTATGACATTTCAAAAAATGCTATTGCCAATTGCGTTTCAGTGGGTGCTCATGCGTCAGAATCACTTATTGATATCGCAAAAGAATCCGATGTTATTATTACGATGTTGCAGACAGGTGATCAAGTAAAACAATGTTGCACTGGAAAACAAGGTATTTTTGCACATTTAAAATCAAATGCGTTATTTATTGATTGTTCTTCAATTGACATTCAATCTTCACGAGCATTACATCATGATGCGAAATCGCGACATATTGCTATGGTCGATGCACCTGTTTCCGGCGGTGTAGCGGGTGCCGAAAATGCGACACTGACTTTTATGGTTGGCGGCGAAGAAAATAATTTTAAACGTGCAGAAAAAATTTTAAGCGCAATGGGTAAAAAAATAATTTATGCCGGTGGCAATGGAAATGGCGTGGCTGCAAAAATTTGCAACAATATGATTTTAGGAATTTCCATGATTGCAGTTTCAGAAGCATTTGTATTGGCAGAGAAATTAGGATTGGATGCGAAAAAATTATTTGAAATTAGTTCTAATGCGTCAGGACAATGTTGGTCGCTCACCCATTATTGTCCATGGCCAAACATTTTACCCAATGTTCCCTCGAGTAATCATTATCAACCCGGATTTACCGCAAAAATGATGCTAAAAGATTTGCATTTAAGTCAGGATGCTGCAATAACGACACACGCAAACACCCCGCTGGCAAAACATGCAATGGATTTATATCAACAATTTGTCGAATCTAATACTGCCGAAATTGATTTTTCTGGGATAATTAATCTGCTGCTTCGCGCTGAATGTTAAGGAACCTGCATGCTTAATAAAATACTAGCCACATGGAAATCTGATCAAAAACGAATAGCGGTCATTTTTAATTCAACTCATTATACTTATTCAGAAATTTTTTTCATCAGTTCAATTGTTGCCAATAATTTATATCAGCAAGGAATAAGGAAGGGGTCAAGAATAGCTTTATTTATGAATAATAGGCCAGAATTAATCTACCTATATTTTGCAATTTTTAAATTAGGAGCAATAGCCGTTCCGATTAATTATCGTTATAAATCTGTTGAACTAAATACTGTTTTACAAAATTGTCAAGCAAATATGCTTATTACCGAATCAGAAAAAGAACAATACCTGACACGATTATCTTTAAAAATATTTTCTATTTCTGACGAATTTAATAAAAACTGGGATAATTTTAGTTTATTATTAGATAAAACAACTGCTCCCCATCCTGATATAGAGGTTAGAGAAGATGATTTGGGGGCTATTTTATATACTTCGGGATCTACCTCCCAGCCAAAAGGGGTGATGCATTCTCATCATACTCTTTTTGCGGCAGCGCAAAATTTAATAAAAACCATTAATCAAAATGAAACCTGTATAAGCGGTATCACATTGCCAATTTGTCATATTGCTGGAATGATTGGTCAAGTTATTTCAACTCTTCTCGTCGGTGGAAAAATTATTTTATTTCCTAAATTCGATCCCGTCTCCCTTGTTAAAGCGATTGAAAAGCATAAAATTACGCATTTACAAATGGTGCCTATTAACTTAGTGGAATTGGTTAATTATGTCGATCAAACACATGCTGATTTAACGAGTCTTCGCTGTGTGATGGTAGGAGGGGACAAGGTTCCAGAAACAATACAAGAAAAATTTTTAAAATTAACGCATTGTTATATTACAGAAGTAATGGGAATGACTGAATCATTTTCTTACTGTGTTAATTTATTGCAAAATACAAAAAAATTAGGTTCTGTTGGACAGGCTGCGGCAGGGGTAGAAATCAATATTGTAGATAAATACGATCATGCTGTTAAAAATCTTGAGGTAGGTGAAATTAAAATTCATTCACAAGCCAATATGATTGGATATTGGAAAAATCGCAAGGAAACTATAAAAACATTGAAAAATGGCTGGATTTACAGTGGTGATTTAGCTTATCAAGATCAAGATAAATTTATTTGGTTTGTTGGCAGAAAAAAACAATTGATTATCCGTGGCGGATCAAATATTTCACCACAAGAAGTAGAAAATGTTTTAATTCAACACCCTTCCATTAAAGAAACATGTGTTGTTGGCTACCCTGATCAAAACCTCAATCAAATTGTTTGTGCTTGTGTTGTATTAAATAATCAAGTTGCATTATCCTTGCAGGATATTAAAAATTTTTGTAAAAACCTACTTTCTGATTATAAAACTCCAGAAAAACTATTTATTTTTAAAAAATTACCGCGCAATGCAACAGGTAAATTAGATCGTAAAAAAATAATAGCCACAGCATTAAAACTACACAATCAGCACATCGATGACGATCAAGATTGCTGAATGAGCATACTTCTTTTACAATCATCGCACGATAGATTCCTAATTTAATCTGAGGAGATGATGATGCACATTGAAAACATAGGTGACAATGAACATTTTGAGTATAAAGGTAATCTTTTCGTGGGAATGATAAATGAATAATCATAATGCCTGGGATTTTGATAGCCATATTTACAAGGATCTTGTTGCTACAAAAAAATTTATTTATGATCCGTGTAAAATGATAGTTTCCACACCGATAACAGAACCTGAGAGCGCTGAATATGGTGCTTTTGCATTTACACTAAATGGTTTTAACGTAAGATTTCGCGTTGCAAAAATAACACCGACTAAAATAGGACAATTTGTAACATTGTGGAAAAGATCAGCAAGTGGTCCCATTCAACCATTTGATGCTTCTGACCCAGTGGATTTTTTTGTTATTAGCGTTCGAAGCGGTGAAAATTTCGGGCAATTTGTATTTCCAAAATCTATTCTATGTGAACAAAACGTATTTTCGGTAAATTCAAAAGGTGGTAAGCGCGCTATTCGAGTTTACCCGCCGTGGGATGAAACCACGAGTAGGCAAGCTAAAAAAACACAAGAATGGCAGACGAAATATTTTTTAACAATACCAAAAAACAGACCAATAGCGCATGAACGAGCCAACTTACTCTATTCAGACGATTTGTTGTAAAAATCAGTCAAGATGGTTTGCCTGATGAATTAATCGCATCACAAAAATTATATCGTATATTTTGCAGTGTTAATTTTGTATTCCTTCACATTTTCAATCGAAAACATTTAAATCTCACGCCATCTTGGACGCCAAGTTGTCCAAGTTATTTCGCACATGTTCCCAAGCAATAATTTTGACGCGCAACCGCCAGGAAACGCTCACTTTTTTGAGTATGAAAAAAGTGAGACCAAGAATGAAAAGTATCTTTTAAAAGAATTTTTTCATTTTTTCTTTCTAATACGACAGATTGAATAGATTGTGCAGCTTCTTTGTATGAATCAGCTTTTGCAAGGTCAATTAGATTTTGATACTGCAGCTCAGAAAACGCAAGCTGATTCATAACCATTGGATTAAACCTAGATACCCCTCTTTGTATAT
The DNA here is from genome assembly GCA_001801515.1 of Gammaproteobacteria bacterium RIFCSPHIGHO2_12_FULL_38_11. The sequence goes on from MGXX01000062.1 coordinate 26,623, forward strand.
CTTCAATTTCTTTTAACATCATTGGAAATTGGAGCAGAAAAATATCACACAAAAAAACCATATCAATCTTTAAAAAGCCAGTTGTTAAATTTTTAGCGTTAATCTCAGGATGTGAAAATAATGCATGGAGGCGAAGATGATAAGTTTCCTCGCTCTCATTTTTAGCATGCTGAAGAAATACACTTACTTTTTCTTGAATTTTTCTAATAATAATCTGGTTAATGCGTTCCTGTAATGCAAATGAATAATACTGATCTAATGGTTGAATAGCATATTTAACATCAAAAGGATTTTTTGTTGCGAAATGCAAATGAAATGTATTTTTGTTATAAATAATCAAAGTTTTTATTGTCTCAAGGCTTTCTAATAATAAAAATGCCGCTTTGTCAACTTTCAACCCTTCAAAAAAAACACTAGATAACACTATCCACATTTGCAGAAGCGTATCATCATCCCACATCTTGACTTTGACTATTGTGTCATCCTGTTGCGAATATCGATAAATCGATAATTTCTTTTTTTTGATTTTGTCATAACAAGGTTCAAGCGGTAATTGCTTGATCATATATTCGTATGCTTGAAGCAAATAATGCGCTTCTAAAATTCTAATCATAGGTAAGACCTTCCCTATGCCAGAAACCTGTTCAAAACGAATATGGTCATCGCTTGAAAAATATACGCCCTCTACTGGAATAGTGGATATTCCGAGATGAGCAACGATCTCTGAATATGCATAGCTGCATGTCGCGTCTCCCCAACCATCATCCACACCACCATTTTTGTAGGTTTTTAAAAGGCTAGTGAGCCGACCTTGCATTATTTGATTATGTTCATTAAGTTGCAACCTAAATGACTGCATTCCTTTTTTCTTTCCGCACCCCGTGTTTCCATCGCGTAAAAATACATCGCTAATATGTCCTACATCAGGATTAAGCATGAGAAATCCTGTAGCTGAATAGGGCTTTGCGCCAGAGCACAATAATGATATCGAACGATTGGGATTGCCGTTTTTATTTAAAGATCCTTTTGCTGAAGGAATATTTGGCATTCGACAATATTTTCTCAATTCTTTTACGACGTTTGTTTCATCCCGTGTATTGTGATCAATTCGTTTAGCCGAAGGCATGCCAACACCACGACAAAATAATTTTCCGTCGCGCATTGCAATTTGCATATTTTTTTCTGATGTATAATCAGGTGATGAAGGATCAGAATTGAATGGCGTGTCATCTAATAATATAAGTGATTGCGCATCGTCAATGATTTTTCCACCATGATACAATATGACAAAGAATGATAGATGTTGATAATTTCTCAGCAACTCGAGTATCCTGTCATAGCATTTTTCATGACAGTAGAATTTAGATTTTCTCCACGATGAACAAAAAGCATCTCCTGACAGTGCAATCAAACTTCTCGCTTTGCTGATAAATAGCGTCATTTCATGCCATGCAATTTTATTTTTATTTGCGATATATTTATAAAAATCAAGATAGCTTGCATCAAATGTTTTTCGAGCGCGAATAATATCAATTGCGTCTGCATTTTGTAATAATTGTAGAAAAATATGTTTTTCGCAATGTGAATGGCGTTTTTGCCAAACAATACCCGCGCTTGAAATAGTCATTTCATAAAAATTTGCCTTTCCTGGCGTGTGATCCTTATTTGCAATCACTTTGGCAAATAACATTGCTTTGTCATCCGAAACTTTCAATGTTATCGATAAATAATAAAAAAGTATTTCAGCGCTATCACAATCCCATAAGTCCTCACCATCTCCTTCTCTTCCTGAATCATGATATAGCGCAGTAATTTGTAATAATTTAAGGTCTTCATCACTGATAGTAATATCATTCCACTTTTTGTAAAGGTTAGCCCAAGGAATAATATAAAATGCCACACGAGAAGCATGTGCAATGTCATGATAATAACGTGGGAATGGGGTTACACCTTTTTTCGTTGCATTTTTATATGGATATTGCAAAATCCCTTGGTGCAAGTATGCTGCATGCAGGGCAATATCATCAGAAAATATTGGCGCATTAATTGCAGTAAAAAAATCTATCGGTAATTCTTTTCGTTTTAGCAGCTCGGCGGCAAGTATCTGTAAATTTCGCATTATCAGCCCTATTTTTCGTTGGCGGTAATCCGTAACCTATTATGAATATCAAAAAATCATTTTCTTTTAGAATAACTTGGAAATAGTATAATAATTGATCATTATTGACAAGCTTAATTAGTAGCTTATATTTTCTTAACCTAATGTTAAATGTACGCTTCCTGATGGTGAGCACGTTAGAGATGATGCTGGACACAGTTCTGGAGCAATTACTGACAAATATATTGACGTTGAATTACGTGAACGCCATAATTCTGCTAAACGAAAGCGTATAAAACCAGAGTTCATCAATGAAAAATAAGTTTTAAAATTAACCATAGATATATCTGCATTGCTATTTATGAATAAGGAAATATGATGCCATCTCAACAAGGATTAGAAAGTGTGACGCAATGGGTAGCCTTTTCTCAAGGTGGATTTAATATTGCATTTGTGTCAGAAGAAGCATTATCTTCAGAAGTCAGTGGTTTATCAGGTTATTCTGGAAAAGTCGTTTTAAAATTACGGTATAAACCAGAAGAACCAACAGAGGAACCAAGTCGAAATTCAAGGTTATTTGAACAATTAAATCCTAGTTTTCCAGCAAAAACATTGCATATCAATCCAAAAAAATTTCGCTATCGTTTTGCGGAAGGGGTTTCCTTAGAAAACGGAGCACAGGAATTTCTTGAAAAAATTACTACATTAAAAGATGCTGACCAACAACTAGATGATGATGATGAAATATTAGTTTGGATATCCCCTTTTTTTACAAAATCTGAAACTAAAATTACAGATGAAGAATTATCTCAAAAAATAATCCAAATGTATAAGGATAACCGCTTGATGCCAGATGGCTGTGATCCAGACAATTTTAATAAACAAGAAAATCTGATTTGTATTGATCCCGGCTTTGCATTGCTTAGACAATCAATGTCTCCCGGGTCCCCAACAAGTCAGAAGGCATGGGAATCTTTAAACAAACCAGAATTGAAAGCACAATATAATCATTATTGGGAAATGTGTGGTGAAGACTATCCAAAAGCAGCCAATACGGTCCGAGCATTACTATTGATTGATAGCATGCCTGCTGAACAACAGCAATCATTACTAACTGCAATTCAGTTAAACGATAACAATGCATTATTAGAAAAATTATCATTACGCTACCAACTATTTGGCACTGATACTAATGATACAAATAGTTTTGTAATTCGACTAATGCAGACTCGTGATAGCCAAACGATGATATTTAGCAGTAGTTTATTTGCCTCACAGGCAGTTTCAATGATCACTTTTCCCAATAAAAATCAAGCAAGACCATTGCTACATAGTTTTATTGATCGCCTTAATGCGATGGAATTAAGAGCAAGACTTCCCTATGCACAGGCATATGATTTAGGGTCTTTATATAAAAGAGGCTGTGAACATGCGCTAATAAATTTTGATGAAGCAGAAAGATCCATTATTTTACAGTGTTGTAAAAATATTTTAGAAAGAATTTCTCAATTAAACATAGCGTTAAATTTTCCAGATGCTTTTTCATTTTTTAGATTTGATGGCATTATTGAATTTGATTCAGCATTTACCTTAGGAAATGCAATTTTTTTGCCGACTAAAAAATTACTAAATCGTCCATTGATCGATGTTGAAAGAACGATTGCACATGAAATATTTCATGTGCTTTCAAGAAATAATCCACAAATCGTAGATTCATGTTATGCAGTTTTAGGGTTTTCACGTACGAGTGAAGCAGATCAGCAGATAATCTCTCGAAAACTGGAAATACTTTCTAAAGATGGTGCGCTCATGACAAATCCTGATGTTGATTTGCCATTAAATCACAAAATTAGGGTAATGCATGAAGGCAGGCCAACAGATATTATTCCGCTAGTTTATTTGAAAGCTATTAAATCAGAATATCCATTAACACCTACTCCAAATTCTCTGCCTTTTTGCTTTAGTCTATTAAAATTAGATGATAGCGATGAATTGACTATGTTATCAGTAATAGATATTGAGGGTTTTTATGAAAATATTGGCAGAAATACTTCATATATATTACACCCAGAAGAAATAACAGCTGATCATTTTAAAATACTAATCTCTCCCAAGGGTGAAGAAGAAATACCTAATCCAGAATTAATCCATGCATTGTTGACTCATTTAAAACCACAACAAGCAGATACAACGGCGACAAGAAGAGAAAGAAATGGGAGTCTAATGTAATAAAATATAGCTTAAGAGTTTTCAAAGCGCCTGATTAATATATGTACTTATTAGGCGCTTTCGTATCACTTTTGATAGCAGACACAAAAGTGCCTAACCATGAACCGGTCATCAAAATTAACAAAATATTGATTAAAAATTTAAGGCGTTGGCTGTTGGCCTCCGTTAAAAAATCTAATAATAAAAATAGATCGCCAATTGCTTCTGGCAATACCGCATTGGATACAGACATTTCATGCAACATAAAATACGACATTTGGTTTTTAGCGGTGGTGGTGCAAAAGGTGTTGCCTATGCGGGAGCACATGCTGCACTCGAGCAAACTGGCGTATTATCATCTGTAGAAAAAATTTCTGGCGCATCTGCAGGCGCAATTATTTCTGCTTTTATTGCAGCTGGCATGAATTCTCAAGCATGTTACAGGCTTCTGCAAACAACATCCTACCCCGACTTATTAGGAAAACATTCGGGGCATTTTATTGGCTACAGATCTCCTGGTGAGACCTTGTTTACAAAGACAGGAGATCCATTAGAAGCTTTTATACGAGCGAATATTATTGCAGCCACAAAGAAAAATTTACAAAAAATAAACCCTGTAATAAATGCAGATTTAAATCCAATCGTTGAAAAAATTTTTGACAGAAATAATGAGAAACCCAACATTACTTTTCGTGATTTAAAAATCTGTGCTCAGTATTATCCGCAATATTTTAAAGAATGTGGTGTCACTGCAGTCACTCATCCGGCGGGTGATCTCAAAATATTTAATGCAAAAAATACACCTGATATTGAGAGTGCACTTGCATGTCGCGCATCAGCTTCACTACCTGTTTTTTTAGCACCTGCCAAAATAGGAAATGATTTATACATGGATGGGGGCTTTTATGATAATCTGCCTGACATCTGTTTTGATGCTGTCAATCCACAAGAAACTTTGTTATTTGCATTTGGTGAAGGTCCCGATGCGAGCAATCCACTTTTTCAAGCACTTTATGGAAAAAAAGAATCGCAATTTTATAAACCGAGTTTTTTTGAAAGTGTTTGTAGAAATAAGTTAATTCCAAAGCTTGCTGCTTTAAAAACACCTTATTACAATACGCATCAAAAGGAATTATCTTTTCAAAAAATACGTGATCGCTATCCATTACGAACTGTAGAACTAAGAACAGGTGAACTACTTACAACAAACTTTGATAGTGCGCAAAAAATTTCACGTCAACTTGCTGCATTTGGTTATTTGGATACGATTAATTACATTATTAATCATGATTTATATGATGAAAAATTATTTCAACATAACCTATTTTTTACACAATTGATTGAAAAATTTTTTGATGTTTTTCAAGAAATCAGAAAAAAAATTAATTCGCACGAACTACATAACCATTTTCATAAAGAAATGCTTGCATTACAAACAGTTCCACAAAATGACCCTTGCAAAGAAAAAATAGCCAGAGAAATGTTTTACAAAATAAAAAAACAGGCTGAAGACCATCCGACGGAGATTATCGGATTTTCATTAGCAAGCGCGGTAGAATGGCACAATGGCTGGTTATCTAGAAATCAACTTGGTATTGATATTTATGCAAAACACCTTATGCGCGCTCTTGAAGATCTTGAAAGAGATTGCTTTCGTCCATGAAATTGAGATTGCTTTATAAGTCATTTAAATGTATGCTTGCGCAAAATATATACAAAATGGATGATTTTTGTAAACCAATGCATATCAATTTGATCGGATCAACACATATTTCAACGTTTGGTTGTAAATAGTTCGATGACGATGGTTTCTATTCTCAAGCTGAATTTGCATCGAATCTATAATTCGTGCTTTTCCGCAACATACAAAAACCATCATCAGCGCGCTGCTAAAAAATCCACGCAATATGGATGCATTGATGTATGAGAATCCACGCTGGAATCCAAACTTGGAATTTTTTAAAAAATATTGCTCAAATATTCCTGGTGTTTCAGACGCAACTACTATGCAAGCGGTGCGGTCTGCCATAAAAGTTGAAATGGTGCAAAAAAATTCTCAAGCTGCTTTTGTAAAATTAATTGTTCTAAATCGAAGTGGATTTTTTACAACAACTGAAACTGCACATGTGGATATTGGAGTGATGACAACCATCCAGTCATTCATGGCGATGCCGGTGAGTCCGCAGTAGCATCACATTCCCAATTATTTAGCATGTACATATCAGCAAAGATTTATAAAAATATTTTTATAGCGAAACAAAACAGGTGTAAATGGTTATCAATACCCGCGCAAAAGCAAGAGGGTAAGTTGCGCAGTTGCGTTTCTTAGTAAATGCAACTGTGCAACATCATTGATTCGCAATTTTTATACGAAGCGTTTTGATTAAGACGTCAGTAGTAATAAGTCACATACGCCCGCGGTACGGCTACGCTGTAATGCGAACGTCATATTTGTTAAAAATCAAATATGACGTGCATAAGGCTACTAGATCACCCCTTGTCATTTTTTCTATTTTCCAACTTCTGGTTGTACTTGACAGTGAGCAGTAAACCCTGGTTCATCATGATTGCCCTTGCCAATCCACATAGTTCCATTTTGATTATATCTTGTAAATTGAACGCCGATAGTATATCGAGCACCCGCGTTAGAGATACATCCTGAAAACTTTATTGGCTGAGAGGTTTGTCCAGCAAATAAAGTATATTGAGGAGATGTCTTGCTTTGTCTACAGATAGTCACGTGGGGATATGATTTTCCACCAGGATACTCTCCCTTATAGTAGGTTAATCCATAATATGAATTAAGGCCGTCTCGCATGTTATTAGTGACTGTGCAAGTATAATAGCCTGGCGCGTTAAAGGTAACTGATGAAACAGAAGTCTTGGTAGGGCCGTTTGGGTTTTCATAGCCAAATTTACCTGTGACTTCTTTAGCAAGGCAATTACTGGATAGTAATATACATGTACCCAGTAAAATGATTTTCTTCATAAAAATATACTCCACATTTTATACTTAAATTATATAAAGTGATTATACGAAGTGGTATGTTTAAAATATTATCACATTTGCAGGAAGGTATGGCAAGTAAGAGCGTCACATACAAGTTGGCGATTATCATTCTGTTAATCCTTTAAGTTTTGCTTGTATTGCAGCCTTAATGAGCGCTCGAAACACATTTAATTCAAATCATATTTACTTTGAAGCAACTCAGTCGCCCGATATTTGCAAACAAGCAACGCGTTGCAGCTCTTGGGAAAACGTTAAGGCATACCATCAAGTAAGAGCAGTATACGAAGAATCCATTAATTTACTTGCATTGTCCATGCTTTACGACACGATCAAAAATAACATAAATGAAGACAAAAATAGGGTGTTGTGGTTACAAAAACAACTTGATGCTAATAAAAAAAAACAGTCCCCAAGCGAATTATCTGCAAGACAGTCAAACCTTATTGAAAACGTATTATTCCCCACACATAAAAAAATGGGCGGTACGATGTTATCCGTTATTGAAGGTTATTTTCAGCATGCAAAAAAATTAGTATCTCCTTCATGCGACACCACACCCAATAAAAAATTACACTTTTGCTTGCAAAAAGAAGCGACAACCGGCCACTTAAGCGCGAAGCGAAATAAATCCCTGCTGGATAAAATAAAAAAAGAACAAAAAAATAAAAAAGGTTCAGCATTTTTTCTTGCGGGCAATTCACACATAGAGAGCTGTTACCTTGCTAGCAAACACTGGCGAAAGACAAAGTACAGACAATAAGCCTACCCCAAGTACAATGTTTTTGTTCATTATGGATTCTCCAAAAGTCTGTGTGTAAATGTAGTTTTATTACGGCGTGACGGGAACAAGGCTACAGCCCGCGTAATTTCCTGTTGCTGTACAAGTTGCCGATGGACCTTGAAGATTGTAAATATTTCTGATTGAAAAAAGAGAATTTTTTAGGTTTTTCTTATAATTCAGTGGGTTGCAATGTGCAAGTTAGCTTGCGTATTGTGTGGACGTTTTCCAAATCATGCGCTATTATTATACGTATAGTATACGTATAAGAAGAGGTGACACATGCGTAAAAAATTAACCGTTTCAATAGATGCAGACGTTTACAAGGGATTGTACGACGTCATTGGCAAAAGACATATTAGTCATTTTCTTGAAAATCTTGCGCGTCCGTACGTCATTCATGCCGATCTTATGTCGGCCTATCAAGAAATGGCGGCCAACGAAGCAAGAGAACATCATGCAACTGAGTGGTCTGAAGGATTAATAGGAGATGCATCAGATGCAGATACGACGTGGTGATGTATGGTGGGTT
>MGXX01000062.1:35368-36247 GCA_001801515.1 Gammaproteobacteria bacterium RIFCSPHIGHO2_12_FULL_38_11
CAAATTGAAAAATGTTATCCATGTGAAGCGTATGCAAAAGTGGATGGTAAACAAAGTAAAGCAATGGCCGATCAAATCATGACGATCAGCAAAACACGTTTATCAAAACGCATGGGCAAAATCGAGATATCGGATTTAACTGATGTTGAACGAGCAATCAAGATACAGCTCGATTTACAGTAAGAATGAATAGTGAATCAGCTATTTTTGCGAAGCTTCATCACTTCTCGTGGTAGCACCGAGATAGCACCAGAAATTTTGAGGTTTTTTAGCTAGAAGAACTTCAGTGCAACCAGATGAATATTAAATAAAATTTGGTGGGCCCACTAGGACTTGAACCTAGGACCAAAGGATTATGAGACCGGGCTTTTTTATATAAACTACATTGAATCAACAATCTGCGATGCGCATTTGATTAAAAACAGCCTAAAACGGCTTGAAATACGAATAAAACAGTTTTGATACGTTACAAAACCCCTACAATCGTTTTTTGAATAATAGATTTAATTTATTTGACAAAACATATGCAGCGGTGATTAATTCATTGAGCAAACGCACATCCATTTCGCAATGACCTTCATATTCAGCAAGGTTCCTTTTATCGTGACATTTTGACAAAACGCGCCAGACTTCTGGGCCGACATCTAGTGTAAATGGCAAAACTTGAAAAACAACATAACGATTGTTTGCGCGATAGCCTTTCAATCGCAATGCCGCCAGTGCCAATGAGTGTGCTGCATTATAAGCGAGGTCAAAGCGACTTTCCTCTCCTAAAAATTCATGCTGTCAAACCAAAATGAAAATGTCCGCTTTTATTCCAAAATGAAAATGTCCGCTTTCCCCTTCTTTAATTATTTAAGCAGTTTCCCGAAGCTGGGC
>MGXX01000063.1:0-4230 GCA_001801515.1 Gammaproteobacteria bacterium RIFCSPHIGHO2_12_FULL_38_11
CGCATTCAATTTTTCCCACATTGCTGGCGTTAAGTTCCACATCGCTTGATAATCATCACCGAACAATTTCAAAAATGGGTCATACAAATCATGATTACCTGTAAATCGCGCATTTGTTTTTCTTGCAAGTGTTTCGCCTATCGTACGTTTACCAACACCAGGAAAACCCATTAAAAGTATGAAGCAATTTTCTAGCTGAATCTTTTTATTATTCATGAGGGCTCCCAGATTGATAATCTTCATGCGTCTTCGCCCAATGCTCATGCGTACACCATGCATCATTAATTTTTAAATAATTGGGCGATCGTCCTTCATAACGAAAACCATTTTTCTTCACGAGTTGAATTGAGCGCTTATTCTCAGGTTGAATATTCGCCTCAAGGCGATGCAACTTTAATTCCTCGAAGAAATATTTTAAAACCAATTTTAATCCAGCGCTCATGATGCCCTGATTTTCAAAACCAGCAACAGAATAAAATCCTAAAAATGCGTTTTGAAAACATCCACGTACAATTTCATTGATATTATAAACACCGGCTATTTGGCTATCTTTTAAAATCAGAAGTGATTTTTGATTATCTTGTTGTGAGCGCTTAATGTATGTGTGAAATTCTTCGGATGTCAGCGGTGCTTTCACCCACGGATGATGAAGCGACACACTTTTTTGCGTGGCGCTTAAAAATTGAGCCTCATCTTGTAATGTTGGCTCTCGGATTATAATAATATCAGTCGTCATTTATTTCCTTTACAGGCGATTACGCAAATCATTTTTAAACTAAGCGCCCGCCAGCATCAACGGGTATGATTGCGCCAGTCATTTGCGGATGCAATGTCACAAAATAAATCACCTCTGCCACTTCATCCGCAGTAGCTAAACGTTTCAGAGGAGTACCATCGGCCCATTCTTGCAAAGTTTTTTGTGGGGTATCACCATAAAGCGGTGTATGCGTTAAACCGGGCGAAATCGCATTGATTCTAATTGGTGCTAATTCTATAGCCAAACTTTCAACTAAAACATGGATAGCCATACTTGATGTTGCCAAGAAAGTAACTGGAGCACCGCGTTTGTCGGCGGCAGCACCTGATACAACGCTAATTGCTTTAAGCTGTTTTGAATATTGCGCTGCATAGCGAATGACATGAACCATTCCCCAAAATTTATCAAAACATTTTTTGGCATCTTCCAGATTGATAGATAAAAATGGCCCCATCGCAAGAGGCGTTGTTGCAGACGCAATCACATAATCAAAATCGCGATTATTTTCAAAAAAAGTTTTTATTGCTGTTTCATTTGTAAAATCTAAATTAATTTTACTGAATTCAGACGACTTATTTGCAGTAGCGTTAGGACTTGTTATCGTAATTTGATGCTTGTTTTTAGAAAATATTTCAGCTGTTGCAAGACCAATTCCAGATGAACCACCGACAATTAATATTTTTGACATAGCAATGTTACCTCTAAAAGTTATGATGGAATAAAGCCACTCGCCTGCATTTCCCACAATTTATAAAAGCGTCCGTTTTTATTTTCCAATAAATTTTCTAATGATCCATCTTCTGCTATTTTTCCTGAATCAAGGACAATAATTCGATCCATTTCTTTTAAGGTTGACAAACGATGTGCTATAACAATTACTGTCTTGTTTGTCATTACAGCATGGAGCGCATCTTGAATTTCCTTTTCAGTAACGGAGTCTAATGCGGACGTGGCTTCGTCCAGAATTAAAATTGGCGCATTTTTTAAAATGGCACGGGCAATGGCGATTCGTTGTCTTTGTCCACCGGAGAGTTTAATGCCTCGTTCACCAACCATGGACTGATACCCCTCAGGGAGCTGCGTAATAAACTCATGGCATCTTGACAGTTGAGAGGCCCTGAAAACAGCCTCGTCAGACGCATCTTTATCACCATAACGAATATTATCCATAAGGCTACGATGAAATAACTCAGTATTTTGGGGAATAAGAGCCAAGTTTTGCATTAAACTGTCTCGAGTGACTGAGTTGATATTTTGTTCATCAATAGTGATTTCTCCACTCTGATTTTCATAGAGGCGCAAAAGCAGATTAATTAAGGATGTTTTTCCGGCACCAGAATAGCCAATTAAACCAACTTTTTGCTTGGGTTGAATCGTGAGGTTAAAATTATCAAATAATAATTTGCCTTTGTCATAATTGAAACTAACATCCCTGAAAGAGATTTTTCCTTGTGTAACGTGCAACTGCACAGCATTTTTGTGGTCCTGAATATCATGCGGAACAATGATGACATTCAATGCTTGCTGGCATTTTCCAATTTCTTTCGCTAAATTCGGCATGGCTTGTGTCAGCCCGTTTACCATGTTCACCATGGTGATAGATAAGCCCAAAATAAACGCAAAATCACCAACGGTAATTGATGAATGCATTCTGAAATAAATTAATCCCAGAATTAATAGAGTAATTAGCACCGTAAAAATCATATTTTGAAAAAAATCAGTGTATATGATTCGACGTTGCAACAATTTGTCTTGCGCTCCCACATTATTGACGGCGTCCTCAATGCGGGTTGACTCAAAAGCAATATTCGAAAAAATCTTGGCATTGATAATATTGGAAATACTATCGACCAGCTGCCCAGATAGGTGGCTATTCGCCGCTGAAAAGCTATGGGCAACTAGCGATGTTTTTCTTGCTAACAGATACCCATTCAAGACATAAACAATGATCCCTAAAAGTAAAACGATTGCAAAATATATATGCACCGTGGTTAATAAAATTAGCGCAATGATTAAGGTAAATAAGTTTCCCAGAATGTATCGATTAATAGTTTGGATAATGGACTCAACACCTTCTGCGACACATTGGGTTTTATTGGCAAGATCGCCAGAAAAATTTCGTTGAAAAAAAGACAATGAGTGCTTGGTTAAATGATCAAACAAAGCAACAGAAATTTCAGTCCTAAGTTTTGGAAATAATTTCAGAGAAATAAAATGGTATGTCCGCATAGCCACATTATGAATAAGGGTAAGAAGAATATAGAAGATCGCAGGGTAGGTGACAGCTTGCAAGAAAAGCGCGCTATTATCAGCATGCAAGGTAGCGGCATCAATAATCATTTTTAGTACGTAAGGGCCCAGTGATATTTCAAGGGAGGCAATGATGGTAATTAACAAGAATCCACCTATAGAACCCGGGTGCCCGCGTAAAAAAGACCAAATAAATTCAGCTAGCCGCTCTGGTATCATGTTTCTTTTCATTGGGCTTATAGTCCTCATTATCATCTCAACAATGTATTGGTGATCATACAATTTTTAATTTTTCTGCTTCATTACTATAGCCGCCATTTTGATATCCCTTGATGACCTCATCGCGGCTTGCGCCTTGTTTTAGTAATTGATTCACCTGCAAAACATGTCCGCCCAATGCATAACCAAATGCAGCAAAATCGCGATTTTCATTGTTATTAATTAACGCGTTCACTTCCGCGATATAACCACCTGCAGCAAAACCTGTTATTGCAAAATTACAATCCGCATCTTTTTTTAACAAATCGTTTACTTGTGCGGCATGACCACTGTGCGCATAACCACTCACTGCTTCATCGTGACTCGCACCTGCCTGCAATAAAATTTCAACTTGTTGTGTGTTACTAACGAGCGCATAAGCCCACACTGCAATATCTTTATTACCACCCGATTTTAAAAGTGCATTGGCATGATCAACATGTGCGCCTTGCGCATATCCCCACACAGCACAATCTGAAGCAACTTGCTCAGCCAATAAATGATTCACCTCATCGACATGACCACCAAAAGCATATCCCCATAGCGCTGAATCCATGCTTGCACCTTTATCGAGAAGATAATTTGTCTGTTCAACATTACCGGCTACCGCATAACCTCTGAGTGCGGCATCTTGATCTACACCTTGCACTAACAATAAATTTACTTCCTTTTCAAATCCGCCCATTGCATAACCTTGAGCAGCCTCTTTTTTATTGGCGTGAAATTGATTAAGCAGAAATGCAACGGCATCATGATCACCCGATTTTGCCAAAAACATAACGGGGGTATAAATACCGTTAAAAACATCGATGCAAACTTCACCATTCACAAACTCAGATAATTTTTTTGCGTCATTTTCTTTTGCAAGCTGGCAGATAGATTCAAAATGTGACATGAGATTATTCCTCATTTATTTTTTAAGTATTTCGATAACAATTTTTCCGCGCGCACCACCTTTTTGACTC
>MGXX01000063.1:4247-8063 GCA_001801515.1 Gammaproteobacteria bacterium RIFCSPHIGHO2_12_FULL_38_11
TTCTGAGAGCTCTTTTGAATTTGGCGAGGTGTGCACTGACGATTGGCGAACTCCGTTCTGATTTGCTTCTGCGTCCGATGGCGCAGGACCAACCGCAGTGACAAGTATTCCGCCTTTTTTTAGTGTTTTCCATGAACGTGCACGCGTTTCGCCACCGACGGTATCAAAAACAATATCAACTTCTTTTGCGATATCTTCGAATTTATTTATTTTATAATCGATGGGTTCGTCAACACAAAGCTCACGTAAAAAATCTTGTTCTTCTGTTGATGCAGTACCAAAGACATAAGCATTTTTCCACTTGGCGAGTTGCACTGCCATACTGCCAACCGCTCCTGCTGCCGCATGAATTAATATTTTTTGCTTCGATTCGAGTTTCGCAAGATCAAACAGTGATTGCCATGCCGCTAAAGTAACAACGGGGATAGCTGAAGCAGCAACATGATCCAATAATTTTGGCTTCAAAGCGATTTCTGATTCTTTAGCTGCAACATATTGCGCATAAGCGCCGCTGCGAACTTGATCAACAAAACCATAAACTTCATCACCGATTTTATACTGTGTAATAGCGGAACCGACGCGTTCAATTGTTCCGGAAAAATCGCAGCCTGGGATAAACGGAAAGGAAACGGGGATAAATGATTTCGCAAGCCCTTCTCGAATTTTCCAATCAATTGGATTTACACTTGCGGCATGAATACGCACAAGCACTTCGCTTTCTTTAATTGAAGGAACTTGCACATCTTTGTATTGCAGAACATCAGCTCCACCGTAATTTTCAATGACAATTGCTTTCATTGTGCTCATTTTAATTATCCAAATAATTGCTGATATGTTTTTTCAAGTTCTTTTGATGTGGCAAATAATTTCATTTTATCAATCATCACATCCATTCTGGATAAAAATTGTTGACTCAAATTTTTCATAAAAGCTATATCATCTGATTCTTGAGAATTTTTTAAAACGTTATAAACATAATGCCCAAAAAAATAGACATTATTATTTTCTTCAACGACTTGATTGGTTGCATTAAGCAGTATTTTTCCATTGGTCTCTAATTGAAAAAATAATGCGGTTTTAGTCTCTTCATCAATCACGACTCTTTCTTTTATGCGAGAAAGTTCGGTGGATTTTGCTTGCATCGCATCACTACCAGACATTGTTATTTCACGAACAAATCCAAGTGGTGCACTTTCAGCAAAATCACACGATAAAATCTCGTCCACAAATAAAGAGGCATTTTTTGATTTTATTTGTGCAACTTTCCAAAAATTTTCAGCTGAAATTTTATTATCTGGTTTGCTAATGTCGTATTTATAATCAAATGTAAAAAATACTGCGTCTTTATTTAATATTTCCTGCTTCAATTCTGTAAAATTTTTATTTGGATTAATTACATGTTTGAACGTTTCAAAGTTTTTCATAAAATACGCTCCTGAAAAATATTTTTACTTTCGCGATCCTAAATCCTTATCTGATTCACTGCCTTTTATGAGATGAGATAATTCATTACAAAGAACTATTTTATGATCTTTAATTTCAAAAAGCGCATTAAACTGTGTCTCCACAATACCACCATCCTTCTTAACTCCGTTTGCAATATGAACAGTGGAAACTTTATCGCCCTCAGCAACCATATATTTAAAATTTATTTTGATAGATTTCATTTCAGATTTTAGTGCCTGCACATGCTCAACAAAATCAGTGTAATTTAATTTTTTACCATCAACGTATTGAACATAGTTTTTTGAAAAATATTTTGAATATTCTTCTTTCGTTGCGTTCATATTCTCAAAAACATTCGCAAAAGCATCTTTAATAAATTGTTTTTCTTCGGTAGGCGTCATAGAATTTTCCTTTGCATAAGTTGCAGAAGTGTTAAATATAAAAAAGGTTAGAAAAGTTACGGTGATTAGTTTTCGTAAAGAAATTTTCACTTTTTCCCCCTGTTAATTGCTAATATTTAATCTACTTCTTTACAAGAATATTTATTTATATTCCCACTGATTTATTTTTAAATGCGTCAATAATTTGTTGCGCATGCGCATCGATATCACCGTTGTCACTGCTAAGCATGAAAGCAGCCGATTGCTCATACAACGCATCACGTTCATCGCGCAGATTTTGCAAAAATGCTTTGTAATCTTTACAGGGCAATAATGGACGGAAATTTGAGATACGCTCTAATTGCACCTCGATGCTCACTGCTACATAAACGGTAAATTCTTTGGGTAATAATTT
This sequence comes from Gammaproteobacteria bacterium RIFCSPHIGHO2_12_FULL_38_11, assembly GCA_001801515.1. The sequence goes on from MGXX01000063.1 coordinate 6,489, forward strand.
TCGATTATGCGCAGAACAAACAATACTATCGTCCGTGCAAACTACGATGCTATCTTCCTGGGTTAGACGCTCCAAAATTTGAGACAAGCAATTTTGAAAAGCAGCATCACCCTGCTCACCCAAAATTTCAGTTGTGCCGCGCCCAATGGATGGCGCTAATGCATAATCAGCATTCACATATTTCCAACCTAGTTTTTTTGCAACTGCTTCAGCCAATACCCCTTTACCAGCACCTGAATGACCAATGAGAAAAATACGTTTATGGTTATTTAGCATGGCGCCGCTCCGAAGACTGCTGTTAATTGAGGTGTATTTATTATACCCGTCAGCAGTACGGAAAGTTACCGTAATTTTACTATATTGAGGCCTCTATTTTGCCATTCATTTCTATAGAAAGGACAATAAGATCACCTTTACTGATGCGTTTTCGCACAATCTAATAAAAACCATGTGGTTATCCTCGGTTGCAAAAACTATAATCAAGTTTTCCACAGAATTAGCGCACAGCGCCTGGGGATTTTTTAGCAATAAACCTGTCGTATAGCAATATAATGCGCATGCTCATGGGTTGGGTAATCACGAGCTTAATAAAGCCTTGCCTAGTATTGATCGAGGACAAACAGATTAAAGATGCAAGGCCATTTGGTAATTGAACAACAATGCAGTACAAGCTAATTTGGAGAAAAAAATGAATATTCAAAAATTTTTAGAAGATTATGCTAAAAATCGTCAACTTAGTGGCACAATCATGGTATCTAAAGATAGCAACATAGTCGCAAGCCAAAGCTTTGGAATTGCTGATAGCTCTACAAATATAAAGTGCTGCACTAATACTCAATACTTAATAGGATCGGTAACCAAACAATTTACTGCTGTTGCCCTGCTGAGAGCAATGTACGACAATGTAATTGCAAGTGGCTTAGCTGAAGATAACATTCCCATTTTAGAAAAAAAAATCTATGAAACCTTGAACAGCCCTATTTCCAATTATTTGCCCGCAGATCACCAAATATGGGCAGAACACATGCCTACATGGGCGAATATAATTACCCCACATCAGTTATTAATACATTCGTCTGGCATAGTGGATTATACATTTAAAGGCACTTTTCTAAATCCCCCGGAAATGCCAATACTGGTTAGCAGTTTTAAAGATAGAGATTTAGATTTTCCAGTTGGTTCCAAGCATTCATACAGCAACTCAGGTTATCTACTATTAGGCGAAATTATTCAGCAGATAACAGGCCAAACTTTGGATGCTTATCTAGAACGGACCTTTTTTCAACCTTTAAACATGCTCGCAACTTTCTTGGCTACCAAAGGAACAGTGCATGACATGAAGAAAGTTGATCGATTTAATGACCTAGCGCGGGGTTATGAAGTTGATATGACGAACGAAAACCCAGCAATCAGCGAGGTAGAAAAATATTGTCATATGCAAATTCCAGGAGCGGCTGGTAGCATGGTGTCTACAGCTCCAGATCTTTTAATTTGGAACTCTGCTCTGTATGACGAAAAGATATTGCCAAGCTTTGTGCTCAATTTGATGCTTAAACCTCATATAAAAATGAATGA
>MGXX01000063.1:8083-9235 GCA_001801515.1 Gammaproteobacteria bacterium RIFCSPHIGHO2_12_FULL_38_11
GATACGGTATTGAGGTAATTGTTAATCCAACATTGGGGATTGTTTATTGCCATGGTGGTAGCATTGATGGGTATACTGCCCGACTTGCTTATATACCCTCTCTTAAACTATCCATAGCTTGCTTATCCAACGTGGCTAAAAATCTAGAAAAATTGGAACCAGAAATAAATAGAATAAAAAAACAATTACCAGTAGACAATAGCCCAAGTGAAGGGTTTAAAATACCTGAGGCAGAACTCAACAAAAAATTTCCGGTGATTGCCACAAATAAAGATCGCTATTTTGCAACTGAGTTTGCGACAAATTTAATTAAGGCATTAAGTGAAACAAGGGAAGACTTTACAAACTTATAGGAAGTTAGAAATGTTAAATTTATCGTAAATCTTGGGGCGTTCTGTGGAAGAACCCCTTATCCAACCATCATTTTGTACCGGCTAATTTATTCTCAATTTTCTTCAAAAACATACTTCCAGCGTTTTCAGAAATGTGTGTCAGAGCTTACTACGCGGCGTTTGAATTCTTGGTTCATTGGGTTGTTGATCTAACCTAGGTTCGGTTTTTTGTGTTCCTAAAATCCCTGATGCTGCTCGGCTTGTTAACAGTGCTGTGGTGGAGGGGGGATTTGAAGCAGCTTCAGTAGCGTTTTCTGGTGCAGGTGTCGCAACATTTTCAGAAGCAGCCTTATCCGCTACTCTCTCTTGATGAATTTTTTCCTGACGTTCGCTGATAAATCGCAATCCGTTATTGAGCCCATCAATTGCATGCATGCCACTATGTCCTGATGGAAACGGCATAAGCTCTTCCTCAACTTGGTAGTTATTTTGCGCAAGATATTGATGGAATCTTTGAACCGACTCTAACCTTGTTTCATCCCCCATGTCTTTTTCTTCTTGATCTACCCTGGGTGGTTTTGTATCTTCGAGTTGTCCTATTTGAATGTAAATTGGAGTCTCGGCAAGTCGGCCAACTGGTTCTGCTGGGAATTCGACTTCCATTTTCATATTTAAAGCTGGCGACATCAAAATTATTCCACCAATTTTTTCTGTCGATTCTAATGCTGCGGTAGCAAGTACTGGATAAGCAGCTAAAGAATGTGCCGCTAGAATTACATTGTCGTTGTTTTCAACCCCCAAATCTTCTTTATATGTTGGT
>MGXX01000064.1:0-318 GCA_001801515.1 Gammaproteobacteria bacterium RIFCSPHIGHO2_12_FULL_38_11
TAACGCTATGACTTCAGGTTTTCCCAACCAAATTAAATTAGTATTTTTGTTGCATAGTGTAATAATTTTTTCTCGAACGTTGTTGATGCTGCCAGAATAATAATCGTGATTACCCAAAACGAAATAGATGGGCATATTTGTGTATGCACTAAATTCACTTAGTATCTCACATACATCATTTGCTTCGGCTATATCGCCTGTGATTAAGATAGCGTTGGCATCAGTTTTAGTGATGCTTTGATAGAATTTTATTCTGGTATCATTTTTTAGGAAATTAAGATGAATATCAGTTAGCCATGCAATTTTGTTGGCGCTCAT
>MGXX01000064.1:345-441 GCA_001801515.1 Gammaproteobacteria bacterium RIFCSPHIGHO2_12_FULL_38_11
GTATTCGTTCCAAAACTATTTTTTTTCGGTCTTCATACTCATGTGTGTAGTTTAAGTGTCCTGGTAAGGCTTCAGTAAATTGCTGGTTGAGCATGA
>MGXX01000064.1:873-1896 GCA_001801515.1 Gammaproteobacteria bacterium RIFCSPHIGHO2_12_FULL_38_11
TTCAATATTGCGTTGGGCAGAGCTTCTGTTCATGTGGTACCAACTTTTTAAATTTATTTATTTTGTGTTCAGTATTTCAGATAACCTTTTTATGCCAATTTGCTTTTCGCGCGCGCGACCTGAGCGAATTGCGTCAAGTAAAGTTAATAAATCATAGAACAAAGGATCAGGATGTTTGCTGACTGACTCAGGAACGGATGAATATAATGGTTTCAGCGCAGCGCCTCTTTCTTCGCCTTCTCCATATGGCCAGACGGGTATGGCATCACTACCTAGAGAAATCTCGCCTTTGAAACTGGGTGCAGCATAACTAGTACGAACCCCGCGCGCCATTTCTCCTAATTTTGCGGGGAACACATATTTGAGACCATGAATGAAGAATTCTTCGCATGCTTTGATAATGGGCTGTGGTTTACTGGGTGGATGATAGGGGGTAATTAATCCCGCGGCGACTAATCGTTTAAAGGCGCTATTTATTTGAGAAGGGCTTAGGCATAGCTCGAAGGCAATGCTGAATTGAGACCAGCTTTCATCACCTAGTCGGGCAATCAGCTTGGCTAAAACTACGATGTCTTGTGGTTTAATGACCATGGTCGTTATCCCTGTATTCCATATTCCAAATTCTAGAATATGGAATGATGAATGTCAACCTGAGATTAGAAATATGAGTAGAAGGGGCGCGCTGGGCTTGCATTAAAGTGATAAGGTAGCTAAAAATAAACCAATATAAATCAACATGATATTAATAAGATAAACGATTGGATCTGTAAAAGCTTATATTGTTGCTGGGTATTGAATATAATATGTTCTTTATATTGCCGAAAGTGTTTTTATTAATCTTGTAATGAGAGGGTTGATAGCGATGCCAGTTAAAGATTTACCGCAATGGGTTCAGCGAGCTAAGGCGTATCCTTTGGGCTTTGCTCAAGTGAGGGAAGACCCTCTTCTCGATGTCTGGGCAATCGATCAATTAAATATACCAGCGGCAAATATCATCATGATTGCGTCTGGTGGTTGTACCGC
>MGXX01000064.1:1902-2332 GCA_001801515.1 Gammaproteobacteria bacterium RIFCSPHIGHO2_12_FULL_38_11
GCTGGCAGCAAAAGATAATATTCGAAACATCACCCTTGTTGACCCCAATAAGGCGCAGCTAGCACTGTGTCAGTTAAAATTGACGTTATTGGCAGAATACGCGCCACGAGATCGACTTGCATTGCTAGGTCATGCTGCAATGTCATTTGATGTCCGTCGCCGGCAAATAGAGCAGCTGTTAACAAGTGCAGGTTACGATAAGAACCAATTAGGTGACTTAGATAATGTGAGTAAACTTGGGCCGGACTTTGCAGGGCGTTATGAATTGTTATTTGCTGAATTGCAAAAAGAATTAGTAGATTGGAAGAAAGAGAAATCTCATCATCAATTGTTAGAAAATGCATTTAAGAACATTATGACAATTGAAAATCTTGTCGCCTTATTTGGAGAGGGTGCTACGCAAAATCCAGCTCTGCCATTTTGGGAACAT
>MGXX01000064.1:2343-3873 GCA_001801515.1 Gammaproteobacteria bacterium RIFCSPHIGHO2_12_FULL_38_11
AACGCGAGCAGTGCTTGCGGGTGATTTGGCAACGGACAACCCATTCTTAAACCAGCTATTATCCGGTAAGTTTTCAAACACGACTTATCCTTGGCTAATGCAACCTAAGCAGGGATTAAATAAGAATTTTCGTTATATTAATTCCTTGATGGAAGATGCATTAAAATCAAATGATGAACGCTACGACTTTATCCATTTATCAAACATTCTTGACTGGGTAAGTACTAGCGAGGCAGAAAATTTACTCACCATCGCTGCAGACAAATTAAATCCTGGCGGTCTTATTATTATCAGACAGCTTAATTCAAGCTTAGACATTCCAGCGCTAGGCTCTCACATTGAATGGCTAGACCATCAAGAAAAAGAATTACTGCGAATGGATAGAAGCTTTTTCTATAAACGAATTCATTTGGGGCGTAAATCTTGAAGATTCGTTTATTAGATAAAAATACCTCTATTCAGTTTCAAGTGGCTTTGCAGGAATTTGAAGCGCAATTTCATTATCCTTTAGGAGAGAATAAATCTTTTTCTATCTCTCATGGCGAAGACTATTCAGCGTTTTATCGCTCAATGGGGGTGCCTTACTGTCTAATAGCTGAAGAGCAAAATAAAGTGATAGGCACATTTTGCTGTGCACTACGACAAATACATATGCGAGACACGAATCAAGATAAAACGATTGTCTATCTTGGCGATTTAAAAGTATCCAAGCAAAAGCAGAGGACAACGGTATATTACCGTTTGGCAGAAGTTATGTTTAAGATGATTCATGAGAAAACAGATACAGCTATTGCAATGGTAATGGATGGCACTCGAAAAACACCGGATCAATACACTGGAAAATTAGGTTTGCCTCAATTTCACAAGTTGAATAGACATGTCATTTTGCGCATTAACACAGATACAAACGATATAGATTTTCCTGTTACAAGTGTGGATTGTGATGTGGGTAGCGGCATATACCGTAGTATGTGTAATGAAAATTACTTACAATTCTCGACAGAAAACATACGTTCAAATATTAATCCAATCTGGATTGTTTCCAGGGATAAAAATGCTTGTGGCAAACTCGAGGATACAGAGAAAGTGAAACGACTATTCTCAGATGATGGGAGTGAGTTACGCTCTGCGCATTTATCTCATTTTGTCTTTGCCAACATACATGCGGCATATGAGTTGCTTGCGGCAGCCCTGCATACTAGTAAGCTGAATGGCTTTCCGTGCCTTTTTCTTTGTTTAACTGAGCAAGAGTACAATCAATTATTACCGGTTATAAATTCATTCAAATATGACATGGCTACTGCAACACTTTACAGTAATCAGGATTATCTAAATTCAGGCCTACATTTCAACACCGCGGAGATTTAACGATGAGCCAAGACTTAGCGCCTCAAGTAAGTGAATACGCTGAAGGTATATTAAAGCGTATTGATATCTTTAATAATCCCTATTTTCAACAATTACGTGATGGCTGTATGTCGCTGGAAGAGTTTCGTGAATCCCAACTACAGTTTTTTTACGCGGTTGATT
>MGXX01000064.1:3883-4025 GCA_001801515.1 Gammaproteobacteria bacterium RIFCSPHIGHO2_12_FULL_38_11
CCCTATGTCTGCGCTAGTGGCGCGAATTCCTGATTCTAAAGCGAGATTATCTATTTTGCATAATATTGTTGAAGAGCATGGGGATATGAATTCTGATGATTTTCATTCGAGTACATTTAAACAGTTTTTGCGGAGTCTGGGA
>MGXX01000064.1:4074-4236 GCA_001801515.1 Gammaproteobacteria bacterium RIFCSPHIGHO2_12_FULL_38_11
CGTTTAATGGTGCATTGGCAACAGCTTGTATGCTGGATGAAATTGAAGTTGGTATTGCTTGTATGGGTATTATTGAGCGCTCTTTTGCAACGATCTCTGTCATCATAGCAGATTCAGTAATAAAAAATGGTTGGATTAAGAAGGAAGATCTTTGTCATTACA
>MGXX01000064.1:4349-4555 GCA_001801515.1 Gammaproteobacteria bacterium RIFCSPHIGHO2_12_FULL_38_11
GCTTATATTTTTGATCGACTATATCGTGATTTAATTTCTTATAAGGTTAAATAATATGCTTAATAGAAGCGTTTATCAGTTAATGGAATCACAAGCATCTTATTTGATTGTTTGGATCGGGTTGTTTTTTGTGTTGTCGTTGATGCGCATTTCTTTGAATTATGTGAATCCAAAAAAAGTATCAGGTTACGGCTTTGGCCTGTCTG
>MGXX01000064.1:4569-5479 GCA_001801515.1 Gammaproteobacteria bacterium RIFCSPHIGHO2_12_FULL_38_11
AGATATTATCTCGGCGTTATTGTTTGCGTGGTGGGGGCCAGGATTTATCATTGTCGCAGTTATTTATCTTTACGCGAAGTTCTGTCACCGAAAAATTAATTGGGCACTCTTCGGTCTTATTACTTCTTACGCTTGCAAAGTAAATTATGTCATTTTCATGATGATATATTTTTATTATTCCATGCCTTTAATCATGTTTGCGTTTAGTGCGTGGATTATCTTGGATCAAATTAATCTCGCCTGGTTTTCTGCAAATGCAGATAGAACACGCAGGACATTCGAGGATTTTTGGTTGTTTCGAGTTTTATATTTTGGGTTTTTATTTATCCCGTTATTCTATAAAGACCTACCATCCAGACAACTACTTTGCATACTGGGATTATCCTTATTTATATGCTGGATAGCAGCATTGGTAAAAGTAGTGCGACAAGGTGTTTTTCTCAATCGACCATCTGGCCAGGATTTTTTAAGAAACATTATTTATTTATCCAAGAAATATAGTTCGAGAGATAAATAATTATGTATAGTAATGTGTGCTCTAACGAACATCATGATGAAATGGTTGTGCTTATTCATGGCTTGATTCGTTCGCATAAAAGCATGCATAGATTAGGACAGTATCTTCGACGTCATGGGTATGAAATGGTATTATATGATTACCCATCTAGAGAATACTCTATCACTGAGCATGGTGTTAGACTTAATGCTTATATAGCTCACTTGTTATCGAATCATCCGACAAAAAAATTCCATTTTGTTACTCATAGTCTGGGAGGAATTATAGCTCGAGAAGCATTAAGCAATCTTACGAAGGAACAGCTTAACAGATGTGAGCATTTAATTATGCTGGCACCTCCCACCCAGGGTTCTTCGTTAGCCCAATTATTTGTTAAGTGGTTTCCTTTTTTGA
>MGXX01000065.1:0-15405 GCA_001801515.1 Gammaproteobacteria bacterium RIFCSPHIGHO2_12_FULL_38_11
TTTTGCCGCATTACCTTCTTGTTTGTCAATATCGCCTTTTACCCAATCAATGGCAGGCATAAAACTTTTATCACTCACTGTTTTTAATTGCATTAATGCATCAGCTGCTTTTCCTTGTGACAATAAAATACGCGCAGAATTAAGGCGTGCAATTTGCTGTAATCGCTTTTGATTTGAGTGATCAATCACCCATTGCAAATTGGACAATGCAGCGGGTAAATCATTTTGCGCAACAGCGACTTTTGCAAATAATAATGCACTTAATGCTGCATAGGGTGAAGCTGAATAATCACGCATTAAAAGTGTCGCGCCCCCTTGTACGGTCGATACTTTATTGTCTGCGTCCGCTTGTAAGATAGACTGGTAAATCATAGATGCTTTGAGCTCATGACGCACTTGAACGGCATGCCAATAACGCCATCCAAATCCAATACCTAAACCAATCACGATTGCGATTATTAAAAATTTTCCATTTTCACGCCACCATTTCCGGATGGATTCAATTTGTTCTTTCTCTGAAACATAGCCGTCTAGCATATAAAATCTCTCTGTTGTTCATCACGCGGTCGCTAGCGCTTCCGCTTCCATTCACTCGTTAAAAACAAAAATAGTTCTTCAAGCGTCATTGTTTTCTGATCCACATTTTCCCGCAAATTTTTCACGGTAACGGAATCATCTGCAATTTCTTTTTCACCTAAAATTAAGGCGTATTTCGCAGCACTTTTATCCGCACGTTTAAACTGCGAACCAAAACTAACATTATCACAATTCATTTCAATTTTAATATCAGTAAATTGATTGCGGATTTTTTCACAAAAAGAAAATGCAGCTTTACTGTCATCTGAGATGACGTAAAAATCAGATGCATTGGTTATCTTTTCTTTGGTTTGTAACAATAAAGCAATACGTTCCAAACCCATAGCAAAACCAACTGCCGGCATGGATTTTCCACCCAATAATGCTACCAATCCATCATAACGTCCACCTGCACATACTGTTCCCTGCGCACCTAAATGTGTCGTTACCCATTCAAATACGGTTAAACAATAATAATCTAATCCACGCACCAATTTTGGATTAATACGAAACGAAATATTTGCTGCCTTTAATAATTCGCATAATTGATCGAAATGATTTTTAGCATCACCTTCAACAAAATCCATTAGTTTGGGCGCGTTTTCAATTACTGTTTTCATTTCCGGATTTTTAGAATCTAAAATGCGCAATGGGTTAGTCACTAATCTTCGTTGCGAATCGTCATCTAGCTGATTTTTATGCGCATCTAAATATTTTATCAGTTCGATTTTATAATTTTCTCGCTGTGAAAAAGAACCCAGGGTATTTATTTCTAATGTCACATCATCAGACAGTTTCAGTCGGTCTAATATGCGTTTCGATAATAATATGGTTTCCGCATCAATATCAGGACCCGCTAATCCAAACGCCTCAACACCCAATTGATGAAACTGACGTTGACGCCCTTTTTGTGGACGTTCGTGGCGAAACATCGGACCCATGTACCATAAACGCTGAATTTGATTGTATAACAACCCGTGTTCCACACCTGCCCTAACACAACTCGCTGTCCCTTCAGGTCTTAAAGATAAACTATCGCCATTACGATCTTCAAACGTATACATTTCTTTTTCAACAACGTCTGTTGCATCACCGATACCACGCTTGAACAATTGCGTTTGTTCAAGCAGTGGAAAACGAATTTCATGATAACCGTATTGTGAAACAACAGAGCGACATGTGCTTTCTATATGCTGCCAATACGCTATTTCTGACGGCAAAATATCATGCATGCCGCGAATGGCTTGGATTTTTTCTGTCATTATTGCGCCGGTCTAATTGTATAAGTGACGTGCGGTTCTCTTGCTTTTTTTACCCTGTGTTTCCTTCTAAAGGGCGCATTGCTTTGCACATTTGTAACGATTGGGTGTGCTGTAATAGGTGGAGCAACAGTTTGAAGGGCAGGTTGAGCGATAGCCACAGGTGGCGATTGCGTTACAAACACAGGCGCTGCCAGTGTTTCTGTTTGTCGTTCTGCTGTCGCTACCACTTTTTTTACTACTGGCGCTGTTGGCGTGGACATTGATAGCTTAACTATGAATATTACTATCAGCAGCAAAACACCTGCAGCACAGGCCATCACTTCCCATCGAGGTAAATTTAACCGTAATGCTTGACTTGTAACATTTCTCACTGGCGCGCCTTCAATAATCGATGCAACAGGCTGCGAAACGACAGACATCAAACCAGAATCATCCAGCAACGCTGTAATCTTTGCATCAGAAACGCCCACTACACGAGCATAAGAACACAAATATCCACGCACATAAATTCGTGCGCCCATACTGGCATACCTATCTTGCTCAAGATCGCGAATCAAGGTAACTGATAAATGCAATTGCTTTGCTATTTCTTCTTGCGTTAGGGCAAGCGCATCCCGCGCTGCCACAAGAAATTTTCCTGGAGACACTGTTTTTTGAGACATAATTCATCCTTAATTATGGTTTTTACGCACAAATTTCTTCAGGTTGAAAGAAAAAAGCGATTTCTTGCTGTGCTGTGTCGACAGCATCAGATCCATGTACTGCATTAGCATCAATTGAATCCGCGAAATCAGCACGAATTGTACCGGGCGCGGCTTCTTTTGGATTCGTAGCACCCATAATATCACGATTTTTTAAAATAGCATTTTCGCCTTTCAATACTAGGATTAATACGGGTCCTTGTATCATAAAATTAACAAGTGGTATAAAAAAAGGACGTTCTTTATGAACAGCATAAAATGCCTCTGCTTCTTCACGCTTTAACTGCTTCATTTTAGCGGCAAAGACTTTTAATCCTGCGTCTTCAAAACGCGTGATAATTTTTCCAATGACGTTTTTTGCGACGGCATCTGGTTTAACAATAGACAATGTTTGTTCAATAGACATAATAAAACCCCGATTATTCAACTTTAAAAACGCGACAATTATATCCTGAAATCGATTTAAAATGCGAAGTATAATTTGAAACAATTTCATAACAACGTTATCATAGGCTCAATTTTATTGGATATTTTCATTGAGGAAAACTATATATGACTAAGCGCCTAGTTCAAATTATTGCGGCAACCGTATTTCTAAGCACCACAGCCCTTGCCAGTGTCACACCGCCACCTAAAGTACCGGCTGCACCGGCACCGCAAGCTGTTGCAGAAGCACCTATTCCCACAGCCAACCCAATCGCACTCTCAACCAATAATCAACCAACCATTATTCCTACCGCTCCAAATTTAAATTCTTCAGGTTATGTATTAATGGATGCTGACACAGGCATGATTATCGCACATAAAAATATGCATCAAGAAATGCAGCCCGCCAGCCTAACAAAATTAATGACACTCTATTTAACATTTAACGCTTTAAGGAATGGCCAAATTCATTTAACAGATGAAGTGCGTGTAAGCAAAAAAGCATGGCAAACCGGCGGCTCCCGTATGTTTATTAAAGAAGGTAGTTTGGTCACTGTACAAAATTTAATTGACGGAATTATTGTGGCCTCAGGAAATGATGCTTGTGTTGCTTTATCACAATACGTCGGCGGTAATGAATCTACTTTTGTTGACATGATGAATGCAGCAGCAGCACAGCTCGGCATGAAGAATACGCATTATGTCGATAGCACAGGACTACCACAACCTGAACATCACTCAACACCCTACGACATGGCATTATTAACACGTGCAATCATCGAAAATTTCCCACAATACTACCCCCTTTTCAAACAAGGCTGGATTACTTATAACGGAATCAAGCAACCCAACCGTAATCGTTTATTATGGCGTGATCCTTCAGTAGATGGCTTGAAAACGGGTCACACTAATGAAGCGGGATACTGCTTAATTTCTTCTGCATTGCGTAAAGGGATGCGTTTGATTTCTGTTGTTATGGGAGCACCCACTGATGCAAAACGTGCAAGCGATTCAGAAGCCTTATTAAATTGGGGTTTCCGTTTTTACAGCACGCATAAATTATTCGACGCCAATAAAACTCTGGCTAATCCACGTGTTTGGTCAGGTGAAACAAAAACAGTGGCCATTGGTTTGGCATCACCCCTATATGTCACCATTCAACATGGCATCTATTCACATCTAACACCGCAAGTTTCTATTAACGCAAAATTAAATGCACCGATTAAAAAAGGTCAAACAGTTGGCACACTCAACATTGTTTTAAATAATGTAGTTATTGCCAGCGCACCATTGGTCGCATTAGAAAATGATTTAAAAGGCGGTATATTCTCGCGTGTTTGGGATTACGTTGCGATGCATATATAACAGCAATCCGTGTCAGTAGTCAGCTTTGCTCTCACTGATCACTGACACTATTCACTCACACTGACACTATAATCTATGACAAACGGCCCCCAATACGTCATCAAATTCCCTTGCGACTTTACCTTGAAAGTGATGGGTGAAGCGCAAGGAGATTTTGAAGCAGTCACCCTTGCTGTCGTTAAAAAACATTTCCCTAAAACGGATCTTGCAGAAATTCAAAAAAATTCCAGCAAGCAAGGTAAGTATTTAGCATTATCAATTACCGTCAATGCAGAATCAAAAATGCAACTCGATGCACTTTATCAAGAATTATCTAGCACAAAAGAGATTTTGATGGTGTTGTAAATATAGAAAAAAATCGTCATGAATTCTTTCCTATGTCATTTTTTAGGTATTTTAGAAAGCAAGTCTTTTATTTTTTTAAGTAATTTTGGCGTGATCTTATCTTGATTTTCAATTTTACTAATATAGGCCTGAGAAACACGCATTATTTTTGCCAATTCTCTTTGTGTTATCCCCGCATTTATTCGCGCCAAAGCAATAGGATTGTCGACATAATCTGCTGGATCAAATAACACGTACTCATTTTCCGAATATTTTATTTTCTTTTTAAATTCATGAGTCAATGTATCATAAATATGAACAGGTAAAAGCACGTATTCATTTTTTCCATCTATTGATTTAATAATCTGTAAATTCATTTGTATACATCTCCACGTGGTTTTATTTTTTCAATGGCAATAATTTTAATACTGTCATCTCGACTAAAAATGACTCTCCACTTGCCAACTCGTAAGCGATAACAATTTGATCCAAGCAATGGCTTAATGTCCAGTTGTAAGCTGTCTGGATTAGATCCTAACATTACAATTTTTTCTGTAATCCTGTTACGGTCAGTTTTAGAAAGACTTTTTAAAGTTTTTCTCACCTCTTTTCTAATTAATATTTGGTAAGAGATCATTTTACATAATCCTTATAGAGTTATCATAGGTTATATTTGGTTGTATTTCTACACCCTTTTTAATCCTTGATCAATACCGTGTTTTTCAATAGGATATCGTCATGAAAAATGACTTAACCATCCGCGACCTTGCCATTGCCGATTACCAAAACACGTGGGAAAAAATGCGTGACTTTACCGATTCGCGCACTGCAGACACCTGTGATGAAGTGTGGGTGTTACAACATCCCCCTGTTTTTACGCAGGGTTTAGCGGGAAAACCGGAACATGTTTTAAATCCGCACACAATTCCCGTCATTCAAACCGATCGCGGCGGCCAAGTAACCTATCATGGCCCAGGACAGCTTGTGTTATATCCCCTCATTGATTTAAAAAGAAGGCCATTGCACGCACGTGAATTGGTTCGCAAATTAGAAAGCACCGTGATTGCGCTTCTCACACAATTGTCCGTTATTGCCGAATCCCAATGCGCTGCACCCGGCGTTTACGTGAACGGTGCAAAAATATGCTCCATTGGTTTACGTGTACGAAAAGGTTGCAGCTATCATGGCATCGCACTCAATGTTGACATGGATTTAACACCCTTTACTTATATTAATCCCTGCGGCTATCAAAACATTCAGATGACACAGATAAAAACATTCGTGCCCGACGTTTCTTTTGTTACAATACAACACAAATTGATTAATGCTTTTATTGAAAATTTTGGATTCTGTAATGTCAAATTATAATCCCCTAGAAAAAACACTGGGCAAAGACAAACTCTCTCGCATCCCTGTGAAAATTGAAAACACCGCATCCCCCTTACGCAAACCCGATTGGATTCGCATTAAATTACAAAATAACGACAAAGTATCACGCATTAAAAATTTATTACGCGAAAATAACTTGCACTCTGTTTGTGAAGAAGCTTCTTGCCCTAATTTAAACGAATGTTTTAGTCATGGCACAGCCACATTTATGATCATGGGTGATAAATGCACGCGGCGTTGCGCGTTTTGCGATGTCGGACACGGGCGCCCTGACCCACTCGATCCCAATGAACCTTCCAATCTCGCCAAAACCATTGCGCTATTAGATTTAAAATATGTTGTCATCACATCCGTTGATCGTGATGATTTACGCGATGGGGGTGCTGGTCATTTTACAGCGTGTATTGCAGCAATTCGTGAACGCTCCCCAAACATTAAAATTGAAACACTGGTGCCTGATTATCGCGGCCGTATGGATCGTGCGCTCGACGCAACCAGTCCTAATTTACCCGATGTATTTAACCACAATATCGAAACCACACCACGCTTATATAAACAAGCACGCGCTGGTTCTGATTATCAAGTATCATTAAAATTATTAAAAACATTTAAAGAACGTTTTTCACATATCCCTACAAAATCTGGCATGATGTTAGGCTTGGGTGAAACGCCAGAAGAAGTACGGCAGGTATTGCGTGATTTGCGAGAACACTATGTTGACATGCTCACACTCGGACAATATTTACAACCGACAAAATATCACCTACCTGTTGATCGCTATGTCACACCGCAGGAATTTCTTGATCATGCTGACTATGCAAAATCCATTGGATTTTCAAATGTTGCCAGTGGTCCTTTAGTTCGCTCTTCGTATCACGCGGATTTGCAAGCGAAAAATATTATATAAACTCAGGACCCGGAGCAAGCGAAAGGATCTTATGGACAACCACTATTTCAACGTCATTTTAATTTATCTTCGCTTGCATCCACACATAGGGGAATTATTTACTTTTCTCGTGGCATTTTCAGAATCACTCCCCCTTATCGGCACCGTCATTCCTGGCTCCATCACAATGACACTCGTCGGTATTTTAATTGGCGCAGGCGTAATGCCTGTGGCCTGGACACTATTTATTGCCTCCATTGCTGCTTTTTGTGGTGACAGTATCGGTTACATTATTGGTTATCATTACAATGAAAGATTACGCAACATGTGGCCTTTTAAAAAACACCCCCAATGGCTTTTGATGGGTGAGAAATTTTTTAAAAAACATGGCGGTAAGAGCATTTTCTTAGGGAGATTTATCGGTCCTGCGCGGTGTATGGTTCCTTTAATTGCTGGTTTTTTACGCTTAAGCTGGTTGCGTTTTATCAGCGCTGCCATCCCTTCTGCGCCACTATGGGCAATTATGTACATTACACCAGGGATACTCGTTGGTGTATTAGCGCATGAGGCACCCAAAGAACACACAACACAATTTCTAATTTATGGTATCGGCATTATTCTTGCAATCAGTTTTATTTTCTGGTTAATTCAGCATTTCTTTAAACAATTAGCACACCTTATCAATAATGCCAGTAACAATTTATGGCATTATTTAGTCCATAAAAATAGCGGCCGTTTTCTTATTCGGCATATTACCAATCAACAGAAACCTGAAGACCATCATCAGCTCACTTTATTATTAACCAGCATTTTATCAGGCATTTTATTTTTGATTTTATTTTTCAATGTGCGACATCAAGGCGTACTAACTACATTAAACGCACCTATTTTTCATTTATTACAAAGCATACGCACACTCACATGGAATAAAATATTTGTCGTCATAGCGCTTATGGGTGAACCCAAAACAATAACGTTAATAAGTATGCTAGCGACACTTTTTTTATTGCTCAAAAAGCAATGGCGGTCAGCAGTGCATTTGTTAATAGCCTTTGTACTCACTACCGGGGCTGTTTTATTTTTTAAAAAATTTTCCCATTCCTTACGACCGCAAGATTTTAATTTTGTTTCAGCTTCATTTTCATTTCCAAGCGGCCACACTGCATTGAGTTTTGTGATATTCAGTTTTATGGCTTTTTTAATAACACCTTTAATGTCAAAAAATAGTCGCTGGATCCCTTTTACTGTCAGCAGTATTTTAATTGCATTAATTGCTTTTTCCCGCATTTATTTAGGTGCGCATTGGTTCTCAGATATTATCGGCAGCAGTTTATTGGGATTGACTATTTTATTTCTGTGCATTATTAGTTATCGCCGCATGCCGAAAATAACGGGGAAACTGAAACTATCACCCCTCTCTGTTATTTTATTTTTAATAATCAGCCTAAGCATCCCGTGGGGCATTAGCATCACACGCACATTTTCAAAAGCGCTTTACAATACCACGCCCGCTTGGACCAAAAATACATTAGCAATCACTGCCTGGTGGCAATCACCCTTAACCCACACACCAATTTACCGTAATGATCGCTTAGGAAAACCATTTCAACCTTTTAACGTGCAATGGGAAGGATCACTCACAAACATCATCAAGACATTAAAAAAACACGAATGGAAAACGGTTTTAAATCAGGCGCAATTAAAACTTATATTAGAAAGGCTAGCAAGTCGAAACGCTGAAAATCACATGCCTATTTTACCCTGGCTCTATCACAACAAATTGCCACAAATTTTTATGATAAAACATATTGCGCAGCGAAAACGTATTATTGAATTGCGATTATGGCAGAGTGATATTTATCTTCAACCTGGGAATAAACCGTTATGGATTGGCAGCACGGATATACGCATCGCACCTAAAAAATTATTTTCCCTCAAGGAACACTCAAGAATTTCACTGGGCAATGGCGGCGGATTACAGGAACTTAATCAAGATATACGCGATTTCAAACGAAAAACGATTCACGTTATAATAAACCCTTCGCTTAAAAAAATCCAAGCGTTGCAGTGGGATGGAAAAATTCTATTAATCCGTGATGCAACATCAGAGACGCAATAAGGAATTGCGTCTCTACACAGAAATTAAACTTTACTGATCGCCAGTGTCATTTGTGAATCATACACACCTTGCGCTGGTGTGACGTTAACAACATAACTTGGATCAGCATGAATATTGCTTATTTCACCCGCTTGTGCACCGGTTTGTAATTCTAATACCGCAGTACCAACTAGATCCCTTGTTGAATCTTCTAAAGTAAAATGACATGTATATGGCGTACCAGCTGGTATAAAAAGTGAAACCAAGCTCCAAGAAATATTGTCTATCTCACTATTGGGTTGTATTTGAAAAAAAGAAGGGAGATTTAAGCCCAGACAACTCATTTTAATTGCACTGGACACACCCGTACTTTTTAAGGTCAAGCCTGAATCATCGGCCATTACTGCAGTTGTTACAGCACTTGCTAATACAGCAGCAAATCCAGCGATCAGAAATTTCTTATAGCGCATATCAAACCTCATTGTTTGTGGAAGTAATCAGAGACTAACTCAAATTTGGGATTAAGGCAAACGGCTTGTTTTTAATTTGCACCATTCTTCCAGCGCTTGCTTGCTAATACCTAAACCCACAATTCTTTCAGGGCCTATATTTTTTAAGTCGTCATTCATGAGATGAATACATGCCGCATGAAATTCCGCAGGGATATTTTTTTTCACAAATCGTGTAATATAACGTTCCATGATTTTTCCAGTCAATTTTTTTACAATTAGGATACAAGAAAAAAATAAAAGATACGGCCAAAGGCAAATCAAGTTTTCGTCAAACCTGCCAATAACTTTTCATGAATGCCATCAAATCCTTTATTACTCATCACCAAGACATGATCCTTTTTATGCGTGCGCTTGGAAACTGATTCAACAATATCAGAAACAGAATCATGCACAAACGCCTTATTTTTAACAGGTTTTAAAACGGCTTCTATATCCCAGCTTTTATCCTCAGGTCGTAAAATATGAATTTCGTCGGCTGCCTCAAATGAAAAACCCAGCGCATCTCCATGCGCGCCCATTTTCATCGAGTTTGAACCCAATTGCGCAATCGCAATAATGCGTTCATTGCCTACTCTTTTGCGTAATCCATCAATTGTCGTCGCAATTGCCGTAGGATGATGCGCAAAATCATCGTAAATCGTAATTTCATTGACACAACCACGAATTTCTAAACGGCGTTTTACATTTTCAAATGTGGCAAATGCTTTAACAATATTTTCCTTTGAAATGCCAATGGCATCTGCTGCGACAATCGCTGCTAAGGCATTTTGAATATTGTGATTTCCAACAAGCGACCACTTAATATGACCGCGTTTTTCAGAACCAAAATAACATTCAAATTCACTGCCATCTTGTTTAATTAATTTAGCATGCCAAGCATCATTACCTCCCGTTATTATTTTTTTCCCCCAGCAGCCACGCGATAGCACATCAGGAATATTAATATCACTCTCTGGATAAATAACAGAACCATTGCTCGGAACAGTGCGCAATAAAATTTGAAATTGTTTTTTAATTGCTTCTAAATCAGGAAAAATATCAGCATGATCATATTCAATATTGTTAATAATTAACGTATTTGGACGATAATGTAAAAATTTCGATCTTTTATCATAAAATACTGTGTCATATTCATCAGCTTCAATAACAAAATATTTTCCTGCACCCAAACGGCTGGACCCCTCAAAATTTTTGGGCACACCCCCAATTAAATAACCTGGATGTAAACCCGCCGTTTCTAAAATCCATGTCAAGATTGCTGTTGTGGTTGTTTTTCCATGCGTACCTGAAACGGCTAACACGTGCTGATGACGCAACACATTTTCACCCATCCATTGCGCACCAGAATTATAGTTAATATTGTTATTCAACACGTAATCAACCGAAGGATTTGAACGGCTAATTGTATTTCCAATAATCACCAAATCAACATCTTTATCGATTGTTGACGGTTCATAACCCAACCGGATGTCAATGCCTGCATTGATTAATGCATCTGACATCGGCGGATAAATATTTAAATCAGACCCTGTTACCGTATGCCCCAATTCACGCGCAATCAATGCAACGCCGCCCATGAATGTGCCGCAAATACCAACAATGTGAATACGCATTGTGTTTACCTCTTGAGGACATGTGAAAATTGCAAAATTATCTCACACTCAGACTGACACTGAAACTTCTTTATGCTACGATTTCCTCAACTAAAATCTCAGTTAGGAATAAAAGCGATGACAGGAAAAAATATCTTATACGCCCAATCCGGTGGCCCCACTGCCGTTATCAACGCCAGTGCTTGTGGACTCATTGAAACCGCACGAAAATTAATGCCCGATTCAAAAATATTTGCCGGAAAAAACGGTATTATTGGCGTATTAAATGACGAATTAATTGACACGACCTTCGAATCTGACGAAGCAATAGCTTTATTAAAACACACCCCCGCCAGTGCATTTGGTTCTTGCCGATATAAATTAAAAAAAATGGAGCAAGATGATTCTGAATATCGCAAACTAATTAATGTATTTAAAAAACATGATATCGGCTATTTTTTCTATAATGGCGGCGGTGATTCACAAGACACCGCGCACAAGGTTTCTCAATTATCTGAGAAGATGGGTTATCCGATGACATGCATTGGCATCCCCAAAACAATTGATAACGATTTACCAATTACTGACAGCTGCCCTGGTTTTGGTTCTGTTGCAAAATATGTTGCCGTTTCAACATTAGAAGCATCACTCGACGTGAAAAGTATGGCAGCTTCTTCCACCAAAGTATTTATTTTAGAAGTCATGGGCCGCCACGCCGGCTGGATTGCAGCAGCCAGCGGATTAATTCATAACGAAGAAGGTGATCCACCTCATATTATTTTATTCCCTGAAATTCCTTTTGAAGAAGAAAAGTTTTTGGTAGAAGTGGGTGCGATGGTTGATGAATATGGTTATTGCGTTATTGTTGCTTCAGAAGGTGTTCGAAAACCAAATGGCGGATTTATACAAGAGTCCGGATTAACTGATGCCTTTGGTCATCAACAATTAGGCGGCGTTGCACCGACATTGGCTGAATGCATTAAAAAAAATTTGGGTTACAAATATCACTGGGCAGTGTCTGATTATTTACAACGCGCTGCAGCCCATATCGCTTCAAAAACAGATATGGAACAAGCTTACGCGCTTGGAAAAGCGGCCATTGAATTTGCTCTAAAAGGCGAAAACAATGTAATGTTAACCATTAAACGTGAATCATGCACCCCATATCGTTGGTCAGTGGGTACAGCAAACTTAGCGGATGTTGCAAATGTTGAAGCAAAAATGCCGCGTGATTTTATTTCAGAAAATGGTTTTGGTATCACTGAAAAATGCAGGGCGCATATGTTGCCACTGATTCAAGGCGAAGCCTATCCAGAATATAAAAATGGATTGCCCAGATATGCAAAATTACAAAATAAATTGGTGCGGTAATACGCGCAGAAAACCTGTTCGAGCCAATGGAGGCAAGTATGCTCAAAAAACTACTCTTCACCACAACCCTGCTCTGCGCAACAGCAACATGGGCTATCGTGCCTGCTAAAACAACAGCACTGCATGTAAAGCAAAATCAAACCTTCCAAATTGAATTAGTATCCAACCCAACAACGGGATATTCTTGGCACTGGGAAGCAACAAAATTCGAGGAAAATTTGGTGACACTGGTCAGTCACAAGTATATCGCGTCAACCCATAAAAAATTAATTGGCGCACCAGGTAGAGAAATTTGGACTTTCAAAGCAAAAAAAGGAAATTATCGCGTCAATCAAGTTGGCCATATCACCATGACTTATTCCCGCCCCTGGGAAAAAAATACGCCACCTGCAAAAACGATGACGGTAACAATTGTTATTGAAACACGCGGGCAGTAGCTTGTGTGTAAACCTTAAATAGCACAGAAACTCGGGCGGCAGCCTGCGTGTAAACCTTAAATAGCACAGAAACGCGGGCGGTAGCCTGCGTGTAAACCTTAAATAGCACAGAAACGCGGGCGGTAGCCTGCGTGTAAACCGCGCGATAAAGACAATTCCTCACAAGATCTCTGACATGATTTTAAAACTTGAACTACCCTTCCTTTCCGTGCTAAAAAGCACATTACCTTAAAATTTTCGGAGCGCGTTTAATGTCAGATGAAGGAACCCCCCTAGGTACCGGTTTTATTTCAGAAGAATTGCAGCAACAATTACGCAAAACCTATAATATCGCACATTGGAGTGCTGGCTATTTTGACATTGGCAATAAAGGCAACATTGTAGCACTTCCCCACAAAGCACGCCGCGATATCGCCATCGATATGGACGAATTACTTGAAACCATTTATCAATCCGGTTTAACAGCCCCTATTCTCATTCGCTTCACCGATATTTTAAAACAACGTTTTGAAGAATTATTCGATTCATTCACAAAGGCCATTACTGATTTTAATTACAAAGGCAAATTTACCGCCGTTTACCCCATCAAAGTCAATCAACAACGTCGCGTTGTGCATGAAATTGTAAAACACGGAAAAGATCGCATCGGATTAGAAGCCGGCAGCAAACCTGAATTGCTTGCTGTGCTTGCGCACCCTACTGGAAATGCTTCAACAATTATTTGCAATGGCTACAAAGATCGCGAATATATTCGTTTAGCACTCATTGGCCAAGCACTGGGTCATCATGTTTATATTATTTTAGAAAAATTATCGGAAGTAACACTTGTTATTGAAGAAGCGAAAAAAATGAATTTAACGCCGCGCTTAGGTGTGCGCGTTCGATTAACTTCAACTGGTTCTGGAAAATGGCAGGACACCGGCGGTGAAAAATCAAAATTTGGTTTTTCTGCAAATTATTTATTAAAAATTATCGAAAAATTAGAAGAAGCGAATGCAATTGATTCCCTGCAAATCATGCATTTTCACTTGGGTTCTCAAATTGCCAATATCGGCGATATTCAAGGCGCTTTGCGCGAATGCGCTCGTTACTATACAGAATTGCGCATGATGAATATTCCCATTCACACAGTCGATGTCGGTGGTGGGCTGGGTATTGATTATGAAGGTACACACTCACGCAGCGACTGTTCAATGAATTACAGTATTCAAGAATATGCGAATAATATTATTTATACGATCGGTGAATTTTGTAATGAACGCCATATTCCACACCCCAATATTATTACGGAATCTGGCAGAGCAATGACAGCGCATCATGCGGTTTTGGTTGTGAATATTATTGATATCGAAAGTGCGATGATCAATGATCCTATCGGAGAAATTCCGAGTGATTCTTCGAAGACAGTACAAGATTTATGGTATGGCCTACAACACACGAATGAATATTCTGCGCTTGAAAATTATCATGATGCTTGTCATTTAATGAATGAAGTACACAGTCAATATACTTACGGATTAGTGAATTTAAAACAACGCGCCTTGGCTGAACAAATTTATTTAATGACCTGTACTAAAGTACGTGAATTATTAAAACATTCTGTCCGAGCGCACCGTGAAGCGATTGATGAATTAAATGATAAATTGGCTGACAAAGTATTCGGTAATTTTTCTTTGTTTCAATCATTACCCGATTCATGGGCAATTAATCAAATTTTCCCCATTATTCCTGTGAATGGATTAACCACCAAACCAACGCGTCGCGGTGTTTTACAAGACATTACCTGTGATTCTGATGGTAAGGTCGATGCTTATGTTGACAGTCAAGGGGTTGAATCCACCTTACCGCTTGTCCCATTTAATCCACAAAAACCCTATTATTTAGGAATTTTTTTAGTGGGCGCGTATCAAGAAATTCTAGGAGATATGCATAATTTATTCGGAGACACCAATTCGGTGCACGTTGAAGTAACGGAAGATGGCGGTTATCAATTGGTGCAACCCGTTGAAGGTGATACCGTCACAGATGTACTAAAATACGTGCATTTTGATGCATCAGAATTATTACAGTCCTATCGCAGGCAAATGTCTCAAGCGAATTTATCAACGCAAGAAAGACAAATGTATTTGGAAGAATTGCGCAATGGATTGCAGGGATATACCTATCTGGAAGATTGATCACCATGCCTTGCACGGCTCTCTTCACTAGATACGTTATTTCAATCGCAATGCACCATCCAATCGAATCGTCGTGCCATTTAAATAATTATTTTCAATAATATGTGCTGCCAATTCTGCAAAATTTTTAGCATCGCCTAATTTTTGGGGAAAGGGAATATCAGCGGATAAAGCATTTTGAACTTCAACTGGCATACCAGCCATCATTGGTGTTTCCATCACACCAGGTGCGATGGTCATCACGCGAATACCGAATTTAGCCAATTCGCGGGCGGCGGGTAACGTCATG
>MGXX01000065.1:15419-27916 GCA_001801515.1 Gammaproteobacteria bacterium RIFCSPHIGHO2_12_FULL_38_11
TCTGCAAAGCCATTTTTTCAGCGCATAATCGCATTACATTAAATGTGCCAATTAAATTAATATGTATCACGCGAGAAAAATCTACTAAAGGCATTGCACCATTTTTTCCGACAATGCGTGCGCCACTCACAACACCCGCGCAATTAATCACAGCATGAATTTCTGCTAATGCCGCAATCACTTTTTTAACGGAATCTTCCGACGTCACATCGCATTCAAATGCGCTGCCATTCGTTTCAGTGGCAATTTTATTTACCAAATCAATATTTTTATCAAGCAAAATTGTTTTTGCACCCAAACGCGATAGTTCAAAAGCGGTTGCAGCGCCCAAACCCGATGCGGCACCGGTGATTAAAATTGTTTTATTTTTAATATCCATATTGATACTCATTCAAAATAGTTGTGAAGACATATTACACACAGCATGTTTCCAAGACCGCACAAATCTCATTCACCGATTCTTCTTGTAAATAAGGATGAAAAGGCAAACTCAAAACATGATTAGCACAATATTCCGTGTGTGGGAAATGCTGTGTTTTTGCAGTAATGCTCGCAATAACGGGTTGTTGATGCAAGCCAATCGGATAGTGCACGGCAGTTGGGATGCCTGCTTCAGATAATAAGCGCTGCGCCATTTCACGGTCTTCTACTTGAACCGTGTATTGCGCATAAACACTTTTATTATATTGTGCAATCACGGGTGACATTAGGCAATCAGGTAAATGCGTGCGATAAAAACCCGCTACTTTTTCTCGAAGCGCAATTTCCATTTCAAAAATAGAAAATTTCTCGAGTAAAATTGCCGCCTGCAATGTATCCATTCGTCCATTCATGCCGATCATGACATGATTGTAACGACCCTGTTGTCCGTGATTCATAATCAATCGCATGCGCGCTGCTAATTCATCGTCATTCGTAAAACAGGCACCGCTATCACCATAACCGCCCAATGGCTTTGAGGGAAAAAAGCTCGTACAAGCAATAGCACTCATCGAACCACAGGATTTAATATTTTTATATTCTGCACCAAAACTTTGCGCAGCATCTTCAATCACGGAAATACCATGGCGTTTTGCAATCGTGTTAATTGCATCCATATCGGCACATTGTCCGTACAAACTCACAGGAATAATCGCTTTTGTTTTCGTTGTGATGGCAGCTTCCAATAAAGCGGGATTCAATAAATACGTTTTTGGATTGATATCCACATAAACTGGCGTCGCCCCTAACAAATAAATAACTTCAGCAGCAGCGAAAAAACTAAAAGGAGCTGTGATGACTTCGTCACCCGCTTGGACATTGAGCGCCATTAATGCAATATGCAATGCTGTTGTGCCACTGGACATTGAAATACAATGCTTCACACCCACATAATCAGCTAATTTGCGCTCTAAGCTATCAATTTCAGGCCCAAATAAAAATTGACCATGATCCAAAACACGGGCAATAGCAGCATCAATCTGTGCTTTGTTTTGCTGATACTGTGTTTTTAAGTCGATAAATTGCATAGTGTTTCCTATAGTCGTTGGATATAATACAATAAAACAGGGGGATCACTTCATGCTCACCGCCATTTCACCCTTAGACGGACGTTACAGCCATCATACAAAACAGTTGCGAGCAATTGTAAGCGAATATGGCCTGATATTCTACCGATTATCTATCGAAGTAAAGTGGTTAACATCACTTGCCAACAATCCACAAATCACCGACATACAACCATTAACACCGGATGAAGATTTATTTCTAAAAACACTGCTAAATGCATTTAATGAACCAGAAGCAGAACACATTAAAAAAATAGAAAAGAAAACCAATCACGATGTAAAAGCCATTGAGTATTATTTACGTGAAAAATTAGACGCGCATGCAACATTAAAACGCTTATCTCCTTTTATTCATTTTGCCTGCACATCAGAAGATATTAACAATCTTGCTTATGCATTAATAATTAAAAAAACACGTGATGAAATCATTATTCCACAATTAAATGAACTGATTCAATCACTCAATCAATTAGCCAGTAATACCGCGCAATGCGCCATGTTATCGCGCACACACGGACAACCCGCAACGCCAACCACATTGGGAAAAGAATTTAAAAATTTTTCAGTGCGCTTGTCTACCCATTTAAAATACTTTACTGAAATCCCCATTGCCGGAAAATGTAATGGTGCGGTTGGAAATTATAATGCACACTGTGTTGCGTATCCAAAAATTGATTGGTTAACCTTATCAAAAAATTTCATTGAATCACTTGGTTTACAATGGAATGCCTACACAACACAAATAGAACCACACGATCTTTTAGCGCAGTTTTTTAATGCCTTAACTATTTGTCATACTATTTTAATCGACTTTTGTCGTGATATGTGGGGTTATATTGCACTTGATTATTTTTCATTGTGCAAAACAGAAGGCGAGGTAGGCTCATCCACTATGCCGCATAAAATTAACCCCATTGATTTTGAAAATGCAGAAGGGAACCTAGGATTAGCAATTGCGCTTGCCACCCATCTTTCACAAAAATTACCACTTTCTCGCTGGCAACGTGATTTAACCGATTCTACTGTATTACGAAATGTGGGCACTGTTTTTGCTTATGGCCTTGTTGCCTATATTTCTTTATCAAAGGGGGTAAACAAATTAATTCCCAACACGGAAAAAATTAAAAAAGAGCTCAATCAACACTGGGAAATATTGGCTGAACCCATTCAAACAGTCATGCGACGCTATGGTATTACTGATGCGTACGAACAATTAAAAAGCATGACGCGAGGTGAATCTATCACGCAAAAACAATTGCGTGATTTTATTGCAGAATTAACCATTCCTGATGAAGCTAAAAAAGAATTACAAAATTTGACGCCAGAAAGTTATTTGGGTTTAGCGGTTAAATTGGCAAAAGGGATTTAATATGTCACTCGGCACCTATCTCGTTCGAAAACTGAGTCATTATTTATTAAAAGACATTACCCCGTCGCGCGCTTTTTTATGTGATTTCTCGCGGATTTGTCACGAAGTACGAACAGCCGATATATTATTAATTGAAGGTAGAAATCGCATTAGCCATATCGTGCAGTACGTTACACAAAGTCCTTGGAGTCATGCTGTTTTATATATCGGAAAAATTTATAATATTGACGATCCGAAATTACGTGAATTCGTACAAGAACATTACAAAGGTTCTTTATCTGAAGCGTTGATTGTAGAAGCGATGGTCGGTCAAGGAACGATTATTGTGCCCATATCAAAATATAAGGGTGAACACATTCGTCTTTGTCGTCCCACTGGATTATCGCATTCAGATGCGCAAAAGGTCGTTGAATATGCGGTTAATAGTATTGGACGTAAATACAGTATTCGTCATTTTTTTGATTTAGGGCGATTTTTATTATCCAGTAAATTTATTCCACGCAGTTGGTTTTCAAGTTTATTTCAAAATACACCTGGCAAAGTAAGACAAGATATTTGTTCCGCCATGATTGCAAAAGCCTTTGTTGCTGTTAAATTCCCCATCTTGCCGTTGATTCGTCAAAATGCAAAACGTGATTTAGAAATGATTCGTCGCAATCCGAAATTATATACACCGAGTGATTTCGATTATTCACCGTATTTTGACATCATTAAATATCCGATGATGCCGGTTACTGGATTCAGTGTTTATCGCAACCTGCCTTGGCAAGAAGATTTAATGAGTAATGATGATCGAGGGTTAGCGCAGTCGGAGGAATAATATCAGCTCAACGCTCAGGGCTCTGAGAAAAAAACGCTTTCATAAATTCCATCGGCAATGGAAAAACTATTGTCGAAGTTTTATCACCCGCAATATCAATTAACGTTTGCATATACCGCAATTGAATTGCCGCTGGTTGTTGCGATAAAACGCCCGCTGCTTCTTGCAGTTTGTATGATGCTTGTAATTCGCCTTCCGCATTAATCACTTTTGCACGACGTTCACGTTCTGCTTCCGCTTGTGCTGCAATGGCACGCACCATGCTTTCATCTAAATCCACACGCTTCATTTCGACATTCATAATTTTAATGCCCCAATTATCTGCCGATATTTCTAAAATCGCTTGCAAATCTTTATTTAATTTATCGCGTTCCGCCAATAAATCATCCAGTTCGTGTTGTCCTAACACCGAACGCAATGTCGTTTGCGCCAATTGACTCGTCGCTTCATAATAGTCTTCCACTTGAATAATAGCCTTTTCAGGATCAATCACACGAAAATAAACAACGGCACTCACGCGAACAGAAACGTTATCGCGCGTAATTAAATCTTGATTCGGCACATCCATTACGACTGTTCGCAATTGCACACGATTCATTTGCTGGAAAATAGGAATAACCAAAATTAATCCCGGGCCTTTAACGCTCGTAAATCGACCCAGTGTGAAAATCACAGCACGTTCATATTCTTTTAATACATTAATTGCACTGAATAATACAATCGCGACGGCAATCGCAGCAATGTAGATCGTCATGTCCATGCTCTTCTCTCCTAAATTGTTGAATATACCATAAAATGCTCAAAACATGTACTGCAATAATTTTAATATTTAAATGACGATTACCCTAAGGCTGTAAGCAATTTTTAAAATTTCATCAGTGCTGTTTGATGATGATTGCGTGCGAATCTTGCGATAAGTAATATAATCATCACAGAAACGCAGCCCTCTGGGCGCGTTAATAAATAACCGTGCATTATCACGAAAAAAAAGGTATTTTTATATCCGTGTTTTTAACTTAAATTGAGTCATTCACTATGCCTGCTATCACTCTCGTCGAAGCCGTCAACCAAGCCATCGCCTACGAAATGGCGCACGATAACAATGTCATCATTCTGGGCGAAGATATTGCCGCCAATGGCGGTGTTTTTCGCACAACCGTTGGCTTACTTGAAAAATTTGGACCAGAACGCGTGCTCGACACACCACTGGCAGAAAGCATGATCGCAGGGATGACAATCGGCATGGCTGCTCAAGGTTTAAAACCTATCGCCGAATTTCAATTCATGGGGTTTATTTATTCTGCCGTCGACCAAATCCTCTCGCATGCCGCTCGTCTACGAAATCGCACACGAGGACGATTGCATTGCCCTTTGGTTTTTCGTGCACCTTACGGCGGCGGTATTCATGCACCCGAGCACCATTCCGAAAGTATGGAAGCATTGTTTGCGCACATTCCTGGCATTCGTGTTGTGATGCCATCATCGCCTGCAAAAGCGTATGGATTATTATTGGCAGCGATCAGAAACCCTGATCCTGTTTTATTTTTAGAACCAAAACGGATTTATCGTTTAG
This sequence comes from Gammaproteobacteria bacterium RIFCSPHIGHO2_12_FULL_38_11, assembly GCA_001801515.1. The sequence continues at coordinate 20,729 of MGXX01000065.1, forward strand.
TAAAACAAGACGTTCCCGATAATGGTGAAGCATTACCGCTTGATAAATGTTTTATTGTTAAACCTGGAAACGATGTCACCCTCATTACCTGGGGCGCAATGATTAAAGAAACATTAGAAGCCGCAGAACAACTAGAAAACCAGGCTATTTCTGCAGAAATAATTGATTTGGCGACAATATCACCGATTGATATGGAAACAATTTTAACGTCTGTAGAAAAAACTGGGCGCTGTGTGATAGTTCATGAAGCACCGCGCAGTTGTGGCGTGGGTGCTGAAATTGCTGCACAATTAGCGGAATACGCGCTAGATTCATTGCAAGCGCCGATTCAACGGGTGTCGGGTTATGATACGGTGATGCCTTATGCGCAGCTGGAAAAAAATTATATGCCGAGTGTGGAACGGATTATGAAAGCGGTAAAGGTGGTGATGGATTACTGATTTGCGGTTTAAAATCTTTCAAGCTAAATCCGGCTTTTTCAATTTTTTTACGTATTTTTTTCAACTCACCATCATGTAGCGCATTCCATTGATTTAAACTAAAAGTAGGTTTTTCACCCGTTTCAAGAAATTTTTTTAAGCTACTTGCAGCAGATAGCTTAATATTTTTTTCCGTTGCCTGCGATTCAAAAAAGAAATGGTGGCGATTTCCCCTCTTTCTTTCTTCACTATATTCATCAAGTTTATTAATAAAATATTGTTTTGTATTTTTAGGTGCGTTTTTATTTCGCCAAACTACCAACCATTCCGGAATTTTATTTTCGTTAACGATGTTAGGCGCTGCTTCTTTTTCATTAGATTTACTTTTGTTAAACCCTTCAATATACCCATTCACCGCATTCCAAATCAAAAGCAAATTGTTATTAACACCACGGCCTTTAATGTTTGTTGCGGAAGCATGCAGTGCACGATTAAATTCATCTTCTGTTAGACATTTATCAGATGATTCAAATGATTTCATAAGATTGTAATAAGCAGATGCAACACCGCCACGATCAATACCGTCCTTGCAAGATATATTAAAAACAGGTGGTTTTAATGTGTCAATGATAAAATTCGTTAATTCATATTTAATAAAGTGGAAATAAACCGCTTGCTGTTCTGCTTCACTCAGCTGTCCTGGTGATTCTTGAGGATTATCTTCACAGAGAATTTTCCTAAAACTGTTGGTAAGCAACGCGTTAAGTTTTTCTTCTTTTGCTTTTGTATTTAACGAGCCATTTAAATTTACCCCGTAAAGTAATTTTTCTACTTTATCACTAATATAAAAATCTTGAATCGGTTCTTTACTGCTGCCATTGGCAATTTGAAACATCACATCAAACGCGGCAGTTACCGTCCAATCCGTTTTTGGTTTTAACTGGCTAACAAATTTTTTATTCAATAAGCCATGATCAGCGGGAAGTGTAATAACAGCGACATTACCATGCTTTTCAGGAAGCTCAGCATGCTCGTGAAATGACAATCTCATTTCCTCAAGTCTTTTTTTTATATCTTTATCATAAATAAAAACCGGATTCTCAAAGCGTTCGGGTATTAATTTTTCTAAATACTCAACAGACCTTGTCGATGGTAAATTTCTAATCTCTTTACGACACAAGTGACCATCTTTATCGCGAAAATAAATTGCCCACTTGCCTTGATCATTTCTTTCAAAAATAACCTTGCTGCCATCTGCAACTTGTCTTTTTTGAGTATCATTAATTGGAGTGCAAATAAGTTGATAATCGCACCCCTCTAAATTTTCAAGCTCTGCTGTTAATTTTGATTCGAAAATACGCTCATGACGATTTTTCTCTTTTTTAAGCTTATCAGATTCTTCAAAACGGTCTCTGCCTAAATTGTTAATATAAACATAAGTGATTTTTTCTGGATCTTCTTTGTTTTCTAATGTTTTTAAAAGTCGCTTAAAAATAGGATTAACGCGCGGTCTACATTCATGATATTGCGCTTGCGTACCTGAACGTAGCTCAGTTGGACCTGAAGACATATTATATTTTCTAACAGATACCATGCTCGTTGTAGACATAGGTTTAAAATCATACTTTCCCGCTTTAGCTAATTTTCTAAAAAACCGACCTGCCTTCGATGTTTCTTTCGTTGCATTGATTCCCATCGATACAATCATTTGCGCTAATTTAAATCGAGCGGCATCTGCATTTTGTGGTGTTAATTTATTTACTTTTTGTTGATCTTTATTTAAATCTCTTGTAATTTTTTTTTCAACCTGATTTTCTGTTGTAATAATATCATTTGTCATTGCAGCAGCGCGTTCCAATGCTTTATTTTCATTAAAATAGGTAGCATGAACAATATCATCAACTAGTTCTGAACCCATTAATGCTTTGTTTTCGCAATCACTTTCAAGCGCATTGATGAAAAGAGTATAGTCATCGCCATAGGCAATGTTAGGATTGTACTTTACAGGTGAATGCAAGCGAACAAAGGTTTCCAATAATTCATATGATTTAGATTTATTCTTATCAGAATAATCCTTATTTTTAAAAATCTTCTCAGCAATTTTTTTTAAATACTCATAGGAATTGATATTACGAAGTTCATCACCCCCCAAAATGTGTCTTTTTTCTGCATAATGTATAGATAAATAATTGGGATTTCTGGGGTCAATGCTGTCAGATTCACTTTCTTCGCCTGAATCAAAAGTGTGCGACAAATTATTTCCTACTTGTTCACGATCATCTGACATTACTTTGTACCTACTAAGGTTGCTTGTGAATACCGTGTACTACACTGATTATAGGATGGATTCTTCCAAAATTCTTTTCATCCGCTAACGGCAGAGCGCTGCTGTAATTATATCGTACGCGCTATTGCTTACCATTTTATTAAATTGTGATTTATGATGAACTTACGTAAAATGGCCTTTTCATCTCATTAAGGGCATGTATCTCCATGAAAATATTCAAATTACCCGATCTTGGCGAAGGTTTACCCGATGCAGTCATCCGTGAATGGTACGTCAAAGAAGGCGATACTGTCACAAAAGACCAGCCTATCGTGGCAATGGAAACAGCCAAAGCCTTAGTAGACGTCCCTGCCCCCTTTGATGCCGTGATTGAAAAATTGTTCGGTGAACCCAATGAAACAGTTTTAACAGGCAAGCCTTTAATTGGTTTTGAAGGCGAAGCAGACCTGAGTGATATACCCAAAGACACCGGAACGGTCGTTGGGAAAATAGAACAATCTGAAAAAATCATCTCAGAAAAACAATTTTCATCTGACACAATAACAACACATTCAAATAGTAAGGCTACACCTGCTGTCAGAGCATTGGCGCGGCAATTAAATATTAATTTATCAGAAATAAAATACGCAGGGGAACGCATTACCGTAGAGGATGTGAAAAATGCACAAAAAACTGCGATGCCAGCACAAAAAGAAATGGATACCACTGGTTGGGAACCCTTGTCTGGCATTAGACGCGCAATGGTAATGAACATGCAAAAATCCCATCAGGATATTGTGCCTGTTACCATTATTGACGATGCCGATATCCATGCTTGGTCTGGAAAGCAAGATATCACCGTTCGCATTATTCGCGCAATTATCGACGCTATTAAAATAGAGCCCGCCTTAAATGCCCATTTTGACGGCAAAAAAATGTGTATGCAGAAAAAAGAGAAAATTAATTTGGGACTAGCGGTGGATATGCCACACGGATTATTTGTGCCCGTGATTAAAGACGTTGAAAATTTATCAGATGAACAAATTCGCGAAACCGTTCAGCGTTTTAAAAGCCAAGCCCAAACAAAATCCATTCCGCAAAGCGATTTAAAAGACGCTACCATTGTCTTATCTAATTTTGGCGCAATCGCAGGGCGTTATGCGAACCCTATTATTTTACCGCCGACGGTAGCAATCATTGGTGTTGGTCGAATAACGAAATCATTGTTCTTGAATGTGAATAATATCCCTGAAATGCATCGGATGATTCCTTTGTCACTGAGTGTCGATCATCGTGCGATTACAGGCGGTGAAGTAGCACGCTTTTTAAAAGCAATGATGGATGCATTACAGGGATCAGTCTAAAATGTCTCATCCATTAAATGACAACACCGATCCCCGATCCCTGACCCCTGATAACCTATATCAGAGTCAACTCATCCAAAAACATAAGTACACCCACGCACGCATCATGAAAATGCGCACACCACACGGAGAAGTGCTCACACCTGCCTTTATGCCAGTTGGCACACGGGCATTTGTGAATTTAATGACGCCCGATGATTTGAGCGAAACAAACAGTCAAATTATATTAGGCGGCAATACTTATCACATGTTAGTTACGCCAGGCATGGAAATTTTACAAGCAGCAGGCGGCATGCACAAATTCATGGGATGGCATAAACCCATGTTGACAGACAGCGGTGGATTTCAAGTATTTAGTTTGTCAAATAATGCTGATGTCTGCAAAATTGATGAGCATGGCGCGCAATTTAAACACCCCATTACAGGACGGAAAATTATTTTAAATGCACAAACTTCCATTGACGCACAAAAAAGTATTGGTGCTGATATTATTATGGCATTTGATCAATGCACACCTGATAGTATCTCAGAAAATGAAGCTTTAAAAATAATGAAACGCACTCATCGCTGGTTACTTGATTCCAAAAAAATTCATGAAAAAAATAAGTATTCATTTTATGGCTTAAAACAAGCGCTTTTTGGCATTATTCAAGGTGGGCAATATCAATCTTTACGTGAACAAAGCGCGCAATTTATAGTGGACGCAGATTTAGAGGGGATTGCCATTGGTGGCGAATCCATCGGATTTAATATGCCCATCACCGAAGAAATAATAAACTGGGTTCGACCCCTGCTACCTGAAAATAAAATTCGCTATACCATGGGCGTTGGTTTGCATCCACAAGATTTAATTGATGTGGTGAAACAAGGGGTGGATATTTTTGATTGCGTTGGCCCAACACGCAATGCACGCCACGGCAGTTTATATCACGGCTTTACTGAACCTGAAGGTAACTGGCTTAAATTTAATAATCACGGCGAACCAAAAGGACAGTTGATTATCAAAAAAGGGATTTACGCAAAAGATGAAAATCCAATATTAACAGGATGTGATTGCCACACTTGTCAACATCATTCGCGCGCCTATTTACATTATTTATTTAAAATAAAAGCGCCGGCTTATCATAATCTCGCCTGCGTTCATAATATTCATGTTATGCAAAAAACCTGTGATGTGATGCGAGAGTGTATCTGCAACTCAGAACCTCAAGTGCTCGAGGCTCTGAGTTGATCGATTTAATTCATCCATCAATTCCGACAACTCAGGAATATTTGAATCACGCTCAATAATTAAAGGTGTATCAGGAAATCGTGCGACTGCTTTAGCATACAAATCCCAAACATCATCGATTATTTTGTCATCATGTGTGTCGATAATATGCGATCCACAATTTTTATGACCAGATAAATGAAATTGTTTTACGCGATCAACCACGACACCTTGTAAATATTTTTCAGCAGAAAATCCGTGATTAAAAGCATTCACATAGACATTATTTATATCTAATAAAATAAAACAATCGGCGCGCTTTGCAATTTCAGAAATAAATTCCCACTCCGGCATTTCTGAATTTTTAAATTGCGCATAGCTCGACACATTTTCCAACATGATCTGTCGCCCCAGAAAATCTTGCACTTGAGTGATACGTGAAACAAGATGATCAACAGATTCTGTTGTAAATGGCAATGGCAATAAATCATGCGTATTCATTCCATCAACGCCAGTCCAACAAAAATGATCAGAAACTGAGATTGGTTTCACACGCGTAATTAATTTTTTTAATTCAAATAAGTAATTTTTATTTAAAGGGTCTACGCTGCCAATTGATAAAGCAATACCGTGTAATGAAATGGGATAGTGTTCTCGAATTTTTTCAAGATAATAAAAACCATCTCCTTTCTGATCAATATAATCCTCTGTGATACATTCAAAAAAATCAATAGCAGGATGTGTTTCTAGTATTATTGAGTAGTGCGCGGGGCGAAGACCCACACCCAATTTCATTCGGTTTCTTGGGAAGCATGTCCCGCACCTGATTCAATGTATGCTTTTCCGGGCGCGTAGTTAACAGAACCACAAGCAGACAGCAATACACAGGTAAATAAAAAAATCGCTAAGTAAGTTATTTTTTTCATACAATCTCCATAGGGGTGTTAGCGTGAGACTGCTTGCTCACACTGATACTGACACTTTTTCATACCAGTTTAATAAAGCACTCGAAAACTGTTTCGGTACTGATTCTTGTGCTAAATGTAATGCATCATCCAAAGGCGCTAATTCAAGATTGGAAAGGTGTTCACGCGCCCACTGTACATTTTCCATGGTTGTCATAAAACCAGGAATAGCATACAACAGCAATTTTGGAAAAGTTGTTTTTTGCAACCAATCAGAATATAGCCGAATTAAATTGACAACATCATCTGGCCCTTTACCCAGCGGCAAATCATTCACATACTGCCACAAAGGTTTTCGACTTTCTGGTGTTGAAAATGGCGCACGATAACGCGCCATTTCCTCTTCTGTTAATTCGCGAATAGCACTGCGTTGTAATATTTTTTCAATCAGATAATTTTGCTTAATGACTGAACGATAACTTGCACCCGGCCTATTTAACAATGTTGCAAACTGTTGTACAGGTAAAGACAGTTGATTCCAATCTTCGATAGGCTGTAAGTGAGGCTCATAAAATGCAATTGCCTTGATGTTTTCTTCATGACGTCGCGCATAGTCAAAACCAATGACCGAGCCCCAACCATGTAATACTAAAGTAATATTTTTTAATTTTAATGCATTAATAAAAGCATCGATATAATCAATATGGTTAAAAACACGATATTCAATATCAGGTTTATCAGATTGTCCCATACCTATTAAATCAGGCGCAATACAGCGTGCATGTGATTTTAGCGCAGGAATAATATTACGCCATAGATAACTTGAGGTAGGAACACCATGTAAAAATAAAATAGGATCACCTAAACCCACATCGTAATAATGCATTAGGGATCCTTTAATAGATATATTTTTTTCAGTGATAGTCATGTGCATTCCCTTATAAGCAGTGACAGTGACCGTCTATATAATAACTATCAACACCCGCTGCACCTTAATTATATTTACAAAAGTTGTTATATAGAC
>MGXX01000065.1:27927-81747 GCA_001801515.1 Gammaproteobacteria bacterium RIFCSPHIGHO2_12_FULL_38_11
ATCTGTTAAAATTATTCTCCAGCGCGCAATTAAATCTGAGTGATGTTCTATCCAAATATTCATACGTTGCATCATATTTTTTGTTGATGCGGAAAATGCAATCACACTGGCCGTTAGTTGTCGTTGTATTAAATCCAAATCACTTCTAAACGCCGCTTTAGCTAATACAGACCAACGATGAGTAACTGCCTGATCATTAATCTTATCGCGAAACCAATGTAAATCCAAACGGTCCACCAAATTAAAGTAAATTTGCGCAACGAGATACACATCTTCAGATTGTACATTAGCGGCTTCAATAATATTTAACGCATGAACCATTGACCTAACGCTCGCAATTCGTGTTGCAATCTCCTCTGGTACATGATCAGAAATTAATTGGTCTCGACGCAAATCAACATCTTCCTTATCACTGCCCACTAATAATTTGGGTAGGCGTTTATACAAACCTTTAATATGCGGTTCAAAATGCGCAATCATTTCAGGAATAGAAATTTGTTCGCGCCAATTTCGCAACAGCCAACGGGTAGCACGACGGACTAAACGAACAACTTCATCCATCATTTGGTATTGCAATGACATATTAACACGGTAATCTAGGGCTTCAATATCAGCAACCATTTCTGCAACATGAAAAATAGTAAAAGCAACCACAAATGCCCTGACAATTGCTGCAGTTGATGCGCCTGTTTCATCTGTCATTTGCTGCACAAAAGTAATACCCATGTGTGCAATCAAATGATTGCACAACTGTGTTGCTAAAATTTCATTACGAAGCCGATGCTTAAAAATAAAATCACGGTATTTTTTACATAAAATAGTTGGAAATGCATTTTTAATATAATCCATTAATGCAGGATCACTTAATAAATCAGATTGTAGAATTTCTTCTTTTAAAATAATTTTACTATAGGAAAATAAAACAGCCATTTCGGGTTGTGTTAAGCCTAATCCATTTGCACGACGTTCCAATAGCGTTTTTGCATCAGGCAAATATTCTAATGCACGATTAATTCTTCCTGCTTGCTCTTGCGCATTCAAATAATGCACATACAAACTCATATTTTTTGACGACAATAAAGTTAAAAAACTGACTGCTTGATTTTGATGGTAATTATTTTGCAATACCAAGCTCGACACTTCTTCTGTCATCGATGACAATAAATGATTGCGCTGTTTTATCGTTAAATCACTTGTTTCAACAATGGTATTTAATAAAATTTTAATATTGACTTCATGATCAGAGCAATCAACACCGGCTGAATTATCGATAAAATCAGTATTGATTAATCCGCCTAGCAAAGCATATTCAATACGACCAAGCTGCGTACACCCTAAATTACCCCCCTCAATCACAACACGCGCACGTAAATCAGCACCATTTACTCTGACCGCATCATTAGTACGATCGCCCACAACAGCATGCGATTCTTCAATTGCTTTAACATAAGTGCCAATGCCACCATTCCACATTAGATCAACAGGTGCTTTTAAAATCGCCCGAATTAAATCATTGGGCGCCAATCGATCATCAACAATTTCCAGTAGTTTTTTTATTTCCGGTGTAATGGTAATAAATTTAGCGGCACGAGAATAAATACCGCCCCCTTCAGAAATGCATTCAGGAGAATAATCCGCCCAGGTTGACCTGGGTAAAGCAAATACCCTTTGACGCTCTTGAAAACTCATTTTTGGATTGGGATTAGGATCTAAAAAAATATGCATGTGATTAAATGCAGCAACCAATTTCAAATGCTCAGATAATAAAACACCATTACCAAACACGTCCCCACTTAAATCACCTATGCCAACGACCGTGATTTCTGTATTGTCGACATTAATATTTAAGCCTTGAAAATGTCTTTCTGCAGAAACCCACGCACCACGCGCCGTGATGCCCATTTTTTTATGATCATAGCCTGTTGACCCACCTGATGCAAAAGCATCACCCAACCAAAAACCACTGTCGATCGCAATTTGATTGGCGATATCAGAAAAGGTTGCCGTTCCTTTATCAGCAGCAACCACTAAATAAGGATCAGCATCATCGTAACAAATGGTGTCCTTTGGAGAAATAACATCAAAACCATGATAATTATCTGTAATATCTAAAAGACCTTGAATAAAGCCTTTATAACAAACAATTGCTTCAGCAAAAATTTCATCACGCGTGCCATTGACAGGTAAATTTTTAGGGACAAATCCGCCCTTGGCTCCCGCAGGAACAATCACCGCATTTTTTACTTGTTGCGCTTTCATTAATCCTAGGATTTCTGTTCTGAAATCTTCCCTGCGATCTGACCAGCGCAATCCGCCGCGAGCAACCTTAGCTGACCGCAAATGAATTCCTTCAAAACGGGGTGAATAAACAAAAATTTCAAATAAAGGTAAAGGGAGTGGCATTTCTGGAATTTTAGCTGGCGATAATTTAAGTGAAATATCACTTTTATTTTTTTGATAAAAGTTGGTACGCAAGGTCGCTTTAATGACGGATAACATTTGTCGAAAAATACGGTCTTCATCCAGCAATACCACTTCTTCAATTTGCGCTCGAATAGACACTTCAGCTTCTATCACTACACTTCCTGAAGGCTGCAGCAAAGGATCAAATAAGGCATGAAACAAATGCACAAGTGATTTGACCATTGAAGGATATTTCAAAAAAGTTTCTGCAACATATTGCGAACTGTAAGTAAACCCCGTCTGACGCAAATATTTAGTATAAGCGCGTAATAAAGCAATTTCGCGCCAATTTAATTGCGCATCCAATACCAACGCATTTAATAAATCATTTTCTGCTTGCCCCAACCAAATTTTATTAAAGGCTTCTTGAAAAATAGCGCGCACTTGATCAACCTCAAATGGCACATTTTTCGAAAAAATCAAGCTAAAATCGTTAATCCATAATTGTCGACCATCTTTAAATAATAATTGATAGGGCTGTTCCTCAATAACACGCAAACCCATATTTTCTAAAATAGGCAAGGCATCTGATAATGGCACCGTTGCTTGATAACGAAATAATTTAAATTTAATTTCTTGGGCAGTTGAACCTAATGGGCGATACAAACTCATTCCTAATGCATCAGAACCGTCAAGGGCTTCAATGTGTTCGATATCAGAAAGCGCATGCATTGGTGTAAAAGCTTCGCGATAACCCGCAAAAAAAGCCCCCTTGTAACGGCTAATAAGAAAATTACCGCGTTCTTCACCAAAATAACCCAATGCTGCTTCTTTAAATCTGTCTTTCCATGACTTAGAAACCTCGATTAAACGTGTGGTTAATTCATCGATATTGTATCGCAATTTTTTTTTCGAAGGGACACGAATAACATAATGGATACGTGTTAATAATGCGGTGTAAAAATAAGTATAATAATTCGCTTCAATACCATGAAATGTTTCCATTAATACATTTTGAATGCGCGCAATTAAGCTTGAATTAAAATTGTCGCGCGGTACGAATACCAAACACGAGACATACCGACCATAAGTATCATCACGAACGAACAAACTGACTTTTCGTCGGTCCTGCAAATTTAAAATACCCATTGCAATGCGATATAGTTCATTCACCGGTGCTTGAAATAAATCATCACGCGGAAAAGTCTCTAGAATATGCATTAAATCTTTGCCCGCATGACTTTTGGGAGGTAGGCCAGATTTTTTCAAAATCGAAATGACTTTGAGTCGTAAAAAAGGAATTTGTTTAGGATGACTGCTATACGCTGTTGACGTATATAACCCAATAATACGGCGCTCACCAATTAACTGCCCCGCTTCATTAAAGCGTTTTATACCAATGTAATCGGTATACGCTGGACGATGCACCGTTGCTACCGTGTTGGTTTTAGAAATCACGAGTAATTGTTTTGTTGATAACATGGATTCACGTGCTGATTCAGGCAAGGCTGAAAATTGACGCGTTAGTTGACTATGACTTTCATCACGCAAAACACCCAAGCCTGAATGGGGAATTAAACGCAACGCCATCGCGTCATGCTCGCCCTCAACTTCATAATCACGCACCCCTAAAAAGGTAAATTGTCCCTCTAAAAGCCATTTTAAAAAGGCAATAGACTCTTGAACTTCTTCTTTTGATAATGTTTTTATAACACGCGATAAATCTTGAATTGATTCTTCAACCCGAGTTTGCATCGGCTTCCAATCTTGAACAACAACCTGTACATCAGACAACACACGATTTAAATTTTCTTCAATCATCGATAAAACAGCTGGATCGGTTTGTCGATCAATTTCCATGTACACAGGTGATTCAATTGAATCGCAAATCGGATGATTTGCATTGTAACCCGTTATTTTTGTTACAAAACCTTCTGCATTACGTATAATTTTCATGCCGCCCATGTAAATCATCAAATGGACGGTAAACCCTAGGCGACCCATTTCCATGCGCACACTGTCGACAATAAAAGGCATGTCTTTCGTAATCAGCTCGATAACCGTATGCGTGGTATGCCAACCATCACACTCAAGTTCAGGATTAAAAAGATGAAAAAGCGGGCGAAGCGATTGCCGGGGTTTCGAAACCAGTACCCACTGGGAATACACCATGCCAAATAATTCTGCAACAGAACGAAATTTTAAATCGCTCTCCGCCGCATGTGAATAAAACAAACGAACAAAATTGGAAAAAAGCGCATATTGCGCCTCGTCGTGCAATTGTGTCTTGGCATATTGAACCACTTTAGAAATAAGCGACTTCATAGGGGGGTGATCTGCTATAGGCATAAAATGGCACCTTAGATTTGATCGCCAATCTTAACACGCGACCTAAAAACGCTCAAATACTATCGCCACGGAAGTATCTCCCGTATTATAGTAACTTAGCGATACTGGAATATCACAGGAGAGTATTATGCGTGTATTACTAGTCGAAGATGACGAATTGTTGGGCGACGGGATCTACTCTGGGTTAAAGCATTACGGACACACCGTTGATTGGGTTAAGGATGGCAAATCTGCCTATGAAGCATTGGCCCGCAAACAGGAAAGCTTTGATGTGGTTGTTCTTGATTTGGGATTACCTAGAATGTCTGGTCTTGAAATTTTAAAACGCATTCGCGAAAAAAATATTCCCGTACCCGTTTTGATTTTGACAGCAAAAGATACGGTTGAATCACGGGTTGAAGGACTTGATGCTGGTGCTGATGATTATTTATTGAAACCATTTGATCTTGATGAATTATGCGCACGCATGCGCGCACTGCAGCGCCGTTCTAAATCACGTGTACAACCATTATTAATTCATGGTGACATCAGCATTGATCCAGCTGCGCATATTGTCACATTGAAAGAAGAACCGGTTGAATTATCGCGTCGTGAATTTACCTTATTACAAAAATTAGTGGAAAATGCTGGCCGCGTTATTTCAAGAGATCAATTAAATCAAACGCTGTATGGTTGGGGTGAAAATATCGACAGTAACGCCCTGGAAGTGCACATCCATAATTTACGAAAACGCTTTGGCACCAAACTTATTCGCACTATTCGCGGTGTGGGTTATATGGTAAAAGCAGAGAAAGAGGAATTTTAGTGTCACTGGCACAGACACGGACACATATGAAAGATAAATTCATGTCGCCTTCAATAAGAACCTATTTATTAATCAATTTATTATTGAGCGTCACACTCATCACCTCATTTGCAATCATTGGTAATTTATTTTTAGCGCATAAAGATATTCAACTGCAATTAGATGCACAATTAATTCGCACCACCTTGCGCATGCAAGCTATTTTTTCAGGCTCAATTGCACCCGCAGAATTAGCCACAATTCAAGAACGATTACGAAATGAAAATAAACATTTAGCAGAATTAAAAAGAACATCGAATTTAAAACCTGCTGCCATTGAACAAGCCGCAAGAAATTCAGAGTTTCAGATTTGGAATAGACACCACCAATTAATTTTACATTCTCGACACGCCCTAGAAACCCCGTTTTCAAATGGATCTGTTGGGCTGTCAACGCTATGGTTGGATGGTCATACATGGCGCGTGAGCACAGGATATAACAGTGAAAATCATTTAACAGTCATGGTTGCCGAGCGTGCAAACTATCGACAAGAACTTGAAAATCGTTTAACACAAGACTCTGTTGTCGTGATGCTCGTTACTTATCCCTTTTTAGGATTTTTGATTTGGGTTATCGTTGGACGTGGTCTTGACACCTTACGCCGTGTTGCAAAAGAAGTGAATCAACGCGCGCCATCTTATTTAGAACCAGTAGATTTAGAATCCGTGCCCTCTGAAATTGAACCGCTTGTCAGTGAATTAAATAGTTTATTTGGGCGATTAAAAGCAGCCTTTGGCCGCGAAAAGCGATTTACAGCCGATGCAGCCCACGAATTAAAAACCCCCCTTGCTGCTTTAAGCACACAAGCGCAGGTTGCCTTACGTGCCAAAACAGATGAAGAAAAAAATGAAGCCTTAATGAAAGTATTATTCGGCGTGCGGCGCAGTACACACGTCGTACAACAATTATTAACCTTAAGTCGCATGGAACCCGAAGCCGGTCTGACAGACACAACGCCAGTTAATTTGGCAAAACAAGCAGGTGAAATTGCCGCGATGCTAGCGCCTACTGCAATTGAAAAAAATATCGAACTGGAATTGTTATCGCCAGACAGCAAAGCAACAATTGAAGGCAGTGCGACAGCCATTGATATTTTACTGCGTAATTTAGTCGATAATGCTATTCGCTATTCACCACCCGATAGTTTTGTCACGATTGATATTCAAGAAGACAAAAAGCATGTGACCTTAATTGTTCGAGACAACGGGCCAGGTATTCCAGAAAAGTTACGTAAACGCGTATTTGAGCGATTCTTTCGCGTCATTGGTTCCAACGCACTGGGTAGCGGATTGGGCTTAAGTATCGTTCAACAAATCGCAACACTGCATCACGCCAATATTGAGTTACACACGCCTACTGACGGCCAAGGAATTGAATTTAGAGTTGTTTTTAATAAATAAGCAAGGTCGCCTCGTACGTTCACGCGATAATTCTCTCCTAATCTAATAAAACATTAAGCTTCATCTGTTATAACAAGTTATTAAAACAAAAGAAGGATGGTGCAATGCCCGCCCTGGAACTACCACATAATTTTTACACTCTCGTCGGAACGGACCAAGAGCAATATCAAGAAACAGGTGGAGAGGATGGCCCTGACATCACGCAATCCATACAAAGCGGGAAATTACTGTGGAAAAAACCTGGCGAAGTAGCGATCCAACAGAAAAAAACAATTGTTCTCAGCTTTATCTGGCATGCGTTTAAAAAAACCGATCTCAATACAATAATTGAAAATTTCAATAATCCAAATTTCATTGATACATTAGAAAAATTAGATTACGTCAAAAGATTATTAGACTCTGGATTTTCTGTTTTACTTCCAACGCAAAATGGATTAAAGGAATTAAAAGCGCCTATCTCATTAAAAACATTTGAGGCGTACCAAAAAGACGATTTAAGTGACGCAAAACGTTATTTCACCTATGGCACAACACTGAAGAAGAATCGAGATTCGCTGTTGTTATTAGACGATAAGACCTGTAAAGATCTAAAAAAAACAAATACAATATTAGAATTAGATCCGCTAGACTTAATCGATATCGAGAACATCGAGAACAGCAAATTTGAAAATGTATTGACGGAAAAACAAGAAGCAATATTACAAAATAAATTACCGCCTTTTTGTCTCATTGAATCAACCTATCCCCATATAAAAATACCTTTTCTTGAATCAATGCGAAAAAATAAAAAAACAGGAAGAAAAGAAATATCACTTATCATTATTAATGCAAACAAAATTGATGAAGAAACATTAAGAAGTAGTGACCTTAGAAAAAGCGGTGTTGAATTTAAAATAGATGAGAGCCGCCGCTCAAGCGTAATGCTTACCATTTACAAGGCATTAAGAAAATCAGAAACGCCGATTCTCGCGATAGATATTGATGGAAGTTATTTTGACCATATATCAATAAACTTTATAAACTTTATAGTCAATAAATTAAATTTATCGCAGCTAAAATCTTTTTCACTAGATGAGCCTTGCTTTTCTTTTGATTTTAAAATACCCAGTAACTTTTTTTCACACTTTAGTGAACTAGAAACATTAAAACTCAATGACTACAATCTTGAACTGGACATTGCCAGTGCAATCGCACAATTACCCAAATTAAAAAAATTAATAATTACTGATAGCGCAATAAAACTACCAAAAAAAGTATCAATTGCTCCGTATACCAGCGAAATAGAAGAGCTTCATTTATTAGAAGCAGGTTGTTTATATAAAATGATCCTTCATATTCAATTTCCAAAACTAAGAAAATTAATTATTCCGCGCAGCAATATAAACGAAAGACAACTTAGCGTTTTTCTTAAAGATGCCTATGATTTAGAAGAATTGGATTTATCGGAATGCACTAATATAGATTGGAATTCAGTTTTACTCCCCTCTTTTAAAAAATTAAAAAAACTAACCTTGCCAAAAAATAACATGACCGAAGAGAAACTGAGTCAATTATTAGGCACATTGCCGAATGACAATACAACAATAATTGAGGAATTAAGCCTAAAGCAGTGTCCAATGATTGGAATAAGATCGCGTGTCATAAAAAAAATTTTAGCTGCAGGCACTGAAATTGATCCGATAAATACCTTTAGAATTGCAGTCCATTTAGAGGGTGCTGAAGAGCTAGATTTCAACCACTGCACAGGCATTAAAAATATAATCAAATTTTACTCGCGTTTTTTCAACATTAAAAAAATTGATTTATCCTATACCGATATCACTGTAGAAGAACTAAAAAAATTGCTAATCTCATCGACGAACTTAAAAGAGATAAATATCTCAAATTGTCCTAATTTAAAAACCCTTCCAGGAAATTTAGAATTATTGAAACTTTTGGTCTTGAAATTACCTCAAGATGACGTTGTAAAAATACTTAAAAATATCATTGAAAATTATCCTGAATCTTACAAATCATATATAGCAACAATAAATGCATTGAATATAGATCGCAGTAGATTGCCAGCGACCACAAGAAATGAACCTACAACCGTTTTTCTCCCACAATTTGCACAAGATGATGCTGAAACATCCAAGCAACTTAATGAAAAAATTGATTTCAATCAAGCGCCTAATTTAAGTCCAGGTCAAACACCCTATCATAACCAGAAAGAAAGGGCTGATGCTAACACACACTATGACCCAGAAAAAGCGTTAACAAAACGCGAAATATTCTATGCGGCAAGTAATGCCGACTACCCTGCACCTTCAATCAATCACTATCGATTAAGCTGTTACGATACGCTTACGCTCAATTCTGAAATTTGCGGGCAAAATAATGCTTTTACACTGTCAAATAAACCCGACGCACTAGAAAAAATAGTAATCGTGAAATCAGATAACCTCTATTCTAATTTACATAAACTAGTCGAAGACGATAAAGGAAAATCAACACACGATAGCCAATTTTTTTATGGGATAGTTGATTTAAAATTAAATCGTGAATGGCAAGCACTCCCTGCTTCGTCAGCAAAGGAAGTTATACTGCAATATCATTTAAATTTACCGCTAGAGGTTGAATTTTCCTTTTCAAAGAAAAAAAATATTTATTATATCCGCAAAGGAGAAAAAGAGAATAAGGGGATCACTGAGGTTAAAATTGATTTTATTATTGAAAGAAAAAAACAAAACGGTAATTCAGTGTTACCAAATTATATTCAAACGCTACAAAAAGAAATAAGTGATTTTGGGATTGATTATGAACCATCTAACGAAGATCCAAAAAATGGTGAAGGGCATCTACAGTATATTTTAGATAAAAAAGTAGGTGCTTGTCGGCATCGAGCTGTTGTTTTTATAAGCGAATTAAAGAAAATTGAAAGAAAAAGTAATTTATCTGAAACCCCTGTCAATTATATCGGCAATGATATTCACGCTTTTATTGAAGTATTTTTCGGGGGTGAATGGATAAGCTGTGATTTGGGTGGATATCCTTGTAGAGAATCACTTGATAATAAAAATAAACCCACATTAACCGAAAATAAATCCACATTAACCGAAAATAAATCCACATTAACTGAAAATAAACAGGCAGAATTAAATACATCTATTGTTAACGAAGACCCGATTGTAGCAGCGACGGCTGATTACAAAGACATTGTAGAGACACAAATTTATCGCGTTCCTGATGAAACTGCAATTGGATTGCCTGAACCACAACGCCCACTCAGCACACCTACCCCTCTACTCACTCCACTCAAAAAGAAAATACAACAACTCTGTACCGGTGAAAATAAAAAATATTTACTGAAATTAGAAGGATCCGCTAACATTGAATCGATGGCTTATCAATTACAGTGTTATTGCGCTGTTAGCTCAAAACGTCCTTATTTCTATATCGATAAACCCGATGATTTAATTTGTAGCTCACCTATCATTGAACGCAACGGGGATGTAGGAGAATTAAAAAACGGCCCAGGTGGTTTATTATTTGAGTTCCTAACACTTTGCAAAAAACAAACAGACCCAGCACCGGCATTATTTATTAATTTTGGAAATTTTAGCACCAATGAAATTATTAAATTTAACACCTTGTATGGTGATGAACGAAAAATCGATGGTATTAACATGCCTGACAATTTAACTATTATAGCCCTTATTGATATTGCGCAAACAGAAGTTATTGAGGATGATGCTTTTAAATCCCGATTTCGATTAGATCAAACCATCGACACATCGATTTATACAGATGAATTAACATTGCCAGCCTTATTTACACAAAAAACAGAAGACGTGACAGAATTACCAACAGCAGAATTATCAGCTTATGACGAATTAGAATCCGCAATCGATAATTTATCAGATCAAGATTCCGATGATGCGCAGTCTATTTCAGATAAATCTATTAATGAAAATGAAGACGAAGATATAGCATTTGAAGCAGAAAAAACTGAAGAAACGATGGAAACAGAAGTTATTATTTCCGAAAGAAACAGTCCAGTTTCTTCTGTCAATGATGATAACGATACAACCGACGACCTCAGCACAATTACCATTAATCTTTACGAATCAAAAGAATGGAAAAGTATTTTACTCGGGCAATGGTTTTTGCGGGGTAAATCATTGTTATTTCATGAAGGCCAACTTTCTGGTGTATTAAAAAAAGCATATGAAAGTCAAAAATCGGTAAAAAATATTACTTTTTTAAACCCCCCCAAAGATCCTAATTTTGAACGGTTTTTTCGTGAAGCTTTGCTTCGGAATGAAATGGCAGAAATAATGGTGACCGATAAACAAACCAATCGACCAATACCAGTCCCCTTTCCTGACACCATTAAATTATCCACTGCCGTTTGGCATAATTTTAAAAACCTACCGATTAAATCAATTCATTCGGGTTTGCCAGAAAGCAAACCATCTAAAATTTATGTGTTAAATAATGAATTATATTCGTCTTTTTTCCACCGAGACATTTTTAATGGGAATGACAATTCAATCACACGAACAAAAGGGTGGATTGAGGAAAATACAGGGAAAGTAGTTACCGTTTATATTAACGATACGCTTTCATTGGGCCGCTTTGAACAATTTTTTGATTTATGTCGAAAAAACAATGTTAAAATAAATTTATATATAGCACCAACCCTAAAATTGCCGACAGAATTAAATTACCCAGTGAAGGAAAAGAAAGTAGAAACCAACATCACATTGCTTCCTTGGCGTTTGGCCTTATCAAAAACACATTATATTGAAAGCACAGATAAAGAAGTAACCATTCGACAATTGGAAAAAACATTTAGGAATGAAAAACCGATTATAATTGATATATCTGAATTAAAAGCATGCGATTTACTTAAAAAATTAACTGGGAATTTTGATACCGACAGGTTGGAATTTAGCTTTTCTGAAGAAGAAAAGTTTTTGTTAACAGCGCTAAAAGAAAAGAAAACAGTTATTTTATGCGGAAATATAAGCTTAGAGCTTGTCAATAATTTAACGCCCTATTTAATAGAGCGAAAATATGCTGGCAACCCAAAAGGGCGTTTATATTTTATCTCGCATTCTAAAAATCCATTCAGTGATGTTGTTACTTCAACCTACCACAAAGTAACTGCTACAGAAAAGCAGAAATTAATAACAAAAACCATTAGCAAGCAAATACTTAAAGAAACCCCATTATCTAAAATAGAAGCCAGTATACGTTCAAATGATCCTTGGGTGGGTTATGAAAAAGCACCCATCATTGAGCCTCGAAGAATACCGATTAATTTATCTAAAGCCATGGCAGTTGAAAAAAATTTTACTCGGAAACGTTTAAATGATGTCGAAAATTTACTTGAAAAGCACAGCCAGCCTTATGTTTTTTTAGGAGGATTAACAGGGGTTGGTAAAACCACTTTTGTCATAAAACATTTTAATAAGGACAATAGAAAATTATTTCGTGAAACGGATATTAAAAATTGGGCAATGAAGCCTGCTGACAAATACGTTCATTATTTATTTATCGATGAAGCAACCGTTACACAAAAACAATGGAGCCAATTTCGTGGATTATTTTATAATCCCAAAACAATTGTTATTGACGGCATCCTGATCACGTTAACGGATCAACACAAGGTCATTTTTGCGGGCAATCCAACATCCTACAGCGCAGATCGAACTGTACCCGCTTTATTTCAGGATTACGGTAATGCGGTTCTATTTGACATAATACCGGCAGAAGTGATTTATCTTGAAATTTTACAGCCCTTATTTGAAAACACAGCTTATGAAAAACAAAAAGAGGAAATTGCTTTGCCAGTTCTTGAAATGGCACAATTTTTATTTGATCGCGGACACAATACAATGTTAATTACGCCGCGTGAATTAACGACTGTTATTATGTTTACACTGAGCTATTGTGAAAAAAACAAAAATGAAAACCCGGTTTCAGTTGCAAAATATTACGCCTATTCACTTTTAAACCCCTTTGTGCCAAACGAATATCAGGCGGAATTTCATAGGCAATATTTTCCTGATTTTGCACCTAAGATTGCAGATATTATTTCACCTAAAAGTGATTTCTATCTTACCGACAACAATCAGCCAGCAGCCTTAATGCTCAATGATTTTTTAATGCTTCGCGCATACCGTCGAGAACACCCTGAATTCAGTAATAAACAATTATTTGATGGATTAGGTGGCATGGTGCTTGAAGGTGATTCAGGAATTGGCAAAAGCAATTTGGTAATCGAGGTATTACTGGCCAATGATTTTAAAAAAGGAAATCCAGAAGAGGAAATCTCTAGCGATGATCTTTTTTATCATATTGAAGCAAGGTGGTCATTAAAAAAGAGAAAAATAACATTACTAAAGGCTTATTTTGAAGGCAATCCTGTTATTTGGGATGAAATTAATTGCTCCTATTCAATGGAAACATTTTTAAATGATTTGTTGATGGGGAAAATTCCCGATGATGAAGTTGCAATACAATATCTAAGAACGTATTCAGGTTATTCTCCCAAACCAGGTTTTAATATTATTGGTACGCAAAATCCAGACTTTATGGCAGGACGCGGAAAAACAAGTGACGCCCTACTTCATCGAATGCATTATAAAAAAGTACCCGGTTATTCGGAAACAGCTTTAATTGATGTACTTCGGTATACAGGGCTCGAAAAAACAATTGCAGAGAAAATGGTTTCTCAATTTTCAGAAAAAAATGAGAATGATAGCCCTGGCAGTGTGCGAACACTATTTCAAAATGCAAAAAAGGCAGTTGACCATTACTTTCCAGATCGCATCTTTATTGAAAGAAAACTATTACTGACTGAAAAATTGATATTGGATACTGAAAAAAAATATCGAGAAACAACCACACTTTTAGAAACTGAAAATTTAATGCAGGAAGAACGAATTAAAGAATCAACAACGGCACCTGCATTAGATATTTTATGGTATATAGCGCGCATCATATCATTTGATGAATTAAATGCGCTTTGTCAACACAAGAATATGACGGATGTTGTTTTTGATACCTTGCTAATGAAATTAGCCAGCATTAATAATAGTTCCGAAAAACTAATATCGTTACTAGAAACCTTAAGCAAGCGAAATGGCTTGCCGCTTGAAGTATCGATAAAGATTGTACGCAATGCCCATGCTACTCCTGCAGTACACAATAATATTGAAAAAACTTTAGCTGCTTCAATTGATTTGGCAGCCTCTGCCGCATCATTAGAAAAATTAATTGGGTTAAAGAGCGTCACTCACATCAATGTATTCAATAATATAATAAACCATCCTAATGTTAATACGCCGACGCTTATTGAAACACTTAAAAAAATAAATACAAAATTACTAGGCACTTCAGAAGCACTTACTGAAAAACAAACTGCCCTTAAAACAGCATTATTAGCATTGGATAAATTAAAAAATAGAAAATTAGAAAAACAAAGTGACGCAATAAAATTAGGCGCGTTAAACAAACCAGAGCAAATATTAAAATTAATTGAAAAATATATTGTATCGCGTATATCTTCTGATACTGTTAACGGCTATCAATTATTTAGGCGATTTAGGTTTGACCGTGATTTAAATACCACTAAAACGAAAGTCAGTAATGCCATTATACTAGAATCCAAAATTCTAACAGCGATTACTAACAACCCCTATAATGCAACCAAAGCATTAGAAGAAATTGAATATGCTTTAAAATACAGCAAGCTTTCTAATATTCAGTCGGTGGGTTATAGGTTCTCAGAAGGTGATTATGGTGAATGTTTAAATGCCTGTTTGGCTGTTTTAAAACCCGAACAAAAAAATTCTTTTGGGTGGAAGCATGTTCCCTGATGATGACGTCAAGCAAGCGTTTGCATTGACGCTGTTGAAATAACACTATTACTGCGTAAGCGTGTTTTTTCAGTTGGGCCTGTATCAGGCGTAAAACGCGCTTTAATTGAATGCCATGCGTTTGCAAAACAGGATGAATTATTCGCTATTGATGGTGGAATGGTTGCTTCACCCTGTATAGGCTCAGCTTTGTAATGTGATGCTAAACGCATTAACAACAGCGTTATACTCAATGAACACCCAATCACTTGCGAACCATAAATCCAACTTTCATCTTTATCTAAAGCAAATTTGGCAATAGCAGCAATACTGATATTAATGACGACATAACAAAAAAAGGTTACCATCATTGGGAAAAAATTATCGTTTCTGGAGGACAATACTGCAACCGAAGTTGCTCTCAGCGCACCAAAAACTTGTAAAAAACCTTCTTCTCTTAATAATTTTATAGCCATATTATAACTATCTGCTTCCGTATATTTATCAATTAAAATATCTGCAATAAATCCCGGCGTTGATAATACTATGATTAATCCAAGAATGGCCGCGGTAAAAGCCAGAAGCATAGCTGCGTTTGCAACTGTTATAACATTACGACCCTTCTCTGTTACATATTTACCACACAATGAATTAATGGTTGGAAATAATGTTCCAACAAGCAGCCGCATTGGACCACCATATAGACTGGCAACTTGTAATGCAAGCAAGCCTCTTGTCCCATTTAGCCCGCAAAAATAACCAATTATAGTAGTAGCAGCGACAGTAAGCGAGTAATCGACACCTAAAGGAATACCGTCTCTTGCAATTTCTTTTAATATTTTACAATCGAAAATCACATTCCGACTAAAGAATTCATATTGTTTTAATATGGCATTAAAAAATATGGTGTAGGAATAAATAAATCCCGTGTGAAATAAAAGCGTAATTAATTTACTCACAGTATAGCCAACTGCTGCACCCGCCAATCCCATTTCAGGAAATCCCCATTTTCCATTAATCAAGACATAGCTCATACCTATATCCAGAGTGACATCCAAAAAATCAGAAATCAAAGCCGTTTTTTTATTATCAAGAGCAAACATACACCGCACTTCTGACCTATAAATCACATCAAAAAAATACCCCAGTGATGACCATCGAAAATAATCTTCGCTATTTTGAATAACCACACCAGGCTGATTTATTAATTTGAAAAATTTTGCCACAAAAAATTCAGCGATTATTGCAGTAATAAGGCCGGCGATTGCTGAAAAAATTATTCCTTGTCGAAAAATAATGCCCACTTCTAATTTTTCTTCAGGCGCTGCATTTTTTTTGTTGACTTTACGAATCATGGGCGGAATAGAATAAAGCATGCCATATAATAAAGATTGTAGCATCGCCTCTGTCGTTCTAAAGTCGGTAAAAGCAGGCACTAATTTTTTATTATATTGCTTAACCAGTAGTACTCTAGAAAATTCATAGCCTGCAAATAAGCCATTGCGAAGTACCAAAGGGGCTGCAAACTTTAGTAATATTTTAACTGCTTCAGGGTAGGTTAATTCTTCATCTTGCGTATCAATTGGCGTACAAAAATAAGCATCGTCATCATCATTAAGCCGGCCTGCTAATTCATCGAAATTAATCAACATTGTGATCGTTCTCTTAAATAATTAAATTATTTAAAGTCCCTTTCGCAATCTATCCAGTTTTTCTTTAATTTTAATTTCTAATCCTCGAGGCACAGGTTCATAATAAACTTTTTTGCCCATGCCTTCAGGGAAATAATTTTCACCCACAACAAAAGCATCTGGCTCATCATGTGCATAGCGATAATCTTTTCCAAAATTAAGTTCTTTCATTAATTTTGTCGGCGCGTTCCGTAAATGAAGCGGCACCGCTAAACTACCGCCGCTGTGTACATCTGCCATTGCTTGATTGAAGGCAGCATATGATGCATTACTTTTGGCTGCAATTGCTAGAAAAATAACCACTTGTGCTAAAAATAAATCTCCTTCAGGCGAACCAACCTTTTCGTACGCTTGCCAGGCATCGACCGCAATGGACAGTGCGCGCGGGTCTGCGTTGCCTATATCCTCAGATGCAAAACGCACGAGACGACGCGCAATGTAATGCGGGTCACAACCACCATCGATCATGCGACAAAACCAGTATAAAGCGGCATCAGGGTCTGAACCTCGCATGGATTTATGTAATGCCGAAATTTGATCGTAAAAAGCATCCCCGCCTTTATCAAAACGCCGCAAATTTTGCGTTAAAACAGCTTGTAAAATTGTCTCTGTAATAATTGTCTTACCAGAACTGTCTGGCATGGCAAAATCTGACAATATTTCCAATAAATTTAAACAAAATCGTGCATCACCATCAGAAAATGCTATCAATTGATTTTTTAAGTTTTCCGGAAAAATAATATTTAACTTACCCAGACCATTTTCAGTATCACACAATGCGCTGTCGATAATTCTTAATAAATCGTTTTCATCTAGCGATTTTAATACATAGACACGCGCACGTGATAATAACGCATTGTTTAAATGAAACGAGGGATTTTCAGTGGTTGCACCAATGAAAGTAATCGTACCTTGCTCTATATGCGGTAAAAAAGCATCTTGTTGTGATTTATTAAATCGATGGACCTCATCCACAAATAAAAGTGTTTTTTCTTTGTTTATTTGCGCTCTGGCAACCACTTCACGAATTTCTTTTACGCCCGATAAAACAGCGGATAACCGTTCAATGCGGGCATTGGCATTGCTTGCGATTAATTCTGCAAGCGCTGTTTTTCCAACACCAGGCGGTCCCCATAAAATCATGGAATGTAATTTGCCCTGCGCAATGGCCATTGCCAGAGGTTTCCCTTCAGATAATAAATGCGATTGACCAAAAAAATTCTCGACCAATCGTGGACGCATACGACGCGCAAGAGGCTGAATATTAAAATTTACACTGTCGCTCACAACGCCCAACGTCCAACTCCAAACTCATTACTGCAACACATTCACACCTGATGGCACAATAAAATAAAATGCACTTGCTGGCAAGGAATCATTCAGGCGTACATTTGAAAAATTAAAGCGGGTTGTTTGCTCCATTGTATTTTCAATTTGCATCGACTGTAATTTTTCATGCGAAAAAGCCAATGCGATAGAGCGAAATGCGCGATTGGGTTTTTTAGGAATTAACTGAAAAACCATAATATTCTGATGCGGAATCATGTGAATTGAAAATTGTTTTAGTAAAGTAGCAACATGGCCAGACAATAATTTTGCGGGATTCATCGGCATATTTTCAATAGATTGTTTCGTCGCCTGTTTTAAATCGACATCATAAATCCATAACACATTACCATTTGTAATTACAATTTGATGTGATGGCTGCAATGTGTCCCATCGAAAACGACCTGGGCGTTCTAACATCACATTACCCCTACTCATTTGTAATACGTTTTGATTAAGGTCTGTTGTCGTTTGTGTAAATTGTGCTTGTAAGGTAGTGAATTGATCTAGTAAACGGGTTAATTGATCAGCGGAAGATAGGGTGTCTGCAAGGATAGTGTGACAAAGAAATAAATTAATGATAAGCATAAATTTAATGTGTCGCATAATTAATACTCACTGTTTGCAAATAGGGAATTTTTTGTAAAATTCAATTGCGTGCTCTGTAGCTTCCACTCGCTGACGCTCAGGGTTCTGAGCTATTCTGATGCCGGCACCAGCACATCCCGCTGCGCATTGCCTTCCATTTTACTCACAATGCCTGCCAGCTCCATCGCTTCAACAATGCGTGCTGCACGGTTATAACCAATTTTAAAACGACGCTGCACACTCGATACTGAAACCCGCTGTGCTTTTATAATAAATTGCACTGCTTCATCATACAGTTCATCTTTTTCACCATCGCCATCTTCAATCATGGCGGATTCAGTATATCCTGTTGGATCAAGTGCGCCACTTTCATTTAAAAGATCTTCTAAATATTCTGGTTTTCCGCGCTGTTTTAAATCTTTTACCACGCGATGCACTTCTTCATCGCTTGCAAAACAACCATGCACACGGACAGGTACGCCTGATCCTGGCGGCATATACAACATATCGCCATTACCCAATAATTGTTCAGCACCTTGGCTGTCGAGAATCGTGCGTGAATCAATTTTTGATGACACTTGAAAAGCAATACGTGTTGGAATGTTTGCTTTAATTAATCCAGTGATCACATCTACCGATGGGCGCTGTGTTGCAAAAATCAAATGAATACCAGAGGCTCGCGCTTTTTGCGCTAACCTCGCAATCAATGTTTCTACTTTTTTTCCAACAACAACCATCATATCCGCAAATTCATCGGCTAAAACAACAACTTTAGGCAAGGTTTGTAATTCAATAGGGCCATGTTCTGTTGGCGGTGTTAGTGGATCTAATAAAGGCGCGCCTTTATCAATGGCTTCACGAACCTTAATATTATAACCCATAATATTTCGAACACCGAGCGAAGCCATTAATCGATAGCGTCGTTCCATTTCCATCACGCACCAGCGTAATGCACTCGCTGCATCTTTCATGTCAGTAACAACAGGTGCTAATAAATGCGGAATACCATCATAAATAGATAATTCTAACATTTTCGGATCAATTAATATTAAACGTAAATCTTGCGGGGAAGATTTATAGAGTAAGCTTAATAGCATGACATTTAAGGCAACCGATTTACCCGAACCCGTTGTACCGGCAACCAATAAGTGGGGCATTTTTGCTAAATCAACCACAACCGGCTCACCTGCAATATCTTTTCCTAACGCAATGGTCAATGCAGAACGAGATTGTTGAAAAGTCGGGGTAGACAATACTTCCTTTAAAGTGACTGTTTCGCGATTGGGATTTGGCAATTCCAAACCAATCACGGATTTTCCGGGAATAACCTCAACAACACGCACACTGATCACTGATAATGATCGCGCTAAATCTTTTACCAATGCCGTAATCTTATTTACTTTTGTTCCCGGCGCTAATTCCATTTCAAAACGCGTCACTACTGGTCCTGGATGTGCTGCAACCACTTTTAAGGCAACACCAAAATCATTAAAACATTCCTCTACTTCTCGTGAACGGCGCTCTAACTCATCTTTACTAACCCCTATTTTCCTTTCATTCATACGCGAATCAAGCAAAGATAATTTTGGCAAAATAGTAGATTGTGAAAAACGCGGTGTACGCGTAGAACGACTTTCTTCTTCGTCAATTTCTGTTGGGTTAATTGCCGTAGCAACACGCGGCACTTTAGTTGATTTTTTCACTGCATCAAATAAGGGATCAGGTGCCATCAAACTCGGTTCAATAGGTTGGTTTGATAATTTTGTAATAAAGGGGGTATTTTTTTTAGTCTCATTGTCGCTTGAATAAAAACGTTCAAATGAAGTTAAGCGTGATAAAAAATCAAACGATATTTTGGGCAAGGCAATATTAATTTTTAGTTCACCAAAACAATAACGACCTGCGCGGATGATACAAGCACCAATCGCTTCAATTAATTGCACCCACGATGTACCTGTTAATAATGTAATGCCAATCAGCAAAATAGGGGAAAAAACAATCGTAGTACCAGCACGATTAAACCATTGCATTAGCAAATTGCCCATGGCATCACCCACGATGCCACCAGATTCGTACGGCAGTCCGTAGTTAAAAGAAATTAAATATAAATGCAATAAACTGCAAGCAGCAATCACGCTCATCAATAAACCTGTTACGCGAGACGCAACCCGTGCCCAATTAATATCAGAAAATTCTTCAAATAGTTGATGCGCACGATATAATTCCCACACGCCTTGAAATAAAAAAATGGGAAAAAAATAGGTGATATAACCAAATACATATAACAAAAAATCAGACAACCAAGCACCCACTCGTCCGCCCGCATTTAGAATTTTGACGGTATCAACTTGATGTGACCAACTGGGATCCGCGCGATGATACGTGACCAATGACAACAAAAGAAAAGCGCCAGCTGATAACAGCACGATCAGAAATGCCTCGTGCAAT
The DNA here is from genome assembly GCA_001801515.1 of Gammaproteobacteria bacterium RIFCSPHIGHO2_12_FULL_38_11. Next base: position 48,824 of record MGXX01000065.1, read on the forward strand.
CGACGATAAAATGCCGATGCGTTTGGCATCGTGGTATTGTTTGTTTTACGTTTGACGTCCCTCAACGGATGATTCCTGTTTGTGCTGTGAAATAACATTATAGTCTTGAATCGATGCTATTTTGTAGTGAAATATAACAATGGAAGGTAATTAGAAACAGGCTGTCAGCCAATCAATCACAAATGCAACTGCGCTTTGACGTATATATCCTCGTCCACTGGTAAAATGCATGGTTTTTGTTTCACATCCTTCAGCTTTTGCTAATCCAAAGCAAACCATGCCAACGGGTTTTTCTTTTGTGCCACCCGAAGGACCTGCAACACCGGTAATTGAAACGGCGATATCTGCTGAAAATTTTTTCAGTGCACCCTCAGCCATAGCTTTGGCTACGGGTTCAGAAACAGCGCCGTGTTGTGTTAATAAGTCTTTTGACACACCGAGACAATTTTCTTTCGCTAAATTACTGTAAACAACAACTGAACCATTAAACCATTGAGAACTGCCCGGCACTTCCGTCAGTAATGCCGACACACTTCCACCCGTACACGATTCTGCCAGGGCAATTCTGATATTTCTTTGTTTACATAGTTCACCCAGCTGTTTTGCTGATGCAAATAAATTGTTTATCATATATTATCCTCAGACCCCACTCACACTAACACTGGCACTTCTATGCAAACATTGTCACAACACACACCTATGATGCAACAATATTGGCATATTAAAGGCCAACATCCCGACATCCTAGTATTTTATCGCTTGGGTGATTTTTACGAATTATTTTATGACGATGCCAAAAAAGCCGCCCAAATATTGAATATCACCTTAACCTCACGTGGACAGTCTGCCGGCTCAGCAATTCCCATGGCAGGCATCCCCTTTCATTCAGCTGATAATTATTTGGCAAAATTAATTAAGGCCGGTGAATCGATTGCAATTTGCGAGCAAATTGGCGACCCCGCCACCTCCAAAGGCCCAGTTGCACGTGAAGTCGTCAGGGTTTTAACGCCCGGCACAGTGACTGACGATAATTTATTGGATCAAAATCGTGATATTATTTTAACATCTATTTTTAAGCATGATACTCGCTTCGGTATTGCAAGTATTAACATCGCCAGTGGCCGATTTTCAATTCAGGAACTCGAAAATGAAGTGACATTATTTGCTGAAATTGCACGTCTTAATCCTTCGGAAATATTACTCGATGAAAATTCAACGCTCAATTTTTCCACCGCCGTTAAAAAAAGGCCCGCTTGGGAATTTGAATTGTCTACAGCAAAAAAATTATTATTAGAACAATTTAAAACGAATTCATTGGATGGCTTTGGCGTCAATAACTTGTCACTTGCCTTATGCGCTGCAGGTTGCCTATTGCATTACATGCAATATACACAACGCGCACAGCTTCCGCATATTCACAGCATTGTTATTGAAAAAAATAACGATGCTATTTTTATGGATGCGGCAACCAGACGTAATTTAGAATTAATCACGAATTTACAAGGTGAAAAAAATTATACCCTAACAGCTGTTTTAGATAATACGGTCACAGCAATGGGCGCTAGATTATTGCGTCGCTGGATTACACAACCACTAACCAACCACGCTAAAATTAACAGACGACTCGAAAAAGTAGGTTTATTTTTAAAGTCAGATGCATTAGATGCTATTCGCGAAATCCTGAAAAATATTTTTGATTTAGAAAGGATATTAAGTCGTGTTGCTCTGCATTCTGCTCGTCCAAGAGATTTAGCGCATTTAGCGCATTCACTTTCCGTATTGCCAGAATTAAAAAATTGTTTATTAAAACTTTATCCAACTGAATTAAAATTATTTCCAGAACTGCATGAATTACTACAAAAAGCAATTATTGAAAATCCACCCATGATCATTCGCGATGGCGGCGTCATTGCAGAGGGTTACGATGCAGAACTAGATGAATTACGTCAACTCGATGGCAACAGCCAACAATTTTTATTAGATCTTGAACAACGCGAGCGAGAACGTACAGGCCTCAGTACCCTAAAGGTCGGCTATAATCGCATTCACGGTTATTATATTGAAATAAGCCGTTTACAGGCAGATAAAGCCCCAATTGATTATTCACGCAGGCAAACCCTAAAAAACATAGAACGTTTCATTACACCTGAATTAAAATCCTTTGAAGATAAAATATTAACAAGCAATTCTCGTGCACTGGCTCGCGAGAAATTATTATATGATGCATTACTCAGTAAAATTGCTGAATCGCTCATTCCACTACAACAATTATCAGAACAATTATCACAATTAGATGTGTTAACAAACTTTGCTTTTTGTGCGCTAAAAAATAATTATGTTGCTCCCCTATTTTCAACCACAGCTGGAATTGAAATCATCAACGGTCGCCATCCCATTATTGAACACGTGATTGAAAATCATTTTGTACCCAATGATACGGTTTTTAATTCGGAAAAACGCATGTTATTAATTACCGGCCCAAACATGGGTGGTAAATCAACGTATATGCGACAAACCGCTTTAATTACTCTGATGGCGCATATTGGTGCTTATGTGCCTGCGGAAAAAGTAATCATTGGCCCCATCGATCGCATTTTCACCCGCATCGGGGCTTCAGATGATTTGTCATCCGGTCGGTCAACGTTTATGGTTGAAATGACAGAAACTGCCAATATTTTGCATAATGCAACAGAAAATAGTTTGGTGTTAATGGATGAAATTGGCCGCGGAACCAGTACCTTTGATGGATTATCATTAGCATGGGCATGCGCCCTACATTTGGCAAATCACTCCAAAGCCTTCACCTTATTTGCAACGCATTATTTTGAATTAACACATTTACCGCTGGAATGTGATGGCATTGCGAATGTGCATCTGGATGCAACCGAACACAATGATCAAATTGTTTTTTTGCATAAATTGAAATCAGGGCCGGCGAGTCAAAGTTATGGGCTGCAAGTAGCAAAATTGGCAGGCGTGCCTATTAGTGTAATTCATCATGCGAAATTAAAATTAGCGCAACTGGAAAATCCCCCTGATATTGGTATTACTACCGCAATACCGACCCCTTGTTTCAAAGAGGTTTAAATTCTTCTATTGCCAATAGAAGAAATAACCTGTATTCTTCTATTATCAATAGAAGAAATTATAAATTATGACAAATCAAATAGTTATAAAACAACTTATTCAGGAACAACAAGCGATTCGCTTGCCGAACAATCCTGTCCCACGAGAAATTTGGAGTGAATTTGCCCCATTACAACACAACACGCAGATTATTATCATTAAGGGACTGCGACGCTGCGGCAAATCAACTTTTATGCAATGGGTACGTTCACACGAAAAAAATCCGCATTATTATTTTAATTTTGACGACGATCGCTTAACTAATTTCACGGTCGAAGATTTTCAAACTTTATTGGAATTATTAATTGAATTAATCGGACCCGCAAAAACAGCTTATTTTGATGAAATACAAAATATTCCAGGCTGGGAAAAATTTATTCGTCGTCTGCACAACCAAGAATATAAAATTTATATTACTGGTTCAAATGCACGGTTATTCAGCAAGGAATTGGGAACGCATTTAACCGGCCGTACTATTTCGATTGAAATGTTTCCGTATTCGTTCAGAGAATATTTGCAAGCAAAAAAAATAAATTACACGAAGGATGCACATACCACCGAAGAAAAAAGTCTCCTGAAAAGCGCATTCAATGACTTTGTTCAAATGGGTGGCATTCCAGAATACATTCGCTTTGAACAACCCGCTTATTTAAGTGAGTTATATGAAAGCATTTTATATCGCGACATTATTGTGCGACACAGCGTTGGCAAAGAACAAACATTAAAATCACTCGTATATTATTTAGCGAGCAATGTTGGAAAAGAAGTCAGTTACAACAAATTAAAAACATTATTAAAATTAGCCAGCGCCACAACCGTTTCTGATTACTGCTATTTTATTGAGATGAGTTATCTTTTCTTTATCATCAATCAATACAGCCCGTCACTTAAAGCACAAGCACATTACAGCAAAAAAGAATATTTTATTGATCAAGCCTTAGCAGCAACGGTGGGGTTTCGCACTTCAAAAGAATATGGACGCACCCTAGAAAATATTGTTTTTTTGGAATTAAAACGCAGAAATACTGAAATCTATTTTCATAAAGCAAGGAAGGAATGTGATTTTCTTGTAAAAGAATCGCATCAAATAACACAGGCAATCCAAGTATCAGCGCATCTTGACAGCAGCGAGACACAAAAGCGAGAATTTTCTGGATTGCAGGAAGCCATACATGCTTACCATTTAAAAAGCGGCTTGATACTCACTGAAGACACCGAATTTCAAGAAGGCAATGTTATCGTTATGCCAATTTGGAAATGGTTAATAAATGGAAATATCCCTATTTTTCAAATGGGGAGATTATGAATATTAAATATTTACAAGCATCACATCAACACCATTATATTTTGGCAGTGGCACATTAATATCAAAACGAAGCGGTAAGGCACGTTGCGTAAAGCTTAAAATCACCGCAGTGGCTATTTTTTTCTGATCAAAATAGGCCTGCACAACATGCAATGCACATTCCAAACTTCCCTGCCCTATTACGTCCAAAAAATCAGCTTTGATATTATATTTTTCTAGCAAATAAGGTGCGAGATGCGAATACTGAGAATCATATTCATAAGCATTATGCGTAATCACACATAATTCAGTTTTATTTAATACCGATAGCAGTGTTTTATCTTCAATAATAGCAAGATCAATTAATTGTGGAAATGAATAACCTATGGTTTGTATCAGCATTTCTTTATCAAGATAACCCTTTGTTAAGCGATGCATGTCTTCAAAGTATTGTAGGTAATCTGCTTTTGGTTTTCGACAGAGTGGATCGGGAAACGTAAAATGAATTTTTTTTGAAATGTTCATTCTAAAGTTACCTCAATGTGCTAATAAATAAACACCGCAGCAGCCAAATAAAACCCCATACCACATCCTGTCATTAGATAATAATCACCTTTTTTTAAACGATTTTCTAATAAGGCTGAATGTAAATTAATAATATGATCAGAACAAAACGTATGTCCATATTTTGGAATGTTGTCTAAATAAATTTTTTCAATAGAGAAATTCAATGCAATAGCTATTTTTCTCCATGTTGGTAAATTGACATTATGCGGCAATATTAAATTAATTTTATCCAGTGTGATTTTTGCTTTATTTAATGCATCACAAATAATTTCAAGCATGGATTGAATAAATTTTGAGTCAAATGTTTTTATCTCAGAATCCGACAAGTAAATTCCTTTTGCATAACCCGACATTAAATGATTAGAAATTGATAACATCTGATTATCAAACCCGTCGCAAGAAAGCAAAGACGCTGTTGCCGCATCACCGACAATTGAAGAGCCAGGAACCACACGTAGTAACGGCGTAAATGCTACCTCTCCGGTTATTACAATTGCATAATAATCAGGATTATTCTTTAAAAGAACTGTTAAAATTTCTAAAGCTTTAAAATAAGAAGCACATTTTTGCATTGTCATTTCAAATAAAATTGCAGAATTAAGTTTATATTTTTCTTTTAATATAGTCAGCAGTGAGTAACCAAAAGGGTGTAATATTGCCGTAGTATGCACAAAAATTAAATATTTAATTTTTGTTTTATCATGACAATAATCAAGTAATTTTTTTAGTGGAATTGTTATGAAAGACTGTAAATCACCCTGTTCTAAAACAGGAATAGTTTTTAATCCATAAATCATACTGTAAACAGACAGCATTGGTTTAGACAATTGCGTTTCCTTTTCCAAATCCATTATTGCTATTCTGTTTTTTGGAATTTCAATTTCAATGTGATTAATGCTTAGCAATGGATACCCACTTTGCAGTTAAAAAGGGATTATCAACTAAAACCTCACCCGGGACTGTCAAAATAAAATTACTTTCATAAAAATATTTTATTTTATCAACATCGTTTATATGATTGATTAATAGGTCAGATAATCTGTCTAGCAAATCAAAATCAGTAATCACAGAACTGAGCATCGGTCCCCAAACATCCCAAATAAGTGTTTCTTGTTTATTGAGCAAAGCCAAATCCTGAATTAAACGATTACGCACGGTAAATAATCCACGATGCTGACGCGAACCAAATCGCACGGCTTCCGCATTTTCAAAACGACACATTTTCCAAGCTCTGGCGGCCGAAATAAATTTATTTTCAGGAACATCGTTTAAATCAAAATCAATCATTAATTTGTAATAGTCAATGTGTAATGGCATCGTTCGTGTATCAACTAAACACCAACGACACAGCTTTTCATTATAATATTCAACACAATATCCATCTAAAAATAAGCCAGGAATGAAGTAACTCACAAAACCTGATCGAAGACGCGCTGGAATTGCGCGTGACCGCAAAACAGAACACAACAATAATGAGGTGTCTCGACATACACCCATTACACGATTTTCTATTGCGCGTACTTTTGTTAATTCAGAATTATCTTTATGCAACATGGCTTTTAGAATATTGTCAATCGTCCTTAAATTTAATTCAGCATAACGATCCTCAGAAACGGAAGTTGACAATAAATCTAAATCTGCATAATGCAAAAATAGCTGCTGAACAATTTTAGACACATGAGGAATATCATTTGGAAAAGCATTGTAAAAAAAATGATGATCCTTTGGATTTGAGAAAGCACTTTGTGTTATATAATATTCATAATGCATGATAGTTTTCCTGTAAAAGTTGATAATCAATTTTACCATTTGATAAATGGGGCAAAAACGCCACTGTAACAATTTTCTTTGGAATAGCTTCGCGAGATAAATGCGACAATAATTTTTTCTTCAATTGTGAAATATTGATTTTTTGTGTTGAAAATCCAACCAGTGATTGGATTAAATGATGTTGGTCATACTCTGGAATAACACAAATATCATGGCAATTTAGTACTGTTCGTAAAACAGATTCTACCTCATGCTTCTCAACGCGATGACCCTTTACTTGCCATTGATCATCAAAACGACCCTGAAATAAATATCCATATTCATCGTGATATGAAACACGATCACCGGTAAAATAGGACGTTAAATCTGATTCTGAATTATAACTAAACTTATCGGTTGTAAAAGACGGCCAGTATCCGTTTGACACTTGATCGCCTGAAATAATTAATTCACCATTATTAGAAATGGCCAATTGTGTGTGTGGAAATGGCTTCCCAATAGGCAATGACATCATCCCGCTGTAATTATTTTCTTTTTGATATATGTGATAGGTACAACTCACAGTTGCTTCAGTTGGACCGTATAAATTTACAATTAAAGTATTTTTGGCTTCTTTTTGCCAAAGTTGTGCAAACGAAACTGGGAAGGGCTCGCCACAAAAAAATGTATTTCTTAATGAAAATAAATGGCCATGATAAAAATGACATTGATTAATGATTGCCGGCATAATTGAGGGTACTAAAATACAATGGGTAATTTTATTTTTATAAATAAATTGTGACACACTCAATTCCTTTTCCTCGTTATAAACGTATAGCGTAGCACCTGAAATAAGACAAAGCACAATTTCATGTATTGAAATATCAAAGGCAATATCTGACAGTTGAATGAAACGATCTTGTGCATTTATGTGAAACGTATGCAAAATATCGTTAACATAAGTAGATAGATTTTTATGTGAAATGGGGACTGCCTTTGGTTTTCCAGTTGAACCGGAAGTAAAAAACATATAAGCATAATTTTCTTTTTTTATTTTACAATGATAAAAATTATTATCAACACAAGATTTATTACGCGTCTTTTTTCTATTTGCAATATAACAAAAATTATTAGCTTCAAAAACTAATTTTAATTTGTTTTTATGTGACATTGTTAAACATAAAATATCCTTATTTTTAACTTGCGAAAGTAAATTTAAAAGAACATCAGCTTTAGCGTCACCCAGAAATATAAAATAAGAGTCTAGTGTTTCCAATATTTTTTTGCTTTTTTCGATTCCCGATTGAATATTTAAAGGAATATAAACACTGTTTGAAAAAAAACAAGCGAGCATCCCCACATAAAAATTAATGGTTTTATCAGAAATTACAACACAAAATCTATTTTTGTCTTGGAATTTTAAAAATTGACGTGAAAGTGTAAACGCTTGACAAATAATTTCCCAATAGGTAAATGATTTTTTGTCAACAATAATTGCTATGTTGTTTTTAAATTTGATTGCTGACGCAATTATTTTTTCAAAGAAGTCTGACATGGTGTTTCCCTTACATCGCAAGATTCGCACGCAGGCTACCGCCCGCGTTTCGGTGCTATTTTATTATATTCAATATTTAAACAGTCCTGCTGCAAACGTGGCACCTAAACCCATAGTCACCAGCAAATAATAATCACCTGGCATAATTCTTTGTTTTGCAATACCGTCTTTTAAATTGATAAATGGATCTGATCCAAAGCAATGCGCTGTCGTCGCAATATTGTCCAAATACACTTGTTCAGGAAAAAGCGATAATGCATGAATAAGCTGCTTCCAAGAAATTTTATTAACGTTATGAGGAAACACACACCTTATTTTTGATATAACAATATTATTTTTGCTTAAAATTTTATTAATCAGTGATGTCATATTTTTAATGTAAGTTGATTGAAATAACAATTGTTCGTTTTGATCTGCCCATATTCCCTTCGCAAATTGGCCGTAAGATGCAAGTTCAGCGTCTAAAAATTGATGCAAGCAATCAGATTTTTTCAACAATATAGCTGTTGCCGCATCACCTAATATTGTTGAACCCGGTATTGTTTGCAAAATAGGTGTAAATGTAATATCAACAACTAATATCAAAATTATATCCGTGCTACTTAGAGAGCAAAATAATTTTTCTGATATCGATAATAAATTAAATACACTTGCACATTTATGCAATGTAGATTCAAAATAAATCGCCTGAGTTATTTTCAACTGAAAAAGTATATTTTGAATGTAATGAAATCCAAAAGGCTCAATGTAATCTGCTGTATGTGCAAATAAAACATACTTTATTGAGTCAAGGTCAAGGGGGTATTCATATATTAATTTTTGAATAAGCGTTAAAATCTGCTTTGAGATTGTCTGTAGATTATGTCGCGGAACAAAATGTAACCCCATCACACGTTCAAACACTTTTGCATCCACTTCAGTTATTTCATCTCCATGAACCAGGTCATTAATGGTTAAACTATTTTCACCCAAAAGATATGTAATATGCGCTATATTCATTAGTGATACACCAAAGAATTTTTTAAAGCCATATTTTCCAGAACGTGTTTGTTAAGCTTTCCATTAGACAAAGATGGAAATCGATCGCTAAAATAAATGTAATCAGGTTTTTGTGTTGATGGAAATTTTGAAAGTATAATCATTTTTAAATAATTAATATTACAATTAATTGAATCAGATTCAACACAAACGACTAATTTTTGATCATCAGGCTCATTTTTATTAATAAAAATATAAGTGCGATTAATATGTGAAACATGTGACAACTTTTCAATATATTCATAGGTATTTAATTTAGCACCCTTATATTTTACAATAAAATCATTTCTACCTTTAAAATAAAAATAACCATCCTCATCCATCACTGCACGATCACCTGATAATAATACTTTCTGACCATATTCATCAGTCGTTATTTTTTTTGCAGTCTCAATTGGATCATTCCAATAGCCCATCATCACCGTTGGGCCTGAAATAACTAAGTTTCCTTCAATATGCTTACCCAACAATTTACCATTGGAATCTTGAATCCACATTTTTAAATTTGGCATCGGTATACCAATTGATCCAGTTTTTTTGTTTAACATTGAGTGTGGCACGTAACTGCAACGTTTACATTCTGTTAACCCATACATTGAAATTAATTTAGCTTTTGGAAAAATTTTATATATTTTTTCAATGTGTGTTAATGTAATATTTTCTCCTGTATTAGTAACTAATCTTAGCGATGAAAAATCATAAGCATATCGCTTTGAGGTAATATGAAATAATTGCACCATTAATGGAACACAAGGCAATATCGAAACACAATGTCGTGAAATTTTATTAGCAACTAAATTAGGAAATAATAAATTTTTTTCAAGAACCAGTGTTGCGCCACAATTAAATGCCAACAACATTTGATAGAGCCCATAATCAAAATGCATTGGAAGTACAGATAATATGACATCAGATGAATTCAGCGTTAAATAACTTGAAATAGATTCAATAGCTGCCAACACATTACGATGCGAAAGCATCACACCCTTTGGAATCCCAGTGCTGCCTGATGTATGCATAATTATTGCAAGATCAGATTCTGTTGAAATATATTTTAGATCGTAAAAATCTAAATCAATACGAATTCGCTCACACAATTCACTGATATACGGAACTTCAAAACTGACGATACAATTAAATTGCGCATCTGTAATGTTGTCAAAAACAACCATTTTAGGATTAATATTTTTTATAATTTCACTTAATGTTTGTTCATTCACTTCGTGATCAATAAGGCATGGCACCATGCCTGATAAAACAGTAGCCCAAAAAGCAATGACGGTTGCATACGTATTCGCACCCAATATAATAACGCGCCCAGCATTTTTTTCTATGGTTAAGCTCATGTGTTGCACTAAACGTAGACTATCTTCATATACAGACCAATAACTATATGTTTCATCTCCGATAATCAATGCTGTTTTCGTTTTATACGCATTAATTGTTTTTAAAAAAATATGGGGTAATAAATAATGCATCATATGTTATATGCCTCTTATTTGTTTTTTTTGAATATCAGTTGTGCCTTCCATATATTCCCAGCAATGCACATCGCGCAATGCTTTCAGCAACCAAGGGTTTTCTAGCAACGCATCCATTTTGCATAATGCGATACACGCGCTAATTACCTTTTCTGAAATTGCAGTTGCATTGGCCTTTGCTAATGATACATTCCGGCACAATAAAGCATTTTTATCTACTTCCGATGCAGCATTTTTTAACATCTGCCTGGAAACCTTTAGCAAAGAATTAAAATTGGCAAAAACAGATTTGAGTGATTTTAAATTGGCTTTGTTAATCAAGAATGTAATATCACACACCGCTTGTGCCTGTCCAATCGCCAATGCACCAACACCTGTTCTCAATCGATTAAATACTTTTACAATTCCTAAAAGGCCATTTTCGCAGGCTGAAAGATGATTTCCTAAAATCTGAGATTCTGGAATTTTGACATCATTGAATTTTACTAATGCTATTTGTGCAGATTTCAATGCAAACATGGATAATGACGTTTTTTGGATATTTAAATTATTATTTAACAAATCAGGCGTCAACCAAACAGCGCGAATACCTAATGGCCCATCAAATAAGCGCGCTAAAACAATTCCCATATTTCCCACCGCACCATTTCCAAAAAAACACTTTGTCCCGTTTAAAAAATAATCGCTATCATGTTTATTTTTTTTAGTTAATCTTGTTTGAATATTATTTGCATCGGAACCTTTATTGGGTTCTGTTAATGCAAAAAACGTTCGAATTTTTTTAGACTGTAAAATTTTGTAGAAATAATCAATTTGATTTGGCAAACCCAATTCTCGTAACATCAAACCTGATAGAGAAGGTCCGGGGCATGCCAATAAAACACCAGGGTCACCGTATGAAAATGCCTCTAAATAATGCGTACGTTCGACTGTAGTACTATTGCAGTCAGATAAAATAAAATTAACAGCCGGTAAATCAAGATAATTTAAAATTATATTAGGATCTGCATCCACTTTGAAAGACAGTTCTCTAAAGCTTTTTGCGTAGGATGATAATTTTTCACCATAATAACGAGTAGCATTCATATCATTTTTCATAATCAAACCTCGATAAACTTTTCAAATAATCTTATGAAAAAAAGAAATTCAATTGCATTATTTTTTAACACAGCACGTGCACCAGCCAAGCGTGACAAAATTACCAAAAGATTCATTAATTGTTTAAGCAGAAAGGAAATTTGATCAGTTTTTATTGATAGTTTAATCAATTGCTCGACACGACTTAATATAATCATACAATCTGAAAAATGCGATTGAACGACATCAAGGTTCACAATGCGCTTATTTTCATAATATCGGTTTGACAAATGTTCATGCGTATAAACCGCTATTTTTTTGCATGCAATAAAAATGTTGGCCACTATCTTATTAATGAATACTTCATATAAATTGGATTTATTTTTATTTGTAACATCAACGGTCAGTTGTGAAAGAAACATGCCTGCTTCATTTAAAAAAGAAAGCGGCATGGGTTTCAAGCATTTTACGGAGATGGCTGTCACACTAGATTTTGTCAAAAGAACAATATCATTTTCAAAATTAATATTTTCTGAATGCATGATCAATCCTTTTGAGTTACCCAAGCCGAAAAAACTGTTATTATCAACAACCGCTACAGAAGACATATTAAAAACCTCTTGCCACGAAATTTGACAATAATTTTCAGATTGAAATAAAACATCTTTTATCATATAAAAAACCATTTTGTTTTATTAATAATATTCCAGTCGAAAATAATGCATGATCATGATCAACAATAAATATATAGTTAAATTTAATTCTATTCTTAAATATAAAGTCTAAGCAGTAATAGACAAACCCAGAGCTGATCGGATAAAAAATAACATTCCACGAAGTAAGAACATTAAAATTATCTTTATGTTTTACGTAAACAATAAAATCATTTATATTCATAGAAAAAGCATTTATCATGGATTTTATTTTTTCAATGTATTGTTTGTTAGAGATGACTTCACACAAAACCACCTTTACAAATTGTTTTGAATTGCATTTAGAAACGGTAGAAAGTGATGCCACAAAATTAATTTCTGGTGCAACAGGTTTATTTTTGCTTAATTTAAATAACCAAGCATTTTCAATTGAACAACATAACGCTTTACTAATCGAATTTGAATTATACAATTTTAACAATGTGTTTAAGGCGTAAAACACGCATAGTAATCCACATCCTTTGACATCAAGAAAAGCGGCATGAATATTAAATTTGTTTTTCAAATACAATTCTGGTGCAGAATAATCCATATTCCACGTGACCCCCCAAGAGGGCAACAAAACCATGTCAACTTGATCAAATTTGTTGTTTTTTACTAATTTATTCATCAATATTGTTCCCATCAAATCATAGCGATATACAAATTGTGATGAATCATAATTTAGGTTAACGTTATAAAGCTTATATAAATCATTTAAATACGCCTTTACAACATCAGAAACAGGTTGTTTTTTGATATTTTTAAAGGCGGTTTGGAAAATAACTGAATCAATGATCATGTCTGTCTCGCAATAAAACTTGCATATCAACATAATTGATTACTGATGAAACCGTTTCTAAATCGCGCATTTCAATTGTTTCAGGATCAACAAAAAATCCTTCAATGGATTCTTCTAGACGCATTAAAAACATTAACGAACTCATTGAATCTAATTGCAGATCTTCTTTTAAATAAGCATTTGAATTAATACACAGGTTATTGGACAAATTTAATGTTGATGCTAATGCATTTTTAACAAGTTGTTCCGTATTTTGCATCGTAGTCTCCTTGGTTGGGTTTAGGTTTATATGCATACTTGCTTGAAAGTTTCTGTGGCATTGATATTTTGTGTTAACAATAAGTCATCGATTGTTTCGCGACGTCGAATCAGTTTCAGTTTTTTATTTTCATAAATTACTTCAGCAGGTGAGCCATGGCTCAAAAATTTTCCTGGAGACGCCGTTAATCCATACGCACCAGAATTTTTAATAATAATTAAATCACCGACAGTAACATTTTTTAGTTCAATATTTTTCAGCAGTACATCACAAGGCGTACACAATGGTCCTGTCACCTGATATTTTTTTTTACTTATACTGTTTTTTAATTTATTTTCTGAAATATGAAAAAATGGAAAATTACGATGAATAAACGACCCTAATCCCGTTGTCGCCATATGACAATGCAGGCCTGCATCAACGATTAAATAATTCTTTTCGTGGTTAGACTTTACTGATTGTATTGATGCAATAAGAAAGCCTGATTCAGCTACCAAATAGCGGCCCAATTCTAAAATAAATTGTGTTGATTGTCGCAATAGCTTATAGCATTTTAATAATGCATTAATATCATTTATTAATTTTAAATGATTTAATTTTTTTTCACCCTGAAAATAAGGGACACCAAAGCCACCCCCAATATCAATCACATTAAAATCAATTTTTAGCTTTTCAGAAAGTGAATCTGCTAGTATTAGTATATTTTTTATGTTTTCTATTATTGCATTTTCATCTAATACACGACTTGCATTAAAAATTTGTATCCCATCAAACAAAATAAATTCACATTGTTGTATTTCATTAAAGCGAGCAGTAAATTCTGTTATTTCAATACCAAACTGTGATGAAACGCCACTCATTTTAATTGGTGCATTTTTCATAAAAAAATCAGGATTAATACGTGCTAGAATCGATGTTTTTGCTTTATGCTTTTTTGATAGCACATCAACTAGGCTTATTTCAGTGATTGACTCGCAAACAATGTGCCTAATTTTCATTTGTATCGCAAACTCAATTTCATCTGGTTTTTTTGCAGGCCCTACAAAGATAATTTGTGAAGGCTTAAATCCTGATTTAAGTGCAATAACCAGTTCGTTTTTTGATGAAATTTCACAATTTGCACCCAATGAAGCAAGGTATTTACAAACTTCTAAACTTGGATTTGCTTTAATTGAATAAAAAACACTACAACTGGGCGATAGGTTTTTTTGTAATTGCGCATATTTTTCTTTAATCGTTTCCATAAAATACAAAAACACCGGCGTGCCAAAATGCGCAGCCGTTTTTATTAAAATATTATTTGTTAACATTTTCATAATGACACTTCCATCTAACAATTTATTAGCGATGAATCAATTTTCCATTAATTACTTTTCCATCGACAGAAGAGGTGACACTGACAATCACCTCCCCAGCTGGCCCTTGAAAATCAGCATTTCCTTTTATCTTTGAGTTATGACACAATTTAATTTTTTCTGCTGTTGCACTATTTTCAGTAACTGAATCAAATATCGAATCATCTGATCTCATTGGTCCACTGACCGTTGCTGTACCAGTAAAGGTGGAGCGCATTGCACGAAATGGACCGTGCACAACAATATTTTTAATGTACACACCCCTGCACCAGGTGGGTCCATCATAAATTTGCGTATGCGGTTCATGAAAACCCAATACGATACATTGGTCCTCTGCTAATGCACCTTGCATTAAAAATGCTGAAAATAAAGCGAAAGCTATTACACGTGATTTCATAAAATTTTTCCCAGTTGATTAATTTACGAAAGCATCATAATCAATTTAAAAAAAAATTTATATCCGTGTTTTTGAAATAATTGGATTTTTTTAAAATGGGGGTAATGCAGGATTCACACGCACCCTTCCGAGTGCATTTCTGTGCTATAGGAAACTATCTGCCGCGAAAAAATATTTTATCTAACTCGTTCATGGCATATTGTTTCCAAGTCGGGCGACCATGATTACAACAACCACTGTTTTCTGTTTTTTCCATTTCGCGTAAAATAGCATTCATTTCTGGCAGCATTAATTTATGTGGTGCGCGAAATGCAGCATGACATGCTACAGTTGATAACACGCAATTTATTTCCGCCATCACGCGCGAACTTTTTTCTTGTGCGATTAAATCGGAAAAAACATCACGCAAAATAGTTTGCATATTTTTATTTTGTATTAATGCTGGAATTTCTCGAATAGCCAATTGATTTTTTCCCATTTGGTCAATGACAAACCCCATTTTTTCAAATAATTCAGCGTTATTTTCAAATGCCTGTATTTCAGCAATAGGTAAATCTAAAATAATCGGCAGCAAAAGGGGCTGCCGAATTAATTTTGAATGATCAAAATTGGCTTTCATTTTTTCATATAAAATTCTTTCGTGGGCCGCATGCATGTCGACAACTATCATGCCTAATTTATTTTGTGCAATAATATAAATATCGTGAATTTGACCAATGGCAAAACCCATAGGGTGTTCAACTGCAGTATTCTCGTGTGCTAAATCACAATCATGCAATAAAAGAGAATGTTGCCTAATCGTTGGTATTACGCAATCGTCAGCGCTAGCAAAATATTTCCCACGTTCGTTTAGAGAATCGGGTTCTTGCTCCGTAGCTTCTGGAACTTTAGCGTTAGGATCTAAGCTGGAATGACAGGGCCGAACACTGGATAATGCTTCATGCACGCCTCGTTTGACAAAACTAAAAACGACTTGAGATTCGCGAAAACGCACTTCTTGTTTTGCTGGGTGAACATTCACATCAACAGTCGATGGATCTATTTCAAGAAATAATAAAAAAGCAGGGTGACGACCATGAAATAAAACATCACGATAGGCTTCACGCACAGCGTGCATAATCGTTTTATCACGCACAAAACGATTATTAACATAAATCATTTGCAAATCTGCTTGACTACGTGAATAGCGTGGTTCTGCAATCCAACCTTTTAATCGCATCGTTTGATGCGCGTATTCAATGCATAAAGCATAACGCATAAATTCAGAACCCAAAATAGTCCCTATTCGTTTTTCAATTTCCGCTACGCTATTAGCCGCTGGAACCGAAAAAATATCACGCTGATTGTGCGTAAGTTGAAATGCAACATCCATGCGACCCAATGCCAAACGGTGCATCATTGTTTCAATATGCTGAAATTCTGTGCGCTCGGTACGTAAAAATTTTCTACGTGCAGGTGTTTGATAAAATAAATTTGCTACTTCAACCGTTGTACCAACAGGATGTGCAACAGGTATCGGCGCATCAATTAATCCTTCTAAATTATTTTTAATGAAAAATCCATTGTCGCTGTTTTTTGTCGACGATATCATTTTTAATCGAGAAACAGAAGCAATGCTAGCCAACGCTTCACCTCGAAATCCAAAACTCATTACACGGGTTAAATCATCATATGAATTAATTTTACTTGTTGCATGCCGTTTTAATGCTAATGCTAAATCCTTGACATGAACGCCATGACCATTGTCCTTAATTCGAATTAAGCTTTGCCCACCATTGCTTATTTCAACCATAATTTTTGTTGCACCCGCATCTAAACTGTTCTCTATTAATTCCTTAACAACAGATGAAGGTCGTTCAATCACTTCACCCGCTGCAATTTGATTGGCGAGCAATGGGTCAAGTTCACGAATGCGCATGATGCTTTCTCCAATAATTTACCCATGTTCCACGCGGTGGGTATTTCGAAAAATACTGATAAATACCTTGCATAATGGCACCTGCCAATTGATGCTGAAACTCTAAATTTGACAATTTATATTCTTCACGGGGATTAGATAAAAATCCCGTTTCAATTAAGAGTGAGGGAATATCAGGAGATTTCAATACGACAAATGCAGCTTGTTCTACTGTATTATGATGCAAATGCGCAATGGGCTTAACACAGCGAAGAACATTGGTTCCAATTTCCAAACTGTCACGAATTGTTGCAGATTGCGATAAATTAATTAAAACTGATTTTAATAAATGCGACTGGTCTTGTAATTGCACACCACCCATTAATTCAGATTTATTTTCACGACGAGCCAACCAACGCGCTGCTTCACTTGTTGCGCCACGTTGTGATAATGCAAAAACAGAAAAGCCATTTGCCTGTGTATTTCGCCATTTATCTGCATGAATGGCGACAAACATATCTGCCTTGTCTTGTCTGGCAATAGCCAAACGTTGACGCAAGGTTAGGTAATAGTCACTTGTTCGCGTTAATTCAGCGTGATAACCAGGTTGCCGATTAATATCACGTTGTAATATTTCTGAAATAGACAACACAATATTTTTTTCTTTTGTACCATTAATACCTGCAGCACCCGGGTCTTTTCCACCATGACCCGGGTCGATCACAATAATAATGCGGCGTTGATTTTTATTGTCTTGATCAAAATCAGCATCGTTGATAATTGCTTTTTTAATGTGAATTTTTTCTCTTACAGGGGGAGGCAGCAAAGGCAAAGAAGCGTGCCTTGTTTTGGGAAAAATAATCTGCAACCGTACTTGATGATGTGAATCGATAGATAAAACCCGAGTTTTTGGCTTTATCGATGAATTAAGTCCAAACACCATTCGAAACACGCCATCACGATGTGTTGCATAGCGAAAGCCATTAAGGATAGATTTTGCAGCATCAGGAAAATGCAGTTGTTGAACTGTTTTTACGTTTTTTAAATCCACAATAAATCGATTGGGAGTATGCAAGCTAAACGTACGGTATTGCGTAGATGACGATAAATAAAATGTTGCTGATAATTGATGAGGCGTATTGTGCACGACAAGTTTGCGTAAAATAACCGTGTTTGCAAAAAGGGGGGTGGAGAGTGAAAAAATAATTACACTAAGCGCAATAAAAATGTATCGGCGTATCATAAATAATCCATGGTTATATATCTTCCTACACCATTATCCGGTATTTTCAAAGTGCATAAAATATAGGGTTTGGGCAACCAGCCTTTTGCATAACTCGCCCATTCAATTAACGCTATCGTATTGGAATTAAAATAATCACGAAATCCCATTTCTTCTAATTCATACGTGCTTTTAATGCGATATAAATCGGCGTGTAAAATAACAGCTTCATTCACATTATAAGTTTCAATGAGTGTATAGGTTGGACTTTTTACTAAACCTTCATATCCCAAACCTTGCAAAAACCCTTGCACAAAAGTGGTTTTACCGGCGCCTAAAGGGCCTTCCAGATAAATGATGGCAGGCGCATGAATGCTTTTTGCTAATTTTTCAGCAAATTCAACTGTTTCTTCAGGGCTTTTTAACAAAATCATTTCATTCTCTAATTTCTGATACAATGCAAGCTCTCCCAGACCGAGGTCCTATCGTCCATGAATGAAATTGATTTTACAGCGTTATGCAGCAACATCAAAGCCTGGGCGCTTGATTTGGGCTTTGCGCAAATGGGCATTACAGATTGCGATATAGGGGATGCTGACGAACGATTGCAAGCATGGCTTGCTAAGGGATACCACGGGGCAATGCATTACATGGGAAATAATCGCGAATTAAGAAAAAATCCTGAAAAATTACATCCAGGGACATTACGCATTATTTCAGTTCGCATGGATTATTTAATTGAAAATCACAATACACTTCAAATACTAGAAAATAGAAACAAAGCAGCCATTTCACGTTATGCATTGGGGCGCGATTATCATAAAGTGATGCGAAAGAAATTAAATATATTAGCGAAAAAAATAAATGATATTGTTCCGCATGGTTATCGTGCCTTCACAGACAGCGCACCTGTTTTTGAACGTAAAATAGCAGAAAAAGCAGGTATTGGATGGATCGGCAAAAATACGATGATCATGAATAAGCAAGCTGGCTCTTTCTTTTTTCTCGGTGAATTATTTACAAATTTACCACTACCGCTTGATAAACCCGTTGAAGCCCATTGCGGTTCATGCACCGCTTGCATTGATATTTGCCCGACAAAAGCCATTGTTGCGCCGTATCAAATTGATGCTAGGCGTTGTATTTCTTATTTAACAATTGAACATAAGGGCTCAATTGATCCTAAACTACGGCCTTTAATGGGCAATCGAATTTATGGCTGTGATGATTGTCAATTATTTTGTCCTTGGAATAAATTTGCAAAATTCACCCCAGAAAAAGATTTTCAACCACGTCATAATTTAAAAGATGTCGATTTAATTGAATTGTTTTCATGGAGTGAAAAGGAATTTTTAGAAAAAACAGAAGGCTCAGCCATTCGCAGAGCGGGTTATATTTCATGGTTGAGAAACATTGCGATTGCATTAGGGAACGCAGAAAAATCGGAGGCCGTGATTTCAGCCTTGAAATCACGGGAAAATCATGACTCAAACATTGTCCGAGAACATGTTGCTTGGGCGCTTTCAGTAGTATAAGTTTGTCCTTCTGCAGCACGGTACGGATCATGTACATGGGGCGGCACTGTGTAAGGTTCTGTGTAAGGTTCTGTGTAAGGTTCTGTGTAAGGTTCTTGAAAGAATGAAAATTGTCTGGTTAGGCTGTATTGATGATACGCGTGTTCAAAAACATAAAAAATTTCCTTTTGATACGAATGATAGCCAATGGTTTTACTCAAATCAATTATTCTCGATAAAGCATCGTCATTAGCGATAGTCGCAAATGCGTATATTTTTGAGTTAAACTGCGGTTTATAAATGCAAAGACGACGAACACAATCTTCTTTAGCAAGCATATTTAACATTCTTGTTACAGAGTCAACGGTATCCCTACGTGAAAGTTGTCCTATAAAAAGATTATCTCTTCTAAAATGACTGTTTTCTTGTGCATCTTCAGTAAAGCGGGACATATTACCACTCCTCAAACAGTTGAAATTAACCAACGCGCTTTCACATCCGTATTAAATGAATCATTTTTTCCTTCTGATAAACGCAAAAAACCATTATATGCGACCATTGCCGCATTGTCAGTACAAAATTCACGACGCGGAAAAAATATTTTAATGCCCCGCTTTATTAATTTATGCGCGTGATCACGCAGTTTTTCATTCGCAGAAACACCCCCTGCAATTACCAATTGATCGCTTTGCATTTCTGCTAATGCCCGTTCAGATTTTTTCATAAGCGTTTCAATAACGGCGTCCTCAAATGAACAGGCAATATCTGCTTTTGTTTGATCAGTTTTATCAGATTGCGCAAATGCCTGCATAGCGGCTGTTTTTAATCCACTGAAACTAAAGGCTAAACCAGGACGATTTAACATGGGTCGCGGAAAATGAAATCGTTTTGCATTTCCCTGTAATGCCAATTTTGCCAGTGCTGGACCACCTGGGTAACCCAAGTCAATTAATTTCGCGGTTTTATCAAATGCTTCACCAGCCGCATCATCCAATGATTCACCCAAAACACGATAATCACCGTATTTTTCGGCATAAAGTAACATTGTATGGCCACCAGAAACCAAAAGTGTAACAAAAGGATAGGTTGGTTTTTCTTTTTCTAACATCACGGCCATGATATGCGATTCTAAATGGTGCACACCGATTGAGGGTACTTGCCATGCAAACGCTAAACTTTTTGCAAGTGAAGCACCCACCATTAAGGCGCCGATTAATCCAGGACCACGCGTATAAGCAACACCCGTGATATCTTTTTTTGATAAATTCAATTGATTTAGTAATTGCTGTATTAAAGGTAATAATTTTTGAATATGATCGCGTGATGCTAGCTCAGGAACAACGCCACCGTATTGTTTGTGCAAATCCATTTGCGTATGAACTAATTGACCAAGCAAGCCTGCTTTTTCATCATAAATAGCCACAGCTGTTTCATCACAGGATGTTTCGATTCCTAGAATGCGCATAAATTTTGCCACAAATTATTTTAATTGCGAGAGTCACACGCACCCTCCCGGGCGCGTTTCTGTAATGTTATATCAAACCCAACGCTTTGACAGCATCGCGCTCTGAACGCAATTCATTTAAAGTAGCTGCCATTTTTTCTTGGCCGTACGCATTGTGTTTCCAATCGGTGACAACAATCACTTTTCCATTTTCAGTGCGGCAAGGAAATGAAAAAATTAATCCTTTATCAACACCGTATTCACCTTCTGATGCGCTACACATCGAATATACTTTGTTTTTGGCTGTTTCATGATGCAAAGCATTTAAACCATCAATAATGGCATTTGCCGCTGATGCTGCTGAGGACAATCCACGCGCTTCTAAAATTGCAGCACCACGTTGCGAGACAGTGGGAATAAAAAATTCTGTAAACCATTTTTCATCATTAATAACAGAAAATGCTGATTCTCCATTAATTTTTGCATTATAAAAATCAGGGTATTGTGTTGAAGAATGATTTCCCCAAATAACCATGTCACTTATGTTGGAAACTGAAACGCCGGCTTTTTTAGCCAATTGTGTTGTACCGCGATTTTGATCTAACATTGTCATTGCAAAAAAGCGTTCTTGTGGAATATCTTTTGCATGATGCATTGCAATCAAACAATTTGTATTACAAGGATTGCCCACAACAAATATTTTTACATCTGATGCCGCGTGATCATTAATCGCTTTTCCTTGTGTTTTAAAAATAGCACCATTGATTTTTAATAATTCAGAACGTTCCATACCTTTTTTGCGGGGAACTGATCCAACGAGGGTTGCATAATGCACATCCTTCATTGCAACAGCAGGATCGTCAGTCATCACAATATTTTTCAATAACGGAAATGCACAATCTTCTAATTCCATTGCAACGCCTTTCAAAGCAGCCAATCCTGCTGGAATTTCTAGTAATTGCAATTCAACGGGCTGATCTGCACCAAAGGCTTGACCGGATGCAATACGAAACAACAATGCGTAGCCAATTTGGCCAGCGCCACCCGTGATTGCGATTTTGATTGATGGTTTCATTTTAGTTTCCTTAGTTATTTTAAAATAATTTCGGCATGATTACTTTTGCTGCGTACATGTTCTTTATGAAACACTTATTGCTTGCAATAAATCCAAATAACGCTGACATTGCGCATTATCCCCCATCGTCATAAACGATGAATTCAATAGGGATTCCTTGGCGTTATATTGCAGCGGCTTGCCTTGAAAATCAACCACTGATCCACCTGCCGCTTCTACAATACACTGACCCGCTGCTGTATCCCACTCACTTGTCGGCCCGAAACGAACATACAAATCGTCTTTGCCGCAAGCCACCAAGCCAAACTTGAGCGCGCTATTCATCGGTGTTATCACAACGTTTTTAAATTTTTTCTCCAGTGCTTTTTTATATTGCCTTGCGCGATCGGTATGGCCGCATAAAAATCGTAAAGGGCGCAAATTATTTTTTGATGTTGTTATTGCTTGCGTCGTATTATTTGCATCAATTAAAAACGCACCATTATTTTTTACACCATAATAACAAATTTTTTCAACGGGCGAATAAATAACACCTAAAGCAGCTTCGTGATTTTCAATCAAGGCAATATTCACACAAAACTCAGGGCTATGATTAATAAATCCACGCGTGCCATCAAGCGGGTCAATTAGCCAATAGCGTTCCCATTTTTTTCGCACTGAAAAATCAGGAATGTTATTTTCTTCGGATAAGACAGGTATCTCTGAATTTAATTTTATTAATTGTTCAGTAATATATTTATTTGATGCCATATCGGCTTGCGTTACAGGAGAATGATCAGATTTTATTTTTATGCTATGCGAAAAACCACTGTGAAAATGGGATAATAATATTTCGCCGGCATGGGTGGCGATGCTGATTGCTTGAGGTAAATAATTCAATAGAAGCTCCGTGTGTAATTCATTCTAAAATTGCTGGCGCAAAACAGACCCCCTTTTTCAAAGGGGGTGATCACTTTCGAGATATACGTTCTAACAATAACAATGCAGCAACACTACGCGATTCATGAAATTCAGGATGCGCCAATAATGCATCGATATTATTTAATTTCCAGGGAATGACTGCCATAGGCTCAGGTTCATCACCCTCTAATTTTTTGGGGTATAAATCTTTTGCCAAGACAATATCCATTTCTGAATTAAAATAAGCAGGGGATAAACTCCATTTTGCCAGATGAATTAATTCATTTGCGCCGTAGCCCACTTCTTCCATTAATTCACGATTCGCTGATTCTAAAGGTTTTTCACCTTCATCCATCGCCCCTTTGGGAAAACCCAAAAAATAATTTCCACTGCTGGCTGCATATTCACGAATTAATAAAAATGTTTCATTATCTAACATCGGTATAATCATAACCGCACCAGATGATCGACCTGTGATAATTTCAAAGGGTTGTTCAATGCCATTTGAAAAGCGCATTAACGATTCTTCAATTGTGAAAATGCGGGTTTTGGCGATTATCTTTTTATTCAGTAAAGTGGGGAATTTTGACATAAATCACCTTTAGAAATATTAATCCAAGTCCAAATGCGTGCTTTGTCGCTTCCACTCGCTAACGCTCGGGGCTCTGAGGGGGCTCTGAGCTGACTATATACATTATTGCCGAACAATTATTTCCATGCCTTTTGTTGCAAAACGTTCATAAAGCCATTGTGCATCGGCATAAAATAATCGAACACAGCCGGCACTTCGATTAATAAAACCAGATAAAGTTGAACCGTGAATTGCACTGCCACGATGAAAAAATAAACAATAAGGCATCGGTGCACCACCATGTGTTTCTAAGGGATATTCATTCGAAACGCAATTTTTTCCTTCAATTCGAAAAATTCTAAAATCACCCGTTGTCGTAGCACATGATTCATTATTGGCAGGACATTTATCAGCACCACTATTAACAGGGCCCCAATACAGCAATTTTCCCTCTGCGTCATAAGCACCAAAAGCAAATAAATGCAAATTCACCAGTAATAATTTTTTGCCGTGGGTGTTCATTTGATTCGGTAAAGGCGACATGTCCATGTAAGTTGTTTTTGAAAAATCTTTTGGTACAACAATCCAACTGCGATACATTAACGAAACATTTGTGCGATTCAAACGCATTACTTCTTCTCGCTGCTGATAGTTAGGAAACAGCTTATACCAATGGTCATTTTTTTTTACCATGCGACAGGTGTATAAAGGCGAACTACACAATGTTTGGCCGTAATTCGTAGCGCTGGCAACAAGCTCTTGCGACGCATATACTTTTGGCGCAATTTCAAAACCAGCATCATCAGCTATTGCAGCAGCGATTGGAATAATGAGTAGTGATAAAAAAATAATGATATAGTTGCGCAAAAGAAAAGCCCTATGTTTTTTTCGCCATTATAACGAATATGCCATGAGAGTCACATGAAATTTCCGTTAAGTTTATATATTCATATTCCCTGGTGCATTCGAAAGTGTCCTTATTGTGACTTTAACTCGCATGCTGCACAAGGCGCTATTCCAGAAAATGAATATATTAATAAATTAATCAATGAGTTGCGTTCACAGCTGCATTTTGTACACGAAAGAAAAATTCACACTGTTTTTATCGGAGGTGGCACACCCAGTTTATTTTCACCAGAAGCTTACGTTTTATTATTTTCTCAATTGAAACAATCTTTGGATTTTGAAGAAAATTGTGAAATCACAATTGAAGCCAATCCCGGCACAACTGAAGCTTCCAAATTAAAAGGCTATTTTGATGCGGGGATTAACCGTGTGTCATTAGGCGTGCAAAGTTTTCAGAATGACAAATTAAAAATACTGGGCAGAATACATGAAGCGGATCACGCTAAAAAAGCAGTAGTTCATGCGCATGAAGCGGGATTTAAAAAAATCAATATTGATTTAATGTTTGGTTTACCGAATCAAACAATCGATGACGCCTTATTTGATTTGCAAACAGCCATTGATTTATCACCCACCCATATTTCGTGGTATCAATTAACGTTGGAACCCAATACGTATTTTCATCGCTTTCCACCTGTTTTACCGAGTGATGATGCAAGATTTGATATTCAACAGGCTGGGCAAGCATTATTGCGTGAGAATGGATTTGTGCAGTATGAAATTTCGGCTTATGCGAAATCTGTGCTATTTGAAAAATCCCCCCCAGCCCCCCTTTTTCAAAGGGGGGGGTCAGATGTTTCTCCTCTTTTTCAAGGGGGGGAACAGTCTAATCCAAATATTTGTAAGCATAATTTAAATTATTGGTTGTTTGGTGATTACCTCGGCATTGGTGCAGGTGCGCATGCGAAATTTGCACACTTACGCCGATGGAATACAAAACACCCCAAAAAGTATTTGAATGATTTTTCATTTGAAGAAAAAATAATTACGCCTGATGAAATGCCGCTGGAATTTATGATGAATGCCTTGCGGCTGCGTCAGCCAATACCAATAGCATTATTTGAAATGCGAACAGGGTTGAATTTCTCTGTTATTCAAAAAAAAATTAAAAAAGCGATTGATCTTGAATTATTGACTTTGAATGATAAGGAGTTTCAGGTGACAGAAAAGGGGTGTTTGTTTTTGAATGATTTGCTGGAGCTGTTTATATCTTATTGATTGTATTGTTATTTTTTTTCACAGGGTTGATTTTTTTGATCTATAATTATTTCATGTCACGCAACCTTATTTTTAGGAGAAAATCATGAAAAAAACAACCTTGTTAATGAGTGCGGCTTGCGCTGCGGTTTTGGGAGTGGTTTCGCTGAACGCCATGGCGACAACATCTTGTCCTTCCGGCTATAACCAATTTAACGTAACTTATTTTGGGGGTAGCGCTTATCTGCATACATTTAGCCCCAGCCTAACTGCTGCAAACATTACAATTAACGGGGTTGCTATTCCGAGTCAGTTAATTGGAGGCGGGGTAAAATATGCAAATGTATGTGGCACAACTGGTAAAAATCAACTTACAATTGGTGGCTCTGTAGCAGCACAACCAGGCGGCAACATTTCTGCTACCAATGGAGACTTTCAATATGGCGTCAATAATACTGGGAGCGCCTATTACATTCTTGTGTCGGCTGATAGGGCTGGTTTAAATTACTTTGTTCAGAATTATATGTCCGGATGTGTGGCACCAAAAACGAATGCTGGCACGCTGGCATATTATCTTTGCTATGCAGGAACAGCATCTTAACTCTTAACAAAGAATAAAATTTCAAAACGCCAGCATCAAAACCTGGCGTTTTTTATGTGCATCATAAAAATTACGTTATAATAATTGTTTCATCGGAGGAAACATGACAAAAACACGGATAGGTTTTTCAATACTCAGCTTCGGAATAGTGATATCTACGCAGGTAATCGCAGACTCAAAGCCAACCGGAACTGTTTTAACCTGCCCACAATCCATCGTCTGCACGCATAAAAGTTGTGATCTTTCACACGCACCAAAAGGCTGGAAGGTGTCTGAAACTTATTCTTACATGCCAAGAATAAAAACCAAGCTGTATTTTCTTTATTTTATGTTTGATCATTTTCCTTATCCGATTGGCGATACTGGCGCAAAAACAAACCCTTACCCAATTAAATGCTTCTATGGCATTAACTGGTTAATTGAACGCCCCACTGTTTCCCTTGTTCCAGCGTCAGCATCAACGGTATTTCATCGTGTTCATCTGAACCCTGATTTTTGGGATCGTCATAAGTGCTCAGGTTTAGTAAATAATGCCAGTCATCCAGGGGTTGCCGCTAATTGTCCGATTGAACAAATAAATCCCCCCGGTTTTGCTGGCGCAAAACCGACCCCATTTTTCAAAGGGGGTGATCAAGCCCGCAATTAACACAAAGTAATTGAATACCCACTGAATTTTCTGATATTCAAAACACCCGTATCGAAAATTAAATATTGGCCTTTGATGCCTAGTAATATCCCTTCTATTTTTGATGTTTTATCAAATGACAAAGAATTTATTTTTGTGGGGTAGGCTAGAATGGGATAATTAAATGTAAGTACATTGTCATCATTAAGAAGTATGATCTGATCCGAGGATTCACACGCAGCCTCCCGGCCGCGTTTCTGTGGTATATTGATTTCACACGCAGCCTCCCGGCCGCGTTTCTGTGGTATATTGATTTCACACGCAGCCTCCCGGCCGCGTTTCTGTGCTAATAATAATAAATTGTTTCTTTCTTGGATTAAATCAATATGCGCTACATTTTCACGTAACATCACTCGCCAATTTGTTTTATCTGCTACATAATTTTTTAAGGCGACTTCAATTAAGCCGGCTTGATATCGATTGGTCGTTTCAAAAATAGGTAATGCTTGCACCGCGCCTTGGTCAATCCAGCGTGATGGATTATTTTTTATTTGCGTAACACCGACTTTTAATCCGGAAGAATTTGCCAAATAAACAATTTGTTTTTGATGACAATGTTGATGTGCCCAATGATTGGGATCACAGATTTTATTGCTTGTTTCAACCAAACATTTTTCTGGATGAATCATACAATTATTACATTCATTTATTTTTTGCATGCAAGGAAAACAAAAGCCTTGTTGAAAAGATTGCTTTATTTTGCGATTGCATTGGATACAATTGATTTCGCCATTCCATTCAAGAGTGAGTTTTTTGTTTAATAAATTATTGAGAGTGATTTTATTTAATTGATATTGAATTGGGTTAGTGTGTTGTACGTGCATCTTGTGAAGGTTAAAAGTTGCTGTAGTCATTTGCTTTACTCGCACGCAGCCTTCCGGCCGCGTTTCTGTGCTATTGATATTTCACACGCAGCCTTCCGGGTGCGTTTCTGTGCTATTGATATTTCGCACGCAGCCTTCCGGCCGCGTTTCTGTGCTATTGATATTTCGCACGCAGCCTTCCGGGTGCGTTTCTGTGCTATTGATATTTCACACGCAGCCTTCCGGCCGCATTTCTGTGTTAATTTGAAATTCTTTTACGGGAACACCATCAATCAAATGCTCTTGAATAATTCTTTCTAACACTTCAGGCGTGCAGCGTTTGTACCAAACACCTTCCGGATAAACAACCGCAATCGGACCCTCACAACACACACGTAAACAATTTGCTTTTGTGCGGTAAATACCCCCCTCCCCTGTGAGATTTAATTCATTCAATCTGTTTTTTAAATATTCCCAGGAGATTAAACTGTCTTCACGCATGCAGCACTTGGGTTTTGTTTGGTCACAGCAAAGAAAGATGTGATGACGAATTTTATCTAAGTGAAGTTGAGAGAGTTTGTTATTAAGTTGATCGATCATCACTTTTCTCGCTTCGTTCACGCAGTCGGGAGCGCTTCCACTTCCATTCACTCATACGCAGCTTATTGTGAAATTCAACTGCGCTCTCTGTAGCTTCCACTCCCTTACGCTCGGGGTTCTGAGATTGATTCGATTTTAACATCCGCATCCACATCCTTAGAATAATCCACACCATCCACTTCGAATCCAAATAATTTATAAAAATCGTGGCGATAACCGACGAGATCACTTAATTCATAGACATTATCCGTTGCAATTTTATGCCAAATTTCTGCAATGGATTGTTGAATATCCGTTTGCATTTCCAAATCATCAATACGAACACGTTGCTCTTTATCAACAGGAATTTCGCGACCTGTATAAATAAAATCATGGAATAAACGCGTCATTTGTTCGATGCATCCCTCATGTGTTTTTTTCGCTTTCATTAACTTAAATAAAATAGAAATATACAATGGCACAACAGGTATTGCAGAACTCGCTTGCGTCACTAATCCTTTATTTACCGATACAAATGCGCGCCCGCCTGTTTTTTGCAATTGTTGATCTAATTTATCCGCTGTTGCTAGCAAATGATCTTTCGCTTTGCCAATTGTCCCATTTTTATAAATAGCATGCGTTAATTCAGGGCCTACGTAACTATATGCGCAAGTAATCACATCATCGGCTAAGCAATTTTCTCGAGACAATAAATCAATCCACAACTTCCAATCATCTCCACCCATCACAGCAACTGTCTGCGCAATATCTTCTGCATTCGCAGGCTCAATGACAATTTCACTGATTGTTCCTGTAAGCGGATCCACTGTTTTATTGCGATAGATTGAACCCACGGGTTTTAATGTTGAATGATAAGTTTCACCTGAAACAGGATCTGTGCGACGCGGTGAAGCAAGACTATAAACAATTAAATCCACTTTTCCTAAATCTTGCTTAATTAAATCCACCGTTTGTTTTTTAATGTCATTTGAAAAAGCATCGCCATTAATGCTTTTTGCATAATGTCCATCGTTGTGGGCAATTTTTTCAAATGCAGCTGAATTATACCAGCCTGCTGTTGCTGTGCGTTTGTCTGATGCAGGCTTTTCAAAAAACACCCCAATTGTTTTAGCCCCTGCGTAAGTTGCAACAATTCGCGAACTTAAACCATAGCCTGTTGATGCACCAATCACTAAAACGTTTTTGGGTTTAATCGACAATGCTGGTTGTGATTTAACATAATTGATTTGCTCAAGTACATTGTGATAACAACCAACAGGATGCGCTGTGGTACAAATGAAGCCACGAACTTTGGGTTCAATAATCATGGTATAACTCCTTTAGCAGTGACAGTATTAGAAAATTAAAAAGTGAATTAGTCAATACTTAATCAATTAAAATACTGAAATTACCATTTTTACCACTTCAACTCACGCACTCCCACTCCCACATCTTATCTGCTACAATGCGAAAAAAAAATATAAGGACCCCAGTATGCGAACACTTAATCTCAAAAATATACGATTTATTCCAGTCGCTGCAATACCTTGGATTATTTGGAGTATCGCTGGTCTGTATTATTTCTTTGAAATTATTATTCGTACACTTCCCAGCACAATGTCCAGTTCACTGATGCATATTTTTCAAATTAACGCTACCTCACTTTCCGTCCTCACTTCTTTTTTCTATTATATTGCTTACACTGTCATGCAAATTCCTGCTGGGCTTTTGGTCGATCGCTATTCGGTAAAACGCGTTTTATTTATTGCCTGTCTATCCTGTGTTTTTGGATTTATGATATTTTATTCCACACGAAATTATCACTTGGCCGAATTTGGTCGTTTGGTTGTTGGTTTAGGCAGTGCATTTGCCTATGTTTCAGCATTAAAAGTGGCATCAGTTTGGTTGTCACGTCGACATTTTGGTTTTGCAACAACCATCATGGATTCTTTAGGCATGTTAGGCGCTATGTTTGCAGACGATATTCTAGCGCGAATCAATATTGATGATGGCATTCAAAGTTCTATTAATATATTGATTGTCATTGGTCTTTTCATCGCCTTCTTAATTATTTTTGTTTTAAAAGATACTCCGGAATCTCAAATTAAAAACAAAAATCAAACCCGTTTAAGCACGAATGACAAAACCAATATTTTTAAAAAACTGTGTTTAATCGGAAAAAATCCACAAATTTGGCTGGTCGGCATTGTGGGTTGTTTGTTTTATTTACCGTCAGCTGTGATTGGTGATTTATTTGGTATTCCTTTTTTAAAGACGGTTTACCACTTATCACGAGAATCAGCACCTTTATGTATGTCTGTTTTTTTTGCAGGCTGGATTATTTGCGGCCCTTTATTCGGCGCTTACTCCGACAAAGTGGGTAAACGCTGTAAACCGTTAGTGATTACCATGCTAATCGAGGCCATTTTATTTTCAATTTTGCTCTACACTCCCCTCATTACAGGGCATAAGGTGCCAGAATATTTACTGTATATTTTATTTTTCTTTATGGGTGTTGCAATGGGAACACATCCATTGGTGTTTGCTATTGCTAAAGAAAATTACTCCAATAAAATTGCCGGAACTGTCGTTGCTTTCACCAACACATTAATTATGCTCAGCGGCTTACTCATCACACCGCTAGTTGGTTATTTATTAGATTACAGTCATCATAGTCTTGATAAAATCGGCGTTCCACACTACACAATGGCCAATTATACTTTTGCCTTAACCTTAATTCCTATTGCATTGATTATCTGCGTTATTATCATGGCATTTATAAAAGAAACCGGGGGCTTGAAAGAAGAAACGGAACAGAAATATGATCAGGCATTAGAGATGCTAAATAGGATGTAGCGTTTACATAAAAACTTCGGTATGATTCACCTTCTGTTTTTAAAAGTGTAGTCATAAGGGTCACCTTGCAACGATATGTTGCAAACCCCGCCAGGCCCGGAAGGGAGCAACGGTAGCGATAGACTCGTGTGCCAGTAATGGCTTTTGTGACTACTCTTTTAAGAATGAAACAGGTACGAAATAAATCACGCTCCTACAGCAAGAAAATACGACAGAGAATTTTACATGGCCTATCAAGCGCTCGCTCGAAAATGGCGTCCAAAGCGATTCAACGAAGTTGTCGGGCAAACACATATCGTCACAGCACTCAGCCATGCACTCACCAATCACAAACTTCATCATGCTTACTTATTCACTGGCACACACGGCACCGGTAAGACCACACTTGCGCGAATCTTTGCAAAATGTCTAAATTGCGAAACAGGCATTACCGCAACACCCTGTGAACAATGTTCAAGCTGCCATGAAATTGACAGCGGACGATTTCCTGATTTATATGAAATTGATGCCGCATCTCGAACCAAAGTGGAAGACACGCGCGAACTACTCGACAACATTCCGTACGCACCCACAAAAGGCAAGTTTAAAGTTTATTTAATCGATGAAGTTCACATGCTATCAACACACAGTTTCAATGCCTTATTAAAAACACTTGAAGAACCACCTGAACATGTGAAATTCTTACTGGCAACAACTGATCCTCAAAAATTACCTGCAACTGTTTTATCGCGCTGCTTACAGTTTCATTTATCCAAAATGATTCCCGAACAAATCGAAAAGCAATTGGCATGCATTTTAACCTCTGAAAAAATAGATTTTGACGCTGCGGCATTGGCATTAATCAGTGATGCGGCCAATGGCAGCATGCGCGACAGTTTAAGTTTACTTGATCAATGTATTGCTTATAGTAATGGGAAAATAACAACAGAAGCGACACAAAGCTTGCTGTGTTTGTCTGCGCAAACAGAAATAACCGATTTATTAAAAGCCATTCATGAAAACAAAGCACAAATAGCATTGGCACTTACCAAAACATGGGCAGAAAATGGTGTCAATTTTTCGCGTTGCTTGTCAGAATTACTCACACAACTTTACCAAATCACAGTTTTGCAATTTACAGAAAACGCGGTATTCAATGCTTTTAATTCAGAATTAAAAAATATGGCACGTTTATTTTCTCCAGAAGATGCGCAACTCTATTATCAAATTGCCTTAATCGGACAGCGCGATTTACCTTTAGCGCCAACTGCACAAATTGGTTTTGAAATGATTGTAATGCGAATGATGGCTT